>DXEO01000171.1 GCA_019114925.1 Candidatus Corynebacterium faecipullorum | reverse complement strand
ATGGTTGTTGCCGGCCGCATCGTGAAGAAGGGCCGCAAGGACGATGTTGCCATCATGATGGTCGAGGCCGGCGCTGGTGTGAACGTAGCCGAGCGCATCAAGGAAGGCGCACCGGCTCCGCAGGAATCCACCGTGGCTGAGGGCTTGGAGGCTGCTAAGCCTTTCATCAAGACTCTGTGTGAAGCACAGGCAGGTCTGGCGGAGCGTGCAGCCAAGGAGACTCAGGAGTTCCCGCTCTTCCCGCCCTACGGTGATGATGTTTACGCGGCCGTCGAAAAGGCAGCCGCCAAGAAGCTGGAGAAGCTGCTTACCATCCCGGGCAAGCAGGACCGCGATGACGCCACTAATGAGTACATGGAGCAGGTCGAGGCTAAGCTTATTGAAGATTTTGATGACCTCGACGAGGCCGATGCTTCCAAGCAGATCCGCAACGCCTTCAACGCTGTGATGAAGGACATCGTGCGCAGCAAGATCCTCACCGAGGGCTTCCGCATCGATGGCCGTGGTGTGACCGATATCCGTGACCTCGGCGTGGAGGTTGATCTTATTCCGCGGGCGCACGGCTCCTCTCTCTTCGAGCGTGGCGAGACCCAGATCCTGGGTGTGACCACCCTGGACATGTTGAAGATGGAGCAGCAGATCGATTCCCTGACCCCAGTGGAGTCCAAGCGCTACATGCACCACTACAACTTCCCGCCATACTCCACTGGCGAGACCGGTCGCGTGGGCTCCCCGAAGCGCCGCGAGATTGGTCACGGTGCGCTGGCTGAGCGCGCGCTGCTGCCGGTCATCCCGTCCCGCGAGGACTTCCCCTACGCCATCCGCCAGGTTTCCGAGGCACTTGGCTCCAACGGTTCTACCTCCATGGGCTCCGTGTGTGCATCCACCCTGTCCCTCTACAACGCGGGCGTTCCGCTCAAGGCACCGGTGGCAGGCATCGCCATGGGCTTGGTTTCTGGTGAAGTTAATGGCAAGGAAAAGTTCGTTGCACTCACCGATATTCTCGGTGCTGAGGATGCCTTCGGCGATATGGACTTCAAGGTCGCCGGTACTTCCGAGTTCATCACCGCCCTGCAGCTGGACACCAAGCTGGATGGCATTCCTTCGCACGTGCTTGCCGACGCCCTCGAACAGGCCCGCGACGCCCGTGCCGCCATCCTCGACACGATGTCTGAGGTCATCGAGGGCCCAGACGAGATGTCGGGCCTGGCACCGCGCATTAC
Source organism: Candidatus Corynebacterium faecipullorum (assembly GCA_019114925.1). Taxonomy (GTDB): domain Bacteria; phylum Actinomycetota; class Actinomycetes; order Mycobacteriales; family Mycobacteriaceae; genus Corynebacterium; species Corynebacterium faecipullorum. Next base: position 1,797 of record DXEO01000171.1, on the reverse strand, counting down.
CTCGGTGACTATCCCGGTGAACAAGATCGGTGAGCTCATTGGCCCGAAGGGCAAGACCATCAACGCCATCACCGAGGAAACTGGTGCCGATGTCTCCATCGAGGAAGACGGCACGATTTATATCTCTGCCGCTACCGGTGAAGCAGCTGACGCTGCGATCGACCGCGTGAATAGCATTGCTAACCCGCAGCTGCCGAAGGTAGGCGAGCGCTTCCTCTGCACCGTGGTGAAGACCGTGGCTTTCGGTGCCTTCGTTTCCCTGACCCCGGGTCGCGATGGTCTTGTACACATCTCGAAGCTGGGCGGCGACGAGCGCATTGAGAAGGTCGAGGACGTCGTCATCGTTGGCGATAAGATTCAGGTCGAAATTGCCGACATTGATAATCGCGGCAAGATCTCCCTGGTTCCGGTTGAGGAGGACTAATCCTCAAGCCAGCTAGGAGCTCTACCAGCAAGCTCTATTAGTTCGAGGGCCCTGCCCCCAGCAGACATTGCATGGGGGCAGGGCTCTTATCGTTCCCAGCCCGGGTTAGTCTTGGAAATCGAGTACGAGGCGTTTAGGCTCCTCCAGGAATGTCACCGAGTACGGTGTCTTCTTCTGTAGGCCAATGATCAATTGGGTCTGTGCCTCGAATGAGGTCGTGTAGACAACTTCGCTCACCACACCAGTACCGGGGGTAACTCCCGGCTTCATATATTTTTCTTCTAGCTTGGGCGTGGAAGGCCACGGGGTTCCTTCGATCCCCAGATTGAGAAAAGCGTTTCCTTCTACCTCAACTGGATAACCTGATGCCTGTTGACGCGGATCATCGGTATAAGTCGTGAACCACCCCGGCTCACCTTCTCCTTCGAGGTCAACTACCACCCGCGTGAAGCCGTCGTGAGCACCTACACGCACGTCCGTTGGAGTGAGGCCACCCAGCCGTTCCGGCATGTGGTGTTGGTCATCAAGCGCAGCCGTCCCCATACCCGCAAATGTAGCGGCGTGGCTTTCTTGCGGTGCGGAGCTGGCCTGCGCGTCACTGGGCTGTGCCGGCACGTTGGCGGCGGTGGAACTAGACGGAACTGCACTGAACTGCGGCGCCGATGCTGTGTTCGCTCCACGCTCGCCGCATGCGGTCAGCGACATCACACATACGGTGCTCAGGGCAACGATGATGGCGAAGGAAGAAGACGAGTGTGACATTCTCTTTTCTCTATTTCTTGAGCTGTACCAGTTGGATGAGGTTTCCTATGGTGTCATCGAAGACGGCGATGATGGAGGGACCGATGTCGGTAGGCGCCATAGTGAAATGCACTCCCTTGTCAGTTAGTTCACCATATTCCTTTTCCACGTCTGCGGATAGGCACTGGGGACGGGGATACCGTCAGCCTTGAGCGCTGCTGCGTAGTCCCTGGCCGCGAGGTGGGCCTTGGGCTCGAGCAGGAGCTCTATATCCCCTCGGCCTTCCGTATTGGTGACCGTGAGTCACCGAAAGTCTCCGTGGGTTACATCGTCCTTGACTCGAAACCCGAGCGTATCGACATAAAAGTCGTGCGCACGGGAAACATCGTCGACGGGTACTGAAGCAATGTATATCCGCATTCACTCCATCCTAACGGGCATGACTAAGACCGGCCGGTGCCAATGCTAGCAGTTGGGGAGAGCTTGGCTGGGCCGTGGCGGTGCAGTCGTCGTTTGAAACGACGGTGGGTGTTTAGAAGGGGATGTCGTCGGTGCCGGCATTAGTGTCGGTGTTGTCCGCGTCCTTGGCTTTGGTTTGTTGTTGTGCGTAGTCGTCGAGTTCTTGTTTTAAG
>DXEO01000170.1 GCA_019114925.1 Candidatus Corynebacterium faecipullorum | reverse complement strand
CGGCTGGGGCAACCTGGTCAACCGCACCGTATCGATGGCGCACAAGAACTTCGGCGAGGTACCAGCCCCTGCGGCGCTGGAGCAAGCGGATAAGGATATTCTGTCCCTCGCAGAGGAAACCTTCGCTACTGCCGCGGAATTCCTCGAGCAGTCCAAGTTCAAGCAGGCCATGACCGCCATCATGCACGTCGTCGGCGAGGCAAATGCCTATGTTGCTGCGATGGAGCCGTGGAAGCTGGCCAAGGATGAGAATCAGCGGGAGCGTCTGGCCACCGTGTTGTGGACCGCACTGCAGGTGGTCTCCGACTGCAACGTGATGCTGACCCCGTTCCTGCCTTTCACCGCGCAGAAGGTGCACGAGACCCTGGGGCGTGAGGGCGTCTGGGCCGCACAGCCGCGCATTGAGGACGTGGTGGATGATATGCCGGTCGAGCTCGTTGGCGTTGACCTCCCGCCGGAGAACCACCCGTACCCGATCATCACCGGTGACTACTCGGCGCAGCAGGCTGCGTGGAAGCGTGTCGACATTACTCCGGGTACTGCGCTGCAGAAGCCGAAGCCGTTGGTGGCTAAGCTCGATCCGGAGCTTGGTGAGACCGGCCCAGAGTGGGCCCCGGTACAGAAGTAGTAGGAGTGGGGTCGGCGTTTCGGCGCTCCCTGGCGCCCGTCCTACTCTTTGTCGTTGTCTGCCTGACCGCGCTGAACCTGCGCTCGGGCATTGCCTCCGTGGCCCCGGTGCTGGGGCAGATCCAGGACTTCTTTGGAATCAGCTCGGGGCAGGTGGGTTTGCTCACCGCTCTACCTGGCCTGTGCTTCGCCGGCATGGGGTTGGCCGCCGTGCCGATAGCTCGGCGGGTCGGGCTCAGCCGTACCTTGGCCGGCGGCACACTGGCCCTCGTAGTAGGTTTAGCGCTGCGTCCGTGGGTGAGCAGCTTCCCGCTCTTTATTGCCCTGACCCTGTGCGTTGTCGGCGGAATTGCACTGGCGAATATCCTGCTGCCAGCGTGGATCAAGCAACATGGTTCGGGCCGCACGCTGGTGGCATTGATGACTACCTATACCACGATGTTGGGCGTGTCCAGTGCCCTCGGCCCGCTGTCCGCCGTGACGCAAAGCACGTGGCAAGGTGCGCTGTGGATCTGGTGCCTGCCGGCCATCGCACAGCTGGTGGCGTGGATAGTAGTCCTCCCGCAGGCTGGCAAAGACGTGGCCCACGGTGCAGTTGATGGCGCGGGCGCGCCAAAGCCCATGTACACCTCACCCACGGCGGTGGCCATGCTCTTTTTCTTCGGGTTGCAGTCCTCCATGGCCTATGTCCAAATGGGATGGCTGCCACGCATGCTGCTGGAGAAGGGCGTGAGCGAGAACACCGCCAGTGTGGCACTTGCCGTCATTGGTGTCTTCAACATTGCCGGCGGCGTTGTCATGCCGTGGCTTATTTCCCGCCTGGACCGCCTAACGCCCGTACCTATTGTGCTGGCGCTGTGCACCTGCGCTGGGTGGGGTGGGGTCCTCGTGGCTGCCAAGGCCGCCCCACTGGCCTGGGCCTGTTTGATGGGGATCGGCGGTATGTGTTTCCCGTTGGCGCTGGCGCTGCTGACCGCCCGCACGCGGAGCGCGCTGACGACCGCGCGCCTTTCTGGTTTCGTCCAGCCAGGTGGCTACATCTTGGCGGGATTACTGCCGCTTTTCGTGGGCGTTGTGCGCGGTGCTACCGGTAACTGGATAGCCGTGCTGATTGCGCTGATGGTGCTCAGCCTCTGCATGCTGGTGGCGGGTTTGCGCGCGACCAGGCGGGTCTACATTGACGACGAGCTCGCTGCCTAGCGAATCCTTAACGGTATACTTCCGATGGACCGCCTTAGAGCCAGAGGAGGTTGAGATCGTTGACTACCACTAACAAGCTCCCCCCAGTGCACCCGGGTGAAATCCTTATGGAGGACTTTTTCAAGGAGATGGGGATTACCCAACACAAACTCGCCGTTTCGATAGGGGTTCCGCCTCGGCGAATCAACGAAATCGTCCACGGAAAACGGGCTATTACTGCGGATACGGCCCTTCGTTTAGCTAAGTACTTTGGAATGTCCCCACAGTTCTGGCTGGGGTTGCAGACTCACTACGACTTGGATGTCGCGGAAGGCAAAATTCTTGCTGAGCTGGACGATATTGTGCCGCTTCAGGCCGCGTCGGCTTAATGCGTTTGCCTTCTGTGACCGTGTAGCGCAGGGTGAGTTGCTTAAGCCGTAGTCGCCGTTGTTGCCAAAGTTTCCCACTTCGCCTCAGGATCTGGCCAGATCTTTGGCAACAATGGCAGTACCGTCACTGGGGTGGGGCGGCAATCACGCTACTTTAGGAGCGGTCGAAGTCGCGCTGCAGATGCACTAGGCCGAGGCGCACGCCATCTTTGGTGTGGATATTGGGCATGCGGCCAGTTTCCACGAATCCGAACTTCTTGTGCAGGGCAATGGAGGACTCGTTGGTGTCCACGATGTAGGTAATCATCGTCTCCACGTAGTCATTTTCTTGCGCGTGATCCATGAGCGTGTCCATAAGCTCGCTGCCCACACCCTTGCCGCGCGCAGACTCCGCTATGTAGATAGAGTCCTCCGCAGTGCCGTAGTAGATAGCTGGGGTGACAAACTGGAAGTAGGAGGCCCAGCCAACGATCTCATCGTCATCGACGGCGACATAGACCGGGTAGCCGTCCTTGTCCATCTGCGCCAGCCACTTTTCGCGGTCTTCTACGGATTCTTGCCAGGTCACCAGGTTGGTGGCTGGTTTCGCGGCGGAGGCGGAGTTGTAGATGGCGGAGATTGCGGGGGCGTCGGCAAGCTCTGCGGGACGAACGTGCATGATGTTCCTTAAACCATGAGTTGCAAGTGGGTGAGGTCTATCCAGCGCCCAGCTTTGCAGCTGACTTCTTTTAACGTTCCTACAGTGGCAAAGCCGAACTTTTCATGCAACTTGATGGATGCGGCGTTGTCCGCCACGATGAGGGCTAGCAGCGTATGGACCTGCTCCGCCTGGTGGGCATGCTGAACTACTGCATCAAGCAAGCGCGTGCCTACCCCGCGGCCGTGGGCGGTGGGATCAACGTAGATCGTCGTCTCGTAGCAGCCCAGCCAAACCTTAGGATCGCGGTAGGGGCGGTAGAGAGCCCAGCCCAAGTACGTGCCGTCATCATTGAAAGCCACGAAACAAGGACAGTTGTCGCGGCGCAGCTGGTGGAGATACTCGGTGCGCTCTTCCACTGTGGCGGGTTCGCTACGAAAAATGAAGTGGGTCTCCCGGATGGCCCAGTTCAAGGTGGCGGTCATCGCGGGGACGTCGGCGTCCGTCGCTTCACGGATAATCATGCGCGCAAGACTACACTCGCAGCCATGTCTAAGAAGAAGCCACGCCCTACGCCCGTTCCTGCCGAAGGTTTGAGCCAGCTTATCGACGCCCACACGCACCTCGCCTCCTGCCGCGACGCCGATGCCGACCTCGTCGAACGCGCTCGTGCTGCTGGTGTTGGGCGCATCGTCACCGTGGGTGACGGCCTAGCGGAGGCGGAGAAGGCTTTGGCCGCGGCGCAGGAATTCGACAACGTGTATGCCGCGTGTGCGATTCACCCGACGAAGGCTCATGAACTTGATGAGGCCGCCCGTGCGCGCCTGAGCGAGATGGCAGCGGACCCACGCTGCGTGGCCATTGGGGAGACCGGCCTGGATACCTATTGGATTCACCACGAGCCGGAGCGCACCGCACCCCTTGAAGTCCAAGAGGAAGCGCTGCGCTGGCACGCTGAGTTGGCGGCGAAGGTAGGAAAGACACTGATGATTCACAACCGTGAGGCCGATGAGGATCTCATGCGCGTGCTGGAGGAGTGCGCGGAAGTACCGAAGGTCATGCTGCACTGTTTCTCCTCACCACTCGATGTGGCCAAGGAAGCCCTTGAGCGCGGTTATATTCTTTCCTTCGCTGGCAACGTGACGTTCA
>DXEO01000169.1 GCA_019114925.1 Candidatus Corynebacterium faecipullorum | reverse complement strand
AACCAGCGGCACCATCGAGCTCTTTGGCGGGCCGCCCGCCCTGGCCGCGAAGGCGTCGCGCTTGGGCGCGATGATGCAGTCCGGCGGACTTCTCCCCGACATCACGGTCGAGGAGACCGTACGCGCTATAGCCGGGCTGCATCCGCGGTCCGCGCCACTGGATGAGGTCGTGCGCGAAGTCATGGAGGAGACCCGGCTGACTGAGATCCAGAACCGTAAGGTCCGGTTGTGCTCCGGCGGAGAGCAGCAACGCGTGCGTTTCGCGCTGGAAATCCTGCCCGCCCCGACCTCCTCATCTTGGACGAGGCCACCACCGGCATGGACATCTACGCCCGCCACGAATTCTGGCACACCTTGCGCTACCAGGCACAGGAAGGCCAGGCCATCATTTTCGCCACCCACTACCTCGAGGAGGCCCAGCGCTACGCCGACCGCGTGGTCATCGCCGCGACCGCGGCGGCCGGAGGCACGGTCGTGGAAAGCCGCAGTGGTTGGGGCCGCCAACTAGCGCTTACCCCCACCACCCCGGGCTACTACCTGACCGCCCAGGTGCTGTCCTTGGCGCTGCGTTGCACCCTCCCCGTGGTGGCTGTTTTCATCGCCGGTGCCCTGACCGGTGCCACCATGACCGCGAGCGCGTGGGCCGCCTGCTTCTTTCTCTGCATCGCCGTTTCCCTACCCTTCGGCGTCTACGGCATGGCCTTCGGGGAGCTTTTCCGCTCCGACAGCGCGATTACGATAGGCTCCACGCTCATCGTGGTCTTCGCCTTCGCCGCCAACATGTTCATGCCGCTGAGTGCCGGTATGCTCGACTTCGGGCGCTTCACGCCCCTCTACGGCGCCAACGCCCTAGCCAACTACCCCCTCACAGACGGGGTACAAATAATCTCCGACGAACCCTACTACCACGAAGTAGCCCTCCCCAATGCCCTAGCAAACATCGCCGCCTGGGCTGCTATCTTCGTAATCACCTTCATACTGCTCAACCGCCGCCGGAAGGGACGCTAAACCCGCCTCATGCACTTTTCCCGCAGCGACGCCACCAAGAGCAGCATCTGGCTCGTCTTCTTGCTGTTTTCCTTCGTGCCCTTCCTGTTCTCAGAACTCAACGGAACAGCCCTAGCAACCGTCGCTGCCGGCTTTGTGTTTTTCGCCCTCGCCTACGCCCTAGGCTCTGGCTACCACGCATCAGTACCCCGCTGGGACCTGCCCCTCTTCGCACTCGTCTGGTGCGCCGTCCTGCTGGTCGGTCCGCTAGCCCTCCTACCGCTTATCGGCTGGTACGTACTGGTCTTCCTGCCCTACTTCATGGCCGTCTTCCTCTACGTCATGCCCGGGAGTACCGGCTACTCCATGGTCGGTTGCGGAGCCGGTTTCACGGTAATCCTCCTGATCATCTTCCAGCCCCCGAACGCCTTCGTCCTGGCCGGCCTCGCCGTGTACACTCCGGCGTTCATGGTGCTCAACAAGAGCCTCGAGGATAGGAAGGCCGCGGAGCGCAGCGCCGAGAGCCGCCTCCGGCTGGCGCGCGAGCGCGAGACCATCGCCAGCGACATCCACGATCTGTTGGGGCAGTCCCTGACCGTCATCAACCTCAAGTCCGAGCTGGCCCGGCGGCAGCTCCAGTTCGCTCCGGAAAAGTCCGAGGAGGAGCTGCGCGCCATCAGCGAGTTGACCTGATCATCTCTGGACGAGGTGCGCGCCACCGTGACCGCTTTGCGCCAGCCTCAGCTGGTGGTGGAGCTAGCCAATGCCGAAAACGCGCTGCACGCCGCAGGCATCGCCACCCGTGTCCCGGAGCCCTCCCGCGCCCAAGAGCTCGCCGGTTAGCATCAGGTCTTGTATGCCTGGGCGGTACGAGAGGCCACGACCAATATCCTCCGGCACGCCCGGGCCCGCCAGGCCTGGATCGAGGTCACGCCCACACGTCTCGTCGTCGGCGACGACGGCATCGGCCACACGATCTCCCCGGGCAACGGGCTAGCGGGCCTGCGCGCCCGGGTCGAAGACGCCGGCGGTACGTTGGGCATCACTTCCCAACCAGGCCGAGGGACCCAGATTGAGGTGGAAATGCCATGACTAAAGACTTAGGAGCCAAGGCCCCCATCAAGGTTTTCATCGCTGACGACCAGAACCTGGTCCGCGGGGCGCTCGCCGCGCTGCTGAGCCTGCAGGGAGACCTCGAGGTCGTGGGCGAGGCCGCCGACGGCGCGCAGGTCGTCTCCCAGGTACGCCGGTGCCGGCCGGACGTGCTCATCATGGATATTGAGATGCCTGGCACCAGCGGCCTGCACGCGACCAAAGAGCTGCGCGACGCAGGGCTGCTGGGAGCCGGCAAGACCCAGGTTCTTATCGTGACCACCTTCGGGCGCACCGGCTACCTGCAGCGCGCACTGGCGCCCAGGGCCTCCGGTTTCATCATGAAGGATACCCCGCCGGATTCCCTCGCCGACGCTGTACGACGCATCCACGCCGGCCACCGCGTCATCGATCCGGGACTGGCCGAGCGAGCCCTCTTTAGTCCGCCCAACCCGCTCACCCAGCGCGAGGTAGAGGTCTGCCACGCCGCGACTGAGTACGACAGCGTGCGCGACATCGCCGCGGTCGAGGACAACGGCTGGCTCTAACCCCGCCCTAGGGTCGACCGTCAGAGGCCCTGGCGAGGCGATGCCTTGGCAAGGTTGACGCACAAAGACAGCGGCCCCGCAGCCTCCCGTGAAGGAGGTGCGGGGCCGCTGTGCAGACCGAATGTGTGCGGTTAGACCGCGGGAGTACTTCCTTTAGAAGAAGTCCTCCTCCAGCGGGACGGAGGCGCCGGTGAACTCACCGAAGCCATCGTCACCGTAGATGGAATCACCGTAGGTCGGGATGGAGTACGCAGCATTGCGTGCGGCCTCAGTCGGCTTCACGCTGATGTTGCGGTAGCGGGAGATACCCGTACCGGCCGGAATCAGCTTACCGATGATGACGTTCTCCTTCAGACCAATGAGCTGATCCGAGCGCTTGTTGATAGCGGCGTCGGTAAGCACGCGCGTGGTCTCCTGGAAGGAGGCCGCAGACAGCCAGGACTCCGTAGCCAGCGAGGCCTTGGTAATACCCATGATCTCACTGCGCAGCTGTGCCGGCTGGCCGCCCTCAGCAACCTGAGCCGCGTTAACCTGCTTGGCCTCAGAGAGGTCAATGAGGTTGCCCGGCAGCAGGTCGGTGGTACCAGCGTCAATGACGGTACCGCGACGCAACATCTGGCGGATGATGATCTCGATGTGCTTGTCGTGGATGGCCACACCCTGTGCACGGTAAACGGCCTGGACCTCATCGATGAGGTGCTTCTCCACACCGCGGCGGCCGAGGACCTCCAGCACGTCGTGCGGGTCAGCCGCACCACGCATGAGGCGGTCACCGGTGCTGACATGGTCACCGTCGCGCAGCGAACGCTCGATCATGGCATCCGGGTTGGACTCCATCGGGCGGCGGACCTGAGCCAGGCCCTGGCGCTTCGACAGCTTCTCATAGACCACGTTGTCGGAACCGTCATCCGGGGTGATGGTCAGGGTCCAGAAGTTGCCCTCATCGGACAGGGACACGGTGCCGTCGACAGAGGCGATAGGAGCGCGGTTCTTCGGGTTACGGGCCTCGAAGAGCTCCTGAACACGCGGCAGACCACCGGTAATATCGCCACCGACACCACCCTGGTGGAAGGTACGCATGGTCAGCTGGGTACCCGGCTCACCAATGGACTGCGCGGCCACGATGCCGACTGCCTCGCCGATATCGACGAGCTTGCCGGAGGCCATGGACTTGCCGTAGCACTTGGCGCAGACACCGGCCGGGGTCTGGCAGGTCAGTACGGAGCGAACCTTGATCTCCAGAACGCCAGCGTTGACGATCTTGCGGCTAAGCTCCTCGGTCAGGTCAGCGCCGGCCTCGGCGATAACCTCGCCGTTTTCATCCTTGACGTCGTTAGCCACGACGCGGCCGGATGCGGAGGTCTCCCACAGCTCGTGCAGGTCGTAGGAACCTTCGGCAATCTCGACACCGAGCGGGACACGCACGCCCTGGCGGGTGCCACAGTCTTCCTCGCGGACGATGACGTCCTGCGCCACGTCCACCAGACGACGGGTGAGGTAGCCGGAGTCAGCGGTACGCAGAGCGGTATCCGCCAGGCCCTTACGGGAACCGTGCGAGTTGTTGAAGTACTCCAGAACCGACAGGCCTTCACGGAAGGAGGTCTTAATCGGACGGGTGATGTAGTCACCCTTGGAGTTCACAACCATGCCCTTCATACCGGCCAGGGTCCAGATCTGACGCATGTTACCGGCAGCACCGGACTTCACGATCATCGGAATCGGGT
>DXEO01000168.1 GCA_019114925.1 Candidatus Corynebacterium faecipullorum | reverse complement strand
GCAGCCGTTGTGCGGCTGTGGGGTGGCATCCGTGATCGAGGAAACCTCGAGGCCTGCAGCCTGCAGGGAACGGATGGCGGTCTCGCGGCCGGAGCCCGGACCCTTGACGAAAACGTCAACCTTCTTCATGCCGTGGTCCATGGCCTTGCGGGCCGCGTTCTCAGCAGCCATCTGCGCTGCGAACGGGGTGGACTTACGGGAACCCTTGAAGCCGACGTGGCCGGAGGATGCCCAGGAGATGACAGCACCGTGCGGGTCCGTGATGGACACAATGGTGTTGTTGAAGGTGGACTTGATATATGCGTGGCCAGCGGCCACGTTCTTCTTTACGACGCGACGACCACCACGGCGCGCGCCGGAACGAGTCTTGGGTGGCATGTTTTACTTCTTCTTTCCTGCGATCGTCTTCTTCGGGCCCTTGCGCGTACGAGCGTTGGTCTTGGTGCGCTGACCACGAACGGGCAGGCCACGACGGTGGCGAATACCCTGGTAGCAACCGATTTCAATCTTGCGACGGATGTCAGCCTGAACCTGGCGTCGGAGGTCACCCTCTACCTTCCAGGTAGCCTCAATGACGTCACGCAGCGCCGACAGCTGATCATCGTCGAGGTTGTCGGTGCGCAGGTCGGGAGAAATACCAGTCTTTTCCAGCAGTTCCTTGGCACGGGAAGGCCCGATGCCGTAGATGTAGGTGAGAGCAACCTCCATGCGCTTGTTGCGTGGGAGGTCAACACCAGCTAGACGTGCCATATGGCTAGTCCTTTCGGGTTGTTACGATGGTTTTCTCCTCATCCGTCCCCCGCCACGCATACGCTTCGCCCCGGGCCGTGCCGGGGAACTGTGGGCATGCTTAGCAGCGTGGGCTCAGGCCATCGCAGCCTGAGGTGAAAAAGGACGCAGCTAGTGCGCCCCGTAGGTGAGGAGGCTTACAGTCTTTACTTGTAGCGGTAGACGATGCGTCCGCGGGTCAGGTCATAAGGAGACAGCTCCACAACAACGCGGTCCTCTGGAAGGATGCGAATGTAGTGCTGACGCATCTTGCCCGAGATGTGGGCGAGTACCTTGTGCCCGTTGTCGAGTTCGACGCGGAACATTGCGTTGGGTAGGGGTTCGACGATGCGACCCTCAACCTCGATTGCGCCTTCCTTAGCCATAACCTCTACTTTTCTGGTGAAGTGCGCGCCACGCTTGGCGACGCCCCCACCTGCATGTTTGGTGTCTACTGCCTGGTGTCCCTAGTAGCCATTTCGGCTGCGTACAGACACCAACACTAAAGCATACGCTGCGAAGACGGGTTTTCCAAATGCAGAAACCTCCCGTCACCACATGGTGCGGGAGGCTGAAGTTACGTAGCGGTGACTCGCTCACCGCTACATCCTAGTAGATGAAGACCTTGGAGCCCATCGGCACATCATTCCAGTAGCGCACGGCATCCTGGTGGGTCAGGCGCACGCAGCCATTGGACTGGTATGCCGGGGAACCCTCGTGGAAGGCGTGGCCATTGTTGGTGAAGTACATGGCGTAGGGCATCGGAGCGTTACCGAACTCCCAGGAGATCTCGTCCTTGATCTTGCGGTTGATGTAGAAGGTACCGGCTGGGGTCTCCTCACCCGGCTTGCCGGTAGACATACCCTGCGCGACGTAGGTGACGTTGCCATTGCCGTCCTGCAGCCAGGTGCGGCGGCCATCGCGGTCCACACAGATACGTGCATCTGCCGGGCACGGGCCGACATCGAAACGTTGGGCCTGACGCTCGGCCTCGGCCTTGCGGGCCGCTTCCTCAGCGGCCGCTTTCTCGCGAGCAACCTGCTCAGCGTGGGCGCGCTCCTCAGCTTCGCGAGCGGCACGGATCTCAGCGTTCTTCTGGTCAATCAGACCCGGGAAGATCAGCTCGATGGCACCATCGATAACCGGGCGGAGAGCGTCAGCCGCCTGCGGGTTGACGCTCTGGAGCGCCTCCAGCATCTGGTTGCGGCTATTCCACGCGTTCTCGCGGGTCTGGCCAGCGAACTCATCAAGCTGGGTCTGAACGTCGGAGGCCAGGGTATCGATCGAAGGAACCGTCTGTGCGTTGGCGGCCGGAGCAACCGAGAGAGTGGCGGTTACCAGGCCAATTGCGGTGGCGCGACGTAGGGAGCGAGCACCAACTAGGGAGCGAATCTTAGACATGCCAAAAAGTATAAACCTTCTTAAGGTAAATTGCCTACCCAGGACACAGGTTTTAATAACGTTGCGTCAGGATGCGAGGACCATTTTCCGTGGCCGCTACCGTGTGCTCCCAGTGGGCAGAGAGTGAACCGTCGAGCGTCACGACTGTCCAATCATCGTCCAGAACTTCATTGTCCTCGGTGCCCAGGGTCAGCATCGGCTCAATCGCGAGAACGGAGCCCTCCTGAATGGTGGGACCACGCCCCGCCTTACCTTCATTAGCCAGGTAAGGCTCTTCGTGCATCTCACGGCCAATGCCGTGGCCGCCGTAGCCATCGACGATGAATAGCTCGACGCCGAATTTATCCTCGGCGCGGTAGGTGGCCTGCTCGAGGGCTGCGGAGACGTCGGTAAGCCGGTTGCCGGGAACCATGGCCTTGAGGCCTTCGTGTAGGACCCATTCGGTGGCGTCGCTCAGCGCCTGTGCCTCAGGGCTGAGCTTGCCCACACCAAACGTCCACGCACTATCCCCCACCCATCCGTCGAGCGTGGCGCCGCAGTCAATGGAGACGAGGTCTCCTTCAGCCAGGAGGAGGTCTTTGTGAGGAATGCCGTGGACAATCACGTCATTGACGGAGGCGCAAATAGACCCCGGAAAGCCGCCGTAGCCCTTGAAGGTGGGAACGGCGCCGGCATCCCGAATGGTTTGCTCGGCTACTTCATCGAGCTCGAGCGTACTCACGCCCACTGCCGCGGCGGCCCGCACGGCCTGCAGGGCGCGGCCGACAATTTCGCCGGCAGCTTGCATAGCGTCGAGCTCGCCCGGTGTACGGGCGGGGATGGTCTTGGTGCGTCGTCGAAAAGCCATGGCTAGGTTGGCAGATTACTTGCCTATTGCCTGAAGGGTGCGCTCGTTGATCTCCTCAACGGTTCCTTCCGCCTTGATGGAGATGATGGCCTCGCCGTAGTGCTCGATGAGCGGGAAGGTCTCCTCGCGGTAGACGCCCAGGCGGGTACGGATGGTCTCCTCGGTGTCATCCGCGCGGCCGCGAGCAAGCATGCGCTCGACCACGACATCCTCGGATACCTCAAAGTTCAGGACGCCATCGAGCTTCAGGCCCTTGTCAGCGAGTAGCTTCTCCAGAATGTCGGCCTGCTCCACGGTGCGTGGGAAGCCGTCGAGAAGGAAGCCATCCTTGGCATCATCCTGGTTGAGACGGTCCTCCACCATGCGAGCCGTGACGTCGGTCGGCACCAGTTTGCCGGCGTCAATGTAGGACTTGGCCTCTACGCCGAGCGGGGTACCCTCACCAATGTTGGCGCGGAAGAGGTCACCGGTGGAGATGTGCGGAACGCCGAGCTTCTCGCTGAGGAGAGCGGCTTGGGTGCCCTTGCCGGCACCGGGAGGGCCAAGGAGTACGTAACGCATTACTTAAGCAGTCCTTCGTAGTTGGATTGTAGGAGCTGGGACTCGATTTGCTTGACCGTGGTCAAGGCCACCGAAACCATAATGAGGATGGCGGTACCACCGAAAGCGGAGGTACCAGCGGCACCAGCGCTGCCGATTCCGAGATCCAAGAGGATATTCGGCAGGACGGCGATAACCGCGAGGTAGATCGAGCCGACGAACAACAGACGGTTCATGACAAAGCCTAGGTACTCGGCGGTCGGTCGGCCCGGGCGGATGCCCGGGATAAATCCACCATACTTCTTCATGTTCTCCGCCTGCTCGGCCGGGTCATATTGAACCGAAACGTAGAAGTAGGAGAAGAAGATGGTGAGCACGAAGTAGAGGACGATGTACTGCCAGGAGCTCGGCGACTGCAAGTGCGCGATGACATTGCGCTGCCACCAGTTATCAGATGCGCCCGCGGAACCGGAGTTAACGATCTGGGTGATGAGCACCGGCATGTAGATCAGCGAGGAAGCGAAGATGACCGGGATAACGCCGGCCTGGTTGACCTTGAGCGGCAGGTAGGTGGAGGAACCACCGTACTGACGGCGTCCTACCATGCGCTTGGCGTACTGCACCGGAATGCGACGCTGGCCCTGCTCGATGAAGGTAATACCCACGACGAGGAAGATGAGGCCCGCGAGAACCATGGCGAAGACCAGGCCGCCATTGTTCTGGAGGATGTTAACACCGTCGGTAGGAAGGCGGGTAGCGATACCGGCGAAAATCATCAGCGACATACCGTTGCCGATGCCCTTTTCAGTAATCAGCTCACCCATCCACATCACGAGGATGGCGCCAGAGGTCATGGTGATAACGAGCACGATGAGGGTGAAGAAATTACGGTCCTCCGCCAGGACACGCACGCCTTGCCCCAGAAGCTGCTCGCGGTCCGCCAGAGCCACGATGCCCGAAGACTGCAGCAGTGCCAACGCCAGGGTGAGGTAGCGCGTGTACTGCGTCATTTTGGCCTGACCGGACTGCCCCTCCTTCTTTAACTGCTCGAAGTGGGGAATAACCACGGTCAGCAGCTGCACGATAATCGACGCCGTAATGTACGGCATGATGCCGATGGCGAAGATGGA
>DXEO01000167.1 GCA_019114925.1 Candidatus Corynebacterium faecipullorum | reverse complement strand
GGTGGAGCTGCGGTGTGAAGGGCGCGTGGGGAGGGGATTTCACGCGCCATGCCCTTGGCGGCTACGGGGAAGCGGGAAACAGCGCTACGTCGTACGCCGGTGAGCGCGAAGGGGGTGGGGCGGTGAGCGCGAAGGGGTGGGGCGGCTGCGAGGAGCAGCGGGGAGGAGTGGGGCTGTAGCGCGAAGGGAGGGGCTAGCGGGCCTCCAGCTCCTCGGCCGTCGGCAGGGGCAGGCGAGAGGTCGGGGCGATACCGCGGGCCCTGGCGTTGATGACGCCGGCGATGGCGAGTACCGCGAACATGGCTGCGGCGGAGAAGAGCTGGATGCGGGCGGAGGCGTCGCTAAGCATGAGCACCGCAATGGCCGCAAAGAGCGCCAGGGCGAACCACGTGAGGTAAGGGTAAGCCCACATGCGCACCGGCAGCGGGTGGATGGCCTCGAGCTGGGGACGCAGGCGCAGCTGGCTCACCGCGATGAAGACCCACACGATGAGTAGCGAGGCTCCAGCGGCATTGAGCATGAAGGACAGCAGCCACCCGGTATCCGCGTAGTTGAGAACAACCATCACCGCGGAAAGAATGACAGACAGCGCGATGGCCGCGGTGGGCACGCCGCGACGGTCGGTGGCGGCGAAGAGCTTGGGGGCTTCACCGCGGCTAGCCAGCGAGTGCATCATGCGGGAGGAAGCGTAGATCTGCGCGTTGAAAGCAGAAAGCAGAGCGAGGACGATGACCACTTCCATGATGGCTGCCGCGCCTGGGATTCCTGCGCGGTCCAAGACCATGGTGAACGGTGACTCGGCGGCAGACTGCGCGGAGCCGAGCGAAGAATAGGGCAGGAGGAAGGTGATAACGAGGACAGAGCCCAGGTAGAACACCGAAATGCGCGTAATGGTGGTGCGCACTGCGTTGACGAGGGACTTCTCGGGGTCCTCGGATTCCGCCGCGGCGATGGCGACGACTTCGATGCCGCCGAAGGCGAAGGCTACGGCGAGGAGGCCAGCGGCCACACCACCGAGGCCGTTGGGCATGAAACCGTCGGCAAGGAAGACGGACGTGCCGATAAAGGTGTGGCCGGGGAGAAGGCCGAAGATGAGGAGCGCGCCGATGGCTAGGAAAGCAATGATGACGGCGACCTTAATGAAGGCGAACCAGTACTCGAACTCGCCGAACAAGCGCACCCGCAGCAGGTTGATGGTTCCGAAGAGCGCCACGCAGATGGCTGCGGGGATCCAGGGCGGGCAGTTAAACCACGCGCCGATGAACCCGGCCGCGCCGGTGATTTCCGCGCCCAGAACCGCGACCGTGGCAAGCCAGTAAATCCAGCCCTGCGTAAATCCTGCCCAGCGGCCGATGCCGTGCTCCGCGTATTCGGAGAAAGAGCCGGAGGCGGGAATAACCGTGCCCATCTCACCGAGCATCTGCATGACCAGGATGGCAAGGAACCCAGCGATGAGGTAGGCCAAGAGGACCGCGGGGCCGGCAGCAGAAATGCCAACGCCGGTGCCTAAGAAAAGGCCGGCACCAATGGTGGAGCCCAGCCCCATCATGGTCAGGTGGCGGACCTTCAAGCCGCTGCCAAGTGAGCGAGAGGAGGAATGATTTTGAGCAGTCACCTTTAGCATTCTAGGCCGCGGCTTTAGGCGGTTGGGCATCGAGGGGTGCCCGTGGCGCAGGGGCTTGGCTGGGGAGTTAATCGTGGGATCGCGAAAGGCCCCCGCAGAAGACGGGGGCCTGAGCACTGCTAAGCCTAGTTCTTGTGCAGGTCCTCGTTGAGGGACACTGCCTCAGGCTTCCACTCCACGGCCTCGACGGCACCGGTCACGGAGTTGCGGCGCAGCAGCACGCCGGAGACACCAGAAAGCTTGGAACCCTTGATGGTGTCGCCCTCAGACAGGCCCAGGGCCTCCGCAATCTTGCCAAAGACGGTAATCTTGGTACCGGCGGTGACGTAGAGGCCGGCTTCGACGACGGCGTCGTCGCCAAGCGAAATGCCCACGCCGGAGTTTGCCCCGAGCAGGCAGCGCTCACCGATGGAGATGACCTCCTTGCCGCCGCCGGACAGGGTGCCCATGATGGAGGCGCCGCCGCCGATATCGGAGCCATCGCCTACGACAACACCTGCGGAGATACGGCCCTCGACCATGGAGGCGCCCAGGGTGCCGGCGTTGAAGTTAACGAAGCCCTCGTGCATCACGGTCGTGCCCTCCGCGAGGTGGGCGCCCAGGCGGACGCGGTCGGCGTCACCAATGCGCACGCCGGACGGAACAACGTAATCCACCATGCGCGGGAACTTATCGACGGAGTAGACCACGACCGGTCCGCGGGAAGCGAGGCGTCCGCGGACCATCTGGAAATCGGCAACCGCGCAAGGGCCATAGTTGGTCCACACCACGTTGGCCAGTTTGCCGAAGATACCGTCTACGTTCAGGCCGTGTGGCTTGACTGCGCGGTGGGAGAGCAGGTGCAGGCGCAGGTAAGCGTCGTAGGTGTCGGCGGGAGCCTCATCTAGGTCCTTGATGGAGGTCTCCACCGCGATACGGGCGACACCGCGCTCTTCGTCGGGGCCGACGAGGTCAGCGAACTGCTGCGGAACCTCCTCCAAGCGCTCGGTGCCGCTGGCTTCTACAGAGATATCGGTGTGAACTGCGGGGAACCAGACGTCCAGGACGGTGCCGTCGTGGGTAATGGTTGCCAGGCCGCGTGCGGATGCTGAAGTCATAGGACCACACCCTAGCAGTTAAGCGTCTGCCGCGTGCCTTGAGCTACCCGGGAGTAGGTGGAAGATCACAACCAGGGTCACGGTCAGGATGAGGACGGCAAGGACTTGGTTGCGGGCGGACGGGTCGAAAAGCATGAGAATTGTAAGACCCACCAGTGCCAGGGCGGTGATCCATGGCAGCCACGGGAAGCCCGGCACGCGCAGCGTAGTGAGCTCGCCATTGGCCTTCATCTGGGGGTGCAGCTTGATGTAGGAGGCGACGATGAAACACCAGATGACTAGCAAGCAACCGCCCACCGCGTTGAAGAGGAAGGCTAGGAGTCCCGGCGGGTTCCAGTACTGCAGGGCCACCGACGCGAAGGCGAAGATGATGGAGAGCACCACCGCATAAATGGGGGAGCCGGAGGCGTTGGTCTTCAAGAAGACGTGGTGCGCGCTGTGGTCCTTAGCCATGTCGTAGACCAAGCGGGAGGTGGCGTAGATCTGCGCGTTGAAGGCGGACAGCAGCGCCAGGGCAATAATCGCTTCCATGAATCCAGCGGCGAAAGGGATTTTCGCGGCCGCAAGGACCAGGGTGAAGGGCGAATCCGCGGCCACATCGGCGTCCTGGATAGAGCTGAAAGGCAAGGCCATGGTGATGACCAGGATGGAGCCGATGTAGAAGACCATGATGCGCACGATGATGGCGCGCACCGCAGTAGCGACGTTGTGGGCTGGGTCCTCGGATTCCGCCGCGGCAATGGTGACTAGCTCGATGCCGCCGAAAGCGAAAGCCACGGCGAGCAGGCCGGCAGCAAAGCCGGGGCCGCCGTTAGGGAGGAAGTTCTCCGTGAAGTTGTGACCCGCCACCGAGAGATCCATGCCCGGCAGGATGCCCAGAGCCATGAGCGCGCCGACGCCGAGGAAGGCCACGATGGTGGCCACCTTGATGATGGCGAACCAGAACTCGAATTCGCCGAAGCCGCCCACGGCGGCAAAGTTGACGATGGCGAAGAGAATCACGGCCACCAACGCTGGAATCCAGGGGTCCACCCCGAACCAGTTGGAGATAATAGCCGCGGCACCGGTAATCTCCGCGCCCATCACCATGACCAGCATGAACCAGTAAATCCAGCCCAACGTAAACCTGGCCCACGGCCCGAAGGCTTGGCCCGCATAGGTGGAGAAAGCGCCCAACGAAGGACGCGCGGCGGCCATCTCACCGAGCATCCACATCACCAAGGCGATGAGCACACCGGCCACCGCATAGGAGATGAGAACGGAGGTGCCGGAGACCTGGATGCCTAGGCCGACGCCTAGGAAGAGGCCCGCGCCCACTGCGGAGCCGAGGCCCATCATGGTGAGGTGGCGGGTTTTGAGTTGAGTGGCCGCAGCCATAGGGAAATCACCTTCAACGCTGTTGATTGTTTGCAACGGGAAGTACTTTACGCAATGCACTAAGCAACCGGGGGCGCTAGCATGGCGGGTTGTGACTTTAAATCTCTTCTCCGATCCCATCGAGCTGACCAAGGCCCTGGTGGATATCCCTAGCCCTTCGCACCACGAGCAAGCGATCGCCGATGCGGTCGAAGAGGCCCTGCGTGGTCTGGACCAGAACAAGGTAGAGGTGGAACGCTACGGCAACACCGTCTGCGCCCGCACGAATCGGGGCTTTAAAAGCCGCGTGGTCCTCGCCGGTCATATCGATACCGTGCCCCTGGCCGATAACGTGCCCCACACCATGTCGGAGGAAGGCAGCATCATGTATGGCTGCGGCACCGTGGACATGAAGTCCGGCATGGCCGTCTACCTCAACGCCTTTGCGCAGCTGTACAACTCCGATGAGCTCAAGCACGATCTCACGGTCATCGCCTATGAGGGTGAGGAGGTCGCCACCGAATTCAACGGCCTGGGCCACCTGCAAAAGGATCACCCGGAGTGGCTGCAGGGGGACCTCGCGCTGCTGGGCGAGCCTTCCGGCGCCATGATCGAGGCCGGCTGCCAGGGCACCATCCGCGTGCGCGTTACCGCCCACGGCACCCGCGCGCACTCGGCCCGCGCCTGGCTCGGCTCCAACGCGGCGCACACCTTGGCGCCGGTAATGCTTAACGTGGCAAACTACCAGCCGCGCGACGTCGAGATTGACGGCTGCACCTACAAAGAAGGCCTCAACATCGTCCACCTCGAATCCGGTGTGGCCACCAATACCATTCCGGACGAGGCTTGGATGTTCGTCAACTTCCGCTTCGCCCCCGACCGCAGCTCCGAAGAAGCGATGGAGCACCTGATGGAGGTCCTCGGCGAGCACGAGAACATCACCGTGGAGGTCGATGACATCGCGGGTGCGGCCTTGCCCGGTTTGAGCCAGCCAGCAGCACGCGCGCTTGTCGACGCCGTCGGCGGCAACGTCCGCGCCAAGTATGGTTGGACCGATGTGGCCCGTTTCTCCGAGATGGGTACCCCAGCCGTCAACTTCGGCGCTGGTGATCCGGGCTTTGCCCATAAGAAGGACGAGCAAGTACCCGTCACCCAGATCACCGAAGTCTCGACCGCACTTTTGAACTACCTGAAGGGATAAGACCACCATGACGCCTGAGCAACTGCGTACTCTGCGCGGACCTCTTCTCGTACGCACTGCTGGAGAGCAGTCCTCCACCTTTGATCAGCGCCTGCTGCAGTCCGGCGCGGATCATGAGTGGCAGCACGCCGATCCCTGGCGCGTCCTGCGCATCCAGGGCGAGTTCGTGGACGGCTTCGACGCCCTGGCCAAGCTGCCCAAGGCAGTGACCGTCTTCGGATCTGCGCGCACCCCGGAGGATGACCCGAATTACCAGTTGGGCGTGGCCTTGGGTCGCCGCCTGGTAGAAGCCAAGTACGCCGTTATCACCGGCGGCGGCCCCGGCATCATGGAGGCAGCCAACCGCGGCGCGCATGAGGCTGGCGGGCTGTCTGTGGGCCTCGGCATCGAGCTGCCGCACGAGCAAGGCCTGAACCCCTACGTGGATCTGGGTCTGAACTTCCGCTACTTCTTCGCCAGCAAGACCATGTTCCTCAAGTACTCCCAGGCCTTCATCTGCCTGCCCGGCGGCATGGGCACCATGGACGAGTTCTTCGAGGTCATGTGCATGGTCCAAACCGGCAAGGTGACCAACTATCCCATCGTGCTCATGGGCACCGAGTACTGGGCAGGCCTGGTGGAGTGGATGAAGAAGACCCTGGCCGAGGGCGGGTTCATCAACCCCGAGGACCTCGATCTCTTCCTCGTCACCGACGATATCGACGAAGCCGTCGCTCACATCCTGGCCGCGCACAAGGTGATGTCGGACAATCGCGTGCGGGAGCAAGAAAACAAGTGAGCCCTGTCCCCAACCTTGCGCGGGTCATGGCGATTGTGAACCGCACGCCGGACTCCTTCTACGACAAGGGCGCCACCTTCGAGCTCGACCCCGCAATCCAGCGCGCTGAGCAGGCGCTTGGCGACGGCGCCTCCATCATCGACATCGGGGGCGTCAAGGCCGGCCCCGGTGAGCACGTCGACGCGGCCGAGGAAATCGAGCGAGTCGTGCCCACCATCGCGGAGCTGCACCGCCGCCGCCCGGAGGCGCTGATCTCCGTGGACACGTGGCGCGCCGAAGTCGCAGAGGAAGCTATCGCCGCCGGTGCCGGGTTGGTCAACGACACGTGGGCCGGCTGGGACCCGGAGCTCATCGAGGTGGCTGGCCACCACAAGGTGGGCTACGTGTGCTCGCATACCGGTGGCGTGACTCCGCGCACCCGACCGCATCGTGTGCACTTCGATGATGTGGTCGGCGATGTCATCACCGAGACCACGCGGCTGGCCGAGCGCGCCGCCGACCTCGGCTGCCCGGAGGAGCTGACGTTCATCGACCCCACGCACGACTTTGGCAAGAACACCTTCCACGGTCTGGAGTTGTTGCGGCGCATCGATGAGATCGTGGCGACGGGCTGGCCGGTGCTCATGGCGTTGTCGAACAAGGACTTTGTGGGGGAGACCCTCGACCGCGCCGTGGACCAGCGCGTCGCTGGCACTCTGGCGGCGACGGCGTGGTCGGCAGCGCGCGGCGTGGCGGCCTTTCGGGTGCATGAGGTGGCCCCGACACTCGATGTCATTCGCATGACCGCTGCTATTCAGGGGCACATGGCGCCCTTGGCGACGACCCGGGGGCTCGCCTAAACCATGTCTGTCAGTGTTTCCGTAGTGATCCCTGCGCTGAATGAGGAGCGCACCGTCGCCCACGTGGTGCGCGCCTGCCTAGCGGATGAGCCTTTAGAGGTCATCGTCATCGACGCCGACTCCACCGACGAGACCGCGGCACAGGCAGCCGCGGCCGGTGCGCGGGTATGTAATTGGCGCGACGTGGTGGAGGAGCCGCCGCAGCCTGGCAAAGGCGAGTCCCTGTGGCGCGGGGTGGCCGCCGCCCGGGGTGAGGTGGTCGTCTTCATCGACGCGGATTTAGAATCCGCCGCCCCCGGCATGGTGACCGCGCTGAGTGAACCTTTTGTGGATCCCCACGTGCGGCTGGTCAAGGCGCGCTATGCGCGCAGCCTGAACGGTCAGCCCACTGGTGGCGGGCGGGTCACAGAGCTGAGCGCCAAGCCGCTGCTGCGCATGTTCTTCCCAGAGCTCGCGCACATCGATCAGCCTCTGGGAGGGGAGTATGCGATTCGCCGCGATGCGGCTTTGGGCTTGCCTTTCGTCGCGGGCTATGGGGTGGAGGCGGGGTTGCTGATAGACGTCGCCAAGCGCTATGGCCCCCACGCCATCGCTGAGGTAGACCTGGGCACTCGCACCCACCGCAACCGACCGCTTCACGAGCTATCCCCGATGGCCGATGTAGTTTCGCGCACCATCCTCTCCCGCGCGGGCGTGGTCGGGCCCGTTGCCCAACGCCTGCCGCTGCTGGGTAAGATTTAGCGCATGTTGTCCTGGATTCTGCTGATCGTTGTCCTCATTGCTCTCGTGATTATTGGCACGTGGGCGTGGGGAAGCTTGGTGGGGCGGGGGCCTGTCATGGAGGCTCCTGACAAGGCTGTGGACATCAACTATGAAAATCTGCGTGCCCTTGACGAGGGGCGCTTCGACGACATGCGTTTCGACGTCGTCGCTCGAGGTTACCGTCAGGACCAGGTGGATGCTCTACTAGCTGCGGTGGAGCGCCGTTTAAAAGCCGCGCCGGCGACGTCGTCTGATGCTTCTTCCGAACCTTCGGCCTAACCCTTTGACTCGTCCTTGTATGAGTACTTAAAAGACCTTGCGGGGAAGCTCGTGGGAACGGGCCTGCCGCCGTCGGCCGAAAAAGGGCTAGACTAGAGGGACGTACAAAACTCAGTCGAAGGAGACTCAATATGGCAGCGATGAAGCCCCGTACCACTGGTGGAGAGATGGAAGCGGTAGAGGAGTCCCGCAAGATCGTCATGCGTATTCCTTCTGACGGGGGTGGGCGCATTGTTATTGAGCTCAGCAAAGAAGAAGCTGCGGAGCTGGGTTCACTTCTCGTAGCAGTTTCTAGCTAGTCTAGGAGCATGCTTTCACATATCGTCGATATTCTGGCCGATCCCGCCGATGGCAGCGCCCTGCAGGGCGCGGATGATTTTTCCCGCCTCGTGTCGGAGACCGGCCATTCCTATGATGTGGCCAAGCAGGGCTACGTCACGCTGGCAGCTGGTGCGGGGCTGAAGCATCAAGGCGATGATGCCGCGATGGTCACTGCCCGCGAAACCTACCTGGCCATGGGGCACTTTGCGCCCTTCGTGGAGGCAGTTACCGGTGCGGTGCAGGATTCTTTGGAGACCCAGGATGCGGCCGAGCACGCGGCTGGCCTGAATGCGGACACCGCGCCTGCGCTCCTTGAGGTCGGCGCGGGCACGGGCTACTACCTCGCGCACACACTGGACTCGATTGAGGGTGCGCGCGGTGTTGGCCTCGATATCTCTACGCATGCGGCTAAGCACCTAGCCAAGTCACATGAGCGAGTTGGCGCCGTGGTTGCGGATGCGTGGGAGCGCCTTCCTCTGAAGGATGATTCGATTCATGCTATCTCGGTGGTCTTTGCCCCGCGCAATCCGGCGGAGTTCCAGCGCGTCCTCGCACCGGGCGGGGAGGTTATCGTGCTGACTCCGCAGGCGGGCCATCTGGACGAGCTGCGGGAGCCCCTAGGCATCCTCGGAGTGGAAGAAGGCAAGGTGGAACGCCTTTACGCGCAGGCGGAAGGTTTCTTGGAACAGGCGGCCGACCCGGTCGATATTTCCTTCCCCATTGTCTTGGATAAGGCTTCTATCGCCGCACAGGTTGGCATGAGCCCCTCCGCGCGCCACATTACTCCGGAAGAGCTGGCAGAGCGTATGGCCTCCTTGCCGCAGTCGCTGACCGTGACGGCCCGCGCTCGCTTGGATCGTCTGCGTTCGGCCTAGCTACGGCGATCCTTTTTGGCCTTTCCATCGGAGCGGTCCTTCAAACCCACCCTTCAAATCCTTCCCCCAAATCCACCCTTCGCGCTCACCGGGAGTGGGCGTGGAGGAAGTTTGTGGTCCGCGGTGAGCGCGAAGGGCGCGGGTGTTTACATCGAGCCGGACTTTCGCCGCATTCTCCCTTCGCGCTCACCGGCGTTGCGCGGAGGCTGCTGTGTGAGGCTTTCGGTGAGCGCGAAGGGCGGCGGGGACGAACGGCGGACAAGCGAAATAACCGCACAGAAAAGGAGGCCCGGACATCCGGACCTCCTTCAATAATTTCGCCTGATGCTCTTAGGAACGCTTGGTTCCCTTGCGGCTCCACGATTGCTCAATGACAGCTTCGCCCTCTGCGCTGACCTCGATGGCGGAGCAACCACCATCAAAGTAGACGCGGGAGCTCATAGCCACCAAACCGCCATCGACGAAGACTTCAACGCTGGCACCATCCTGAATGACGGTGAGCGTATCTGAATCCCCCTCAGCCAGCCGCGCCACCGCAGGAGCGGAGTCCTTGAAGTAGTTATCGAAGGCCTTGGACATGGAGCGATCCAGGCTGATTTCCTCACCAGTATGGCGAATGACCGCAGCGGTATCGCCAGAACCGTCCTTGAGCGTCACGGTCACGCTCGAACCCGTAGGTACTTCGAGAACTCCCGTCCAGGACTGTGCGTAATCCGAAAGCTTCACGGCATCCGGCAGCCCCTCCGCCGGGGTCTGGTAGAGCACGCCACCCTGTAGCGTCACTGCGCGCGGCAGGGACAGGCTATTCGCCCAGCCCTCGGCCTCCCACGAGGGGTGCTTGGTGGCGTCATCACCACGGCCGTTGCCGTTGAGCAGACCGAGGATGACTGCGCGGTCGTAGCGGCACTCCTGCGGAATCGTTCCGGTCGTGGTGTTGGTGTTGCGCGGACGGGAGAAGTCATGGCCAAAGTCCACGCGCTGGAAGCCTTTCGCCACGGTGAACACGGTGCCATCAAGGCAGCCCACGATATAGCCGGAGACATCGCGGCCCTCGCGTTCCAAGGTCACGAAGAGGACATCGTAGATTTCCCTATCCACCTCGTCGCGCAGGCGTACCAGACGCGGTGAAACCACCGGCGGGATGGGGGAGGTGGCCGGAACCTCACCCTCCTCAAAACCAGGATCACCCTCGAAGCTCAAGGGGCCGAGGAGCGTCCAGGATTCGCCATTGGGGCTGTCCAGGATCACCGGCACGGGTGCGTCGGAATGCCCGGTCAGTGCCAGCATGAGCCAGCCATCGTGCCCTTCTTCGCGGTCTTCCTTGGCCCAGTCCGGGACCACGGAGGGCGAGCGGAAGCGGTCATAATTGGTATGGGCGCCCACGGCTTCCCCGAAGCGGACAACGTCTGGGTCGAGAGCCGAAGGGTCATCAGACACGATGCATTCATCGGTGTAGTCGGTGTAGCGCGCCAAGCGCACACTCGTACCCACCGACGTCACCGAAGTGAAGTACAGGTTCAGAGCGTCCTTTCCTTCCGCTACGGAGCCTGCACGCAGCGATAACTCGCCGCCGACGGGGGCGAGGACGTCGTCGCAGTCGAGCCACTCAAAGGCCGTTTCCGCGGAGGTGGAATGGCCCCAGCGCGCAGGCTGGCCGGCATCAGGACGGTACTGGTGGAACAGGTGCCAGGTATGACCGTCCCGAACGATTCCTGCGGGGGCGTCGAGGATCCCGCTATCGGGAACGAAGTGAAGTTCTGGGCGATGGTGCGAATCTTTATGCGTCACGGCAGTCCTTCCTACATTAACGAGCGGTAAATGTCCACGGTCTGCTGCGCGATGGTAGCCCACGAGAAGTCCCCGATGGCGCGCTGGCGGCCGGCGGAACCAAAGCGTTGTGCCAGCTCTTTATCGGCGGCGACACGGTTCACGGCGGCAGCCAAATCAGCTTCAAAGGTGGTTTCGTCATTTACGTCATAGTTGACCAAAACGCCGGTTTCGCCGTCCACAACGACCTCAGGTATGCCGCCCACATTGGAAGCCACAACCGCGGTGCCACAGGCCATCGCCTCGAGGTTGACGATTCCCAGCGGCTCATAAATAGAGGGGCACACGAAAACGTCCGTGCCGGAATAAACCTGCTTGATTTCCTCGCGCGAGAGCTTGTCCTTGACCCAGAACACGCCGTCACGCTGAGCGCGCAGCTTTTCCACGAGGGCTTCGGTTTCTGCTGCAATCTCTGGTGTATCCGGCGCGCCAGCACAGAGCACAAGCTGAATGTCTGCATCAAAGTTCTGGGCAGCCTTCAGCAGGTGTTTGACGCCCTTTTGCCGGGTAATCCGGCCCACGAAGGCAACGATGGGACGCTGCTTGTCGACGCCCAACTTATCCAGCACCGCGGCTTCACCCGGCTGCCAGACCTGAGTATCAATGCCGTTAAGGACTACATGGACCTTGTCGGCGTCGATGCGGGGGTAGGCCTCCAGGATGGAGTCTTTCATCCCGGCAGATACGGCGATGACGGCATCGGCGTATTCCATGGCGTTCTTCTCGGACCATGAGGAGATCTCATAGCCTCCACCGAGTTGCTCGCGCTTCCAAGGGCGGTGCGGTTCGAGGGAGTGTGCGGTGACCACGTGGGGGATGCCATATAGGCGGCCCGCAAGGTGTCCACCGAGGCCGGTGTACCAGGTGTGGGAGTGAGCCACATCGATATCGGAGGCGGCATTGGCCATGCGCAGACCAGTGGACAGCGTCTGCACGGCGGCATTGGCCTCCTTCAACGCTGGATCGACGCCATGCACAAAGACGTCTTTCTCATTGCGCTCAGAACCCATGCAGTGCACGGAGACATCAATAATCTCCCGCATGAAGCGTGTCAGCTCTGCAACGTGGACGCCCGCTCCGCCATAAATCTCTGGCGGATACTCCTTAGAAAATATTCCGGCTCTCATACTCGCCAGAATACGGATTATCCACAGTGCGCGCTAAACACTGACGGACAGGTCAGTGCGGTGGTTCGTCGGAAAGCAGCGGGGGAGGTGTGAGGTGGACAATGGGGGGTAGAAACAAACTCACTTCTTCTGCGCGATGTAGAAAACGTCTATAAATTGGGTGGTGTGAGAAGCCTTCCAAATGTCCTTGCCATTGTCCTTGCCGGCGGCGAGGGAAAGCGCCTCTTTCCCCTGACGGAAGACCGCGCTAAGCCCGCCGTTCCTTTCGGCGGTTCCTACCGCCTGATCGATTTCGTGCTGTCCAATCTTGTCAACGCTGGATTCCTCAAGATTGCGGTGCTGACTCAGTATAAGTCCCATTCTTTGGACCGCCACATCTCCCAAGCGTGGAACCTGTCTGGCCCGACCCCACAGTACATCGCTTCCGTGCCCGCCCAGCAGCGCCGCGGTAAGCGTTGGTACAACGGTTCGGCTGATGCCATTCTGCAGTCGCTGAACTTGATCTACGACGAGAAGCCGGATTACGTCATCGTCTTTGGCGCCGACCACGTCTACCGCATGGACCCGGCGCAGATGGTGGAGGAGCACATCGCGACTGGCCTGGACTGCTCGGTGGCGGGCATCCGCGTCCCGCGTTCGGAGGCTTCTGCCTTTGGTTGCATTCAGGCGGATGGGATGGGCACGATTACGGAGTTCGTCGAGAAGCCTGCCAATCCTCCGGCAACCCCGGACGACCCGAACATGACTTATGCCTCCATGGGCAACTACGTATTCACCACGCAGGCGCTTATCGACGCTTTGCTGGAAGACGAAAAGGATGAGGACTCCGCGCATGACATGGGCGGCAACATCATTCCTCATTTTGTGAAGCGTGAGCAGGCGCATGTTTATGACTTCATGGCCAATGAGGTGCCCGGTTCCACGGAGCGTGACCATGGCTATTGGCGTGACGTTGGTACCATCGACTCCTTCTATGAGGCGCACATGGACCTGATTTCGGTCCACCCGATTTTCAACCTGTACAACCGTTCGTGGCCGATTCACTCCACGGATGATTCCAACTTCCCGCCGGCGAAGTTTGTACAGAACGGTATTGCGCAGTCCTCGATGGTGGCTCCGGGCTGCATCGTCTCCGGCGGCACGGTGCGCAACTCTGTGTTGGCTTCGGACGTGCACGTGGCGGATGGCGCGACGGTGGAAGGCTCCGTCCTCCTGCCAGGCGTGCGCATTGGCCGCGGAGCGGTAGTTCGCCATGCCATCCTGGACAAGAACGTGGTGGTCAGTGATGGTGCCATTATCGGCGTGGACGGCGAGCGCGATGAGGAGCGCTTTAAGGTTTCCGAGGGCGGCGTGGTAGTCGTGGGTAAGAACGTCAAGGTTTAAGCCAGAAGACAGCGCAGGGCGCTAAGCGGGCGTGCGGGTGGAGTGAAGTCCACTCCACGCCGTTTTGTAGTGCATGGTGGAGACTACAGCTTGGTGATGAGCGTCAAGCCCGCGCCATAGGGCAGGCGCGTGACGGCTGCGCCCTCGAGGGAGCGGGCGTATTCGTCGGCGTCGCGGGCGGCGGCGGTGTCGCGGTCAGTGCGGGAGGGGTCGGCTACGGTGCCGTCGAGAAGCGCATTGGCCAACACCAAGGTGCCGTGCTGGTGTAGCAGCGGCCAAGCAGCCTTGAGCAGCGCAGGCATGTCGAGCGCGGGGACCTCGGCGTAGATCACCTGGTAAGTGTCATTGGCCAGACGGCCCATGATGTCGAGGGGGCGGGACGGTAAGAAGCGCCCACGGCTAGGGGAGTAGCCGGCCTCGCGAAAGGCTCGCTTGGCGCTGGCTTGGTGCTCGGCCTCCGGATCGATGCAGGTGAGGATTCCGTTCTCCGGCATGCCGGCAAGCAAGTAGAGGCCCACGACGGATGCTGCTGGAGTAATCGCCACCGCTTGCGGGCGGGAGGTGGTGCCGGATGAGACCGCCGCGAGCGTGCTGAGCAGCTGGCCGGTGGCTTCATCCGGGGCTGGCAGGCCGTATTCCTCCGCATGGGCGCGGGCGCCGGCGAGCACCTCGGAGACCTCGCTGGTGGATTCGATATAGGTACACATTGCGTCATAAGCCGTAGTAGTCACAAAAGAAAACCATAGTGAAATCACTGAGGTTGCGTAGAGAGAATCGCCCGCAACCCTCCTCAGCTGTGACGCAAGAAGCGCATGTAAGAGGTGTGACGGATTCACAGGCTGCTCACAGGGCTGTGGCTGGAGTTTCGACGCTCACTATAGAAAGATATTCGCCATGACCACACAGCAGCGCGAGTTTGAGCACGCTCACCGTTCCACCGATTCCTCCGCCACTGGCAGCCATGCTGCCAGTGCTGAAGTTGAGAAATTGACCGGAACCGCTGCATTTGACGCCGGCCAGGCCGAGATGCCTTCGTGGGGTGAACTCGTGGCCGAGCACGCCGATGATGTCTACCGCTTGGCCTATCGCCTCTCCGGTAACCAGCATGATGCCGAAGACCTCACGCAGGAGACCTTCATGCGCGTCTTCCGCTCCTTGGATAAGTACCAAGCGGGAACCTTTGGCGGCTGGCTGCACCGCATCACCACCAACCTCTTCTTGGACATGGTCCGTCACCGCTCCAAGATCCGCATGGAGGCCTTGCCGGAGGATTATGAGCGCGTCCCGGGTACAGATATGACCCCGGAGCAGGCCTACACGGTGGCCAACCTTGATCCGGCGTTGCAGTCCGCCCTGGATAACCTGGCGCCGGATTTCCGCGTGGCCGTCGTTCTCTGTGATGTCGTGGGCATGAGCTACGACGAAATCGCTGAAACCCTCGGCGTGAAGATGGGCACCGTGCGTTCGCGCATCCACCGCGGCCGCTCCCAGCTGCGCGCCGCGCTGGAAAAGGAAGCCCAGACAAACGCAGACACGCGCAGCCTGCTGCGTACCCGCTAGACTGGGCAGCGTTTGGATCTTAGAGGGCTAGACTTCTGCAGCTCGGCACTAGGCCGATGTAGAAGAGCGTGCACTGAGGTGAGGTGACGTTGAGGTGAAAGCAGAAGGACATAGCAGCGACGGCCATTCCCTGAGCCTGTCCGGGTTCTTCACCGAGGCCCAAGCCAAAGTCCGCGATAAGGCAAAGGCCCGCGCCCAGCGGGCAGATACTATCGGTCATTTGGGGCCCGAGGCGGTCGTCGCTTTTGTCGACGGCGAAATGCCAGCCAAGTACGCCCATCGGGTACGCATCCACCTCGTGCACTGCCCGGAATGCCGGGCAGATATTCACCACCAACGCAATGCCGCCGAGTGGGTTCGTGAATGCAGCGTGGAATCCCATGTGAAGGCGCCGGACTCGCTGATGGCGAAGCTCGCGGGTATTGCTCAGCAGGGCGTAGGGCCCGGGCCGGATGCGGAAGCTCCTGCGCACCAGCCACGCCAGGACTTCCTGGATAAGGTGGAAATGGTCGTGCGCGCCATCCGGCACAACCAGCGGGGCTAGCAAGAGACCGAAGCCTTCCGCGCGCCCGTCGCCCAGTCACCACTAGCTAAGTAGTTAAGATAGTTTCGTGTTTTCCTCAATTGGTTGGGTAGAAATCTTTGTCATCGTCCTCCTCGGCCTCGTCATCATCGGTCCCGAACGCCTGCCCGGTGTGATCATGGATGTCCGTGCGGCTATCTACGCGGCGCGCAAGGCCATTGCGAACGCCAAGGCGGAGCTCAACGGTGAGATGAGCGGTCTCGGCGCGGAGTTCGATGACCTCCGGGTGCCCCTGAGTCAGGCGGCGGAGTGGACGCGTATGGGGCCGCGCGGGGTTATCACCAAGGCGCTTTTCGACGGCGACGATTCCGCCTGGGATGACTTCAACCCGAAGAAGATGGCTGAGGACATCAAGAAGAGCACCAGCCCGTATGAGCACGACGCGGACATGAACAACCAGCCCGCGAGGCAGGCTCCGGCGCAGCCAGCGCCGGAGCAGAATACTGGCCGGCCGACCTTTGATTATTCGCAGGTCTACCCGGATCTGAACGCCGGAGCACAGCAGCCGGCGGGGGAGAAGACGGCTAAAACGACGCAGCCCCCGCGCGGTGGGAATGCACCCGCCGGCGAGCGCAGCTCCTCCTGGGAGGATGTCACCTAAAGGTTTTTAGCCTTTGCGGGTGACACCCAAGCCGAGCTTCTTTCCCACGAGGGAATCGGAGCGCACCGCAATGGAATCGGCCACCTTGTTGATGGCTTGGGTGGCGGGGGAGTCGGGCGCGGAGATGACGATGGGGGTTCCGGCATCGCCAGCCGCACGCAGGCTCGGATCGAGCGGAATGCTGGCCAGCAGGGGAACCTCGTGGCCCAGCAGGACGCTGAGGCGCTCGGCCACCACGCTGCCGCCGCCGGAGCCGAAGATGTCCATGGTGGAGCCATCCGGCATGACCATCGCACCCATGTTCTCAATCACCCCGGCCACACGCTGGCGTGTTTGCTGCGAGATGGAACCGGCGCGCTCAGCCACCTCGGCCGCGGCTGCTTGCGGGGTGGTCACAATCAGCAGCTCCGCATTGGGGATGAGCTGGGCCACCGACAGGGCAACGTCGCCAGTACCCGGCGGCAGGTCCAGCAGGAGCACGTCCAGGTCGCCCCAGAAGACGTCAGCGAGGAACTGCTGGAGGGCCCGGTGGAGCATCGGCCCGCGCCAGACCACGGGCGCGTTGCCCTCCACGAATTGGCCAATGGAAATGTGCTTAATGCCGTGGGAGATGGGGGGAAGCAGCATTTCGTCGTCAAGCGCTGTGGGGCCTGCCGTAGAACCCAGTAGGCTAGGCACGGAGTGGCCGTAAATATCCGCGTCCACGATGCCCACCTTGAGTCCCTTGTTGACCAAGGCGGCGGCCAGGTTCACCGTGACGGAGGACTTGCCCACGCCGCCCTTGCCGGAAGCCACCGCGAAAACGCGGGTGGTGGACTCGGGCTTGGCAAAGGGGATCTCTGGTTCAGCCTGCCCGCCGCGTAGCTTCTGCTTGAGTTCTTTACGCTGCTCGTCGCTCATCGGCGTCATGGAGATGCTGATGTTACCGACACCGTCGAGCTCCGCCACGGCTGCGCGGGTATTGGACTCGATGGTGCCCTTCATCGGGCAGCCGGCGATGGTGAGATAAAGCTCGATGTCCACGTCCGAACCGGTAACAGTCACGGACTTCACCATGCCGAGCTCCGTGATGGGGCGTCCGATTTCTGGGTCATCGACGCGGGTGAGCGCGTCGCGAACGGAAGTTTCAGTAATAGCGCTAGTCATAACGCGCATTAGTCTAGTCACTTGCTATCGGGGAGAGCCACACCGCCGTCTGGCCAGCGGGGTGTGTAAGATTCAGCCAGATGCTGCGGCCCAGCGCTGCGGACTGAGAACCCTGAAGAACAGCGACATGTGTGCTGCATGTCCGGTTGAATAGAAAGATTGCGCCCGATTCTGATGCCCCGCCTTATTGCACATTCTCGCACCTTCTCCCGCGTTGTTGGGGTGGCCTTGGTGGGGGTTGTGGGGGCGTCGTTAAGCGCCTGCTCCGGGTACGAGCCCAAGCCGGAGCCGAACCCAGCGAACTCGGCGCCGATCACCATCATGATTGATCCGACTTCCCATGAGCAGCGTGTCCTGGCGGAAATCTACCGCCAGACCCTGCGCGATGAGGGACGCGCAGCCACCGTTTCTCAGAAGCCAATGCTGGTGCGTCAGGGAGGGGAGCATGTCAGCGGGGTAAGCACCAATGGCAACTTCTTCGTGGGCTGCACGGGTGAGTTCTTAAGTGTCTACAACCCGGAGGAGGCTCGCGCGATTTCGAAGGACTACGTGGCGGCCAAGGAAGAGGGCGCCAAGGACGTAGACTTTTTGGAGCGCACCCACGTCGCCCTCATGGCCTCGTTGCCGCCGGAGGTCTCCGTGGTGGAGCCTGCCGGTGCCGAAGGCTGCCCCAATTCAAAGCCGGAGTTGCCACAGAATTACGTCGTGGTCTACCAAGACGGGCTATTCAACCGCGATGAAAAGCTGGAAGTTTCCTCCTTTACCAAGTTCCTCACCGCGCAGGACCTTGATGAAGTTGTTCAGGAAGTAGAAGACTCCGAGGGCTTTGAGGGGGCCGTGCGCGCCTGGATGGAGGCCAACCTCATGCAGAATCTCAACGAGGAAGGTGACTCCAACTCTTCCGGCGGATCGGATTTGGTCCACGAGGAATCCTAGAAGAGACAAGCTAGGGGTGCAGTCCTCGGCGCCTGGGGGCGGCGATACGGGACTGTATAAATCGGCGATGGACACGCCCTGCTTGGCGACGTCTCGCCGCACCGCCCCACTCCCTACGGGGAAACCGATCAGTATTTCACAGGCTGGTCGATCCTGGGGAAATTTATAGTTCCCACACACTTGTGTACTTATTCTTAAAGATCCCAGGTAAAACCCTATTTGTCTTGTGGTTTTATGTGTAGATGGGTGCAATTTTTAGCGTCACCTGCCTATTTCCTGTCAATTCTTAAACTAATTTGTGGGGAAATGTTTTGCGAAGCCGCTGCGGCTTTGAGATTTCCGCGCTGTGTGGGGTAAGCACCGCCAGATCTACGAGCTGAAGACGACGAAGCCTGGTGTGGGCAAGGCTTCCCCGATTTTGGATGACACCAAGGTTCCGGACCGCGACCTGGCCGAAGATAAGTCGAAGCGATTCAGTGCACCTGATACCATCGAGGGCTGGAACATCAGCGTCGATGAATCCGGCATCGGGACTGCGACCCCGCCGGCGGACGCGAAGGCTGGCGATGGCATCCAGGTCCCTGTAGAAGTTACGTACCTGGA
>DXEO01000166.1 GCA_019114925.1 Candidatus Corynebacterium faecipullorum | reverse complement strand
AGGCTGGCCACGTTAGAAGATTTTAAACAATTACGCCCAAACAACTTATGTTATTTACAATGACGCCGCTTAAAGGAAAAGCGCCATCCGGCATACACCAACCGCGCCATACATATGGCACAACACGGCCGGAATGAATAAATCAACCAACAAAAAATACATTGGCACACTATTGAGTTCTCAGACATCGTCACCACACAGCCACACGGCCCGCCTTAGGCGAAACGCGGTACTGCGAGTAAAGAAAATATTTGTTGTCAGGGCCTGTTTTCCTACCGCCTCTCTTCAAGAACCTTAGTTCCTGTGGGGCGCTGTCGGTCGCGCTGACTCATATAAAGTTACACACGGCCCCAAAGAAACACAAATATGCACGTCATTGCAGGTTTTTACCACCTAAAGGTCCACTCAAACGTGCCTTTAGAGCCGCGCTATGGACTGCACCTAACGCACCCCGAACCAGCCCATGAGTCCCGGCGTAAACACGTTTGCTTTGTGTGCCATCCGCGGAAGCGCTGCTGCCCATGCCAAGTAGAGGACGCCCATCCCGGCCAGCGCCCACCACACAGAGATGTCAGCGTTAAGTAGCCATGCAAGCAACACGGCAGCAATCGCTCCGGCCGTGACAGCCGTATAGGGCCATGTTTCTTTGTCGGTGATCGCGAAGCTCACTAGAACAGCAACCACTGCAAGGGGAACGATGGTGAATCCTGCGAGCTTTCCAGCTCGCAGGAGCATCACCACATCAGTGACAGCTCCCAAGCCCACCGGAATCTCGGTGCACAATAACGTCGCCTTGGACCATGCCGTACGGGACACGCCAAAGGCCACCGCATCTTTCAACGAACTGCGGACTGAATCGACCACCAGTGGCAAGACAATTAACGTGACTATGGCGCCTACGATGCCCACGCCCTTATCCCACAGCTTGCTTACCACGATGTTTATCGCTGTTGCGATGGCTATACCGAATGCAGCCCACACCCAGGCCCGTACCTGAGGGCGCAGCACTATCTGCGAAACCGGGGAGGCAGAGAACCAGCCCGTAGAAGAGTCACCATCGCTGCCTGCAATGAGGGAGTTTGCAGTGATCCGTGAGGGCTCGACTCGTTTTGCCATGCATACTGCCCACATGAGCACCGGCGCAATGAGCACCCACCACGGAAAGGCTAAGGGCGCGCTGACTAGAATGAGCAGGAGCGTCAGGGTGGCATTGATGCGCCGGTGCCCGTTCCATATACGCGTGCTGAGCCCGAAGGTGAGATAGCGCGAAAAGTCGGGCTGAAATAGGTAGAGCGTGAGGACCATGAAGAGCGAGTAGCCGATGGGCCACCCGTGCCCCCGGTCCAATCCAATTACCGGAAGGACGACAATCCACAGCGCGAAGAAGAAGCTGTTCCAGCTCAGCGCCATTTGCCTATAGAGCTTCATCGCGCCTCCCCCAGTGCCAGAACTGCCTGCTCGAGGGATACTTCAGTGACACGGAGCCCTATTTCCTGGGCCATAGCAAAGACATTGGCGGTGTGGTTGGGACGGGCGTCGACAAGCGCGCGGTCTGCCACAGTGGAGGTTTCACGCTGGAGTACTGGAAGCTGCAGGCGTCCCAGCGCACGATCAAGGGCTTCGGTAGAGCCGGTGAGCTGGACGACGCCCTCAATAAACTCATCGATGGGGCCGGAGAGCGGGTTCTCCCCCATCAGGGCTACGGTATCGAGCAATCCAGAGAGCTCATTGAGGTGATGGGTGGAAACAATAATGGTGCGTCCATGCTCTTCGCGTAATACTTCGTAGAAAACCTCCCGCTTGGAGGCGTCGAGGCCGAGATAGGGCTCGTCGAGAAGCATGTACGGCACCCCCGAAGCCACCGCGACGATGAAGCTCGCCGCCGACTTCTGTCCGCGGGAGAGGCCCGAGTAGTTTTTCATTGGCAGCTCGAAACGCTTCACCAATTCCTCGGCGCGCTCCTTGTTCCAGGTGGGCCAGCGCAAGCTGGATACGGTGAAGACCTTCTTCAGGTTCCAGCCTTCCGGGAGCGGGTTATCGATGCCCATGAGCACGATCTTGCCCAGCACCTCTTCATTGTCATAGGGCTTGTCGCCGTCGACCTTGATGCCGGAACCATTCAGCTGACCGGCAATTTTGCGCAGCAGGGTGGTCTTGCCAATGCCATTGGGGCCGACGAGGCCGTGCGTAAGGCCGTCGCTGAAGGTGAAGTGCGGGGTGGAAATCATGAGTAGAGTCCTCGGCTTTCTGCGACAAGGTCGATGAGGTCGTGGAGCTGTTGGCGGGTATAGCCCAGGCGCACGGCTTCGTCGATAAGCGGCGCGGCGTATTCGGCTGCGAATTCTTGGCGACGCCGCGCACGGATCATGTCGGCCGCGCCTGAAGTGACAAACATGCCGATACCCCGGCGTTTCTCGAGGATTCCAAGATCCACGAGGAGGGTCAGCCCCTTGCGGGCAGTAGCGGGGTTGATGCTGTGGAAGGAAGCAAGCTCATTCGTGGACGGCGCCTGGGCACCCTCGGCGAGGGTTCCTTCGATAATGGCGTCCTCGATGAGCGCTGCTATCTGGCGGAAGAGCGGCTGCGCGGAGTTATCCATGCAGACACCTTAGCTGGTTGGTTACTCATGTAGCTAACCATATAACCAGCCCCATGACCGCCGCAAGCCTTTTGACTAACACCTTTATTACCTGGGAATTCCCTCAAGGTTATCGACGTTTTGTGACTAATGGGGCACACTGGAATACACCGGCCCTAGGCTGGAAGACTTCACAGAAGTGACCTAAGTAAATTATTTAGAAGAAATAGAACGGAATTTAGGAGCCATGCTTGAACGAACACTTGTCTTCGTCGACACGTCATATCTACTCGCCAGTTTCTATAACTCGTGGGAAACGGGTGCCCGAGCCCAGCTAGAGATTGATTTACCTGAAGTAGTCAGCTCCCTTGGTTCCATGATTGAGAACCAGGTTGGAAACCGCATTCATCGCCAATACTGGTACGACGGAATCCCCGACACCGGGCCCCACCGCTACCAGCGAGCGTTGCGCGTCTGCGACGGCGTGCAGCTGCGCACCGGCCAACTCATCGAATGGGGCGAGCGCCGCACCCAAAAAGCGGTGGATACCCGCCTTGTCGCCGACATGATCGTCTCCGCCATGAAGGGCCAAGTCACGGACTTTGTTTTGGTCTCCGGCGATGCCGACATGATCCCCGGTGTGCAGGAGGCCGTCAATAACGGCGTGCGCGTGCACCTCTACGGCTTCGGCTGGGATTCAATGTCCTCCGCTCTGCGCCATGCGTGTGATTCCACCACAATCCTTGATCCGCGCGAAGACTTCGCCGGTGCAATGGAGCTCGAGGTTCTCGAAGGCCCGCTGCCGCCAACTATCCGCGAGCCCCAGCACTCCGAGGACGGCAGCGAGGGCGAAGCCGTTGCCACCGACGAACACGCAGAGGAGTGCGATGAACCCACCGAGGCACAAGCCGCTTTCCCCTCCGCACCAAAGCCTGGGCCGGCCACCCCTTCTGCCGCAGCGCAAGACGTGGCGGCCACTGCCGCTCACCCTGAATCAGCAGCACCCAGCGCCCCCGCCGAGGGAAAGGAATGCTCCCAGCCCGGAACCACCGCGCAGAATCCTGCAAAGGAAGAGTCGGAAGCAGGCAGCGAAGCCCCGAAGCCTGCTCCCAAGCCAGCCGCGCCAAAGCCGTCGATGATGGCACCGCGCCGCAAGCTACGCTCGAAGTACGTTCCGCTCCCCGAAGAAGTGTGGAGCTCCGCTGGGTTCCAGTCCCCCTTTGATGTGGGGCAGCAATATGCTTCGTGGTGGTTCGACAATGCCGCGAGCGCTGATCAACGCGACCAGGCCCACCTACTCTCGGGCGGCGGGCTGCCACCGGAAATCGATCGCCCGCTGCTGCAGTTCGCCTGTGAAACGCTGCACGAGTACACGCTCACCGAAACCCAACGCGTGAACCTGCGCGATGGCTTTCACTCGGGCATCCGCGGCGTTCTCATCAATATCCGCCGCCAAGATAGCTAAAACACCACAGGGACCTTGAGAGCATAAGGCGCTGAAACACCCAGGCCGCGCTGCGCGGCCCGCTCTCGAAGGTCCCTTTTCTATGCGGTGATGTGCTCCGTGGTGGCTACTGCTTGCCCTCGGCGGCGTCCGATGTGGAACCAGCATCAGCTTCGGCGCCGGCCTCAAGCGCTGGGTCGCTGGCGAAGGGAGAGCCTTCGATCTCCTTACTCTTGGCCATCTCGGCGCGAATCTCGTCCAAGCGGGACGCGGCGGCCATATCGTGGCCCGCGGCCGAAATCTCCTGAATCCGGCTGCCGCCAGCTGCCTGGTGCAGCTCCTGAGCGCCAAGAGCATCAGCGTAGCGCTTCTCAATCTTGGCGCGTACCGAATCCAACGTTGGCGTGGAATCATCGGGCTTGAGCTCATTCATAGAGTCCAAGGCCTCAGCGTTCTTCTCCTGCATCGCTGCCTGATCAGCCTGGGACAGCAACTGGTCCACCTGTGCGAGCTGCTCCTTCAGACGGGCCTCCGACTGCTGCTGCTGGGCCTTCGCCTGCTCGGCAGCTTGGGAGGCGGCCTCGTGCTGGGACTTCAGATTGGCCAACTCATTCTCTACGGCTACCAGCTGGCTCGCCACGACCTCCGCCGCGTGGTTGTACTCGGCGGCCTTCTGCGGATCCTCAGAAGCATCCGCCAGCTCCAACGCCCGGCGGGTCTGGTCTTGGTAATCCTGCTGGGTCTTCACCAGGCGGTTGAGCTGCATTTCCAGCTGGGTTTTGCGTCCAATAATCTCCGCCGCATGTTCGGAAATCTGGCGATGTTGCTCCTTCGCACCTTCCACGGCCTGCTGGATCTGGACCTTGGGGTCAGCGTTCTCGTCGATCTTCTGATCGAAAGAAGCCATCACGTACTTCCAGCCTTTGCTAAATGGATTCGCCATCGCGCTCACTCCTTTGTGATTCCTGCAGCAGTAGTTAATGCAGCTCTTATTGGTGCCCTATATAAAAAGACGCTTTCCTACGAGTGTAGCGATACTCACAGGAAAGCGCGTGCGGCGGGCGCAACTGAGCCCTTCCGCACCAAGGTGAATACTCTGGACTATTCCGCCTGCTGGCTTTCCACCTGGGCGCGGACTTCGTCCATGTCGAGGGCCTTAACCTGGCCGATGAGATCCTCCAGTGCTGCCGGTGGCAGGGCGCCAGCCTCACGGAAGACCAGGATGCCATCGCGGAAAACCATCAAGGTAGGGATGGACTGAATCTGCAGCTTCGCGGATAGCTCCTGGTTCGCCTCGGTGTCCAGCTTTGCAAACGTAGCATCGGGGTGCTCTTCAGATGCCTTCTCAAAGACTGGGCCGAAGCGCTTGCACGGGCCGCACCATTCCGCCCAGGCATCGACGAGCGTGATGCCGTCGCCGGAGATGGTCTCCTGGAACGTGTCCTCAGTGATGTCAATCGTTGCCATGTCTTTTCCTATCAATCTCGGGGATATTTGTCGGTTCTATCAACCCTCAACGGTACACAAGACTCGATTATTCCTTGCCTACATACCCCAGGGGGGTATATCCTCAACAGTGATACTAACCCTAGTAAGGAGAGGATTCACCACCATGAGCACCACA
This sequence comes from Candidatus Corynebacterium faecipullorum, assembly GCA_019114925.1. Lineage (GTDB taxonomy): Bacteria > Actinomycetota > Actinomycetes > Mycobacteriales > Mycobacteriaceae > Corynebacterium > Corynebacterium faecipullorum. The sequence continues at coordinate 16,121 of DXEO01000166.1, read as the reverse complement.
ACCTACACCGTTAACGGCATGACCTGTGGCCATTGCGAGCTTTCCGTCAAGGAAGAGATTTCAGAGATCAGCGGCGTCACCGACGTCACTGCCGACCACACCACCGGCGCCGTCACCGTGTCCGGGGAGGGCTTTAGCGACGACCAGGTCGCCGCCGCCGTCGCCGAAGCCGGCTACGAATTGGCTTAAACACCATGACTACCAGCCTCACCCTCGGCATCACTGGGATGACCTGCACGTCGTGCTCCTCCCGCGTCGAGCGCAAACTCAACAAGCTCGACAACGTTGACGCCACGGTCAACTTCGCCACGGAGTCTGCCTCCGTGAGTTATGACCCTGCAACGACGACGCCCGCCGATCTCATCGACGTCGTCGAAGGCGCGGGCTACGGAGCATTCACCATGGACGGTGAGGGGGAGGAACCGGCAAGCACGGCGGAGGATGCCCGCGAGAGCCAAGCCTCCGACATCCTTCAGCGCACCCTGCTCTCTGCGGCACTCTCGCTACCAGTGATGCTGCTTTCCATGTTCCCGGCCCTGCAGTTTCAGCACTGGCAGTGGGCCTGCTTGATGCTCACGACACTCGTCTACGTCATCGGCGGAGCACCCTTCCACCGCGCTACCTGGGCCAACCTCAAGCACGGCGCCGCCACGATGGACACCCTCATCACGCTGGGCACCACCGCCGCCTTCGGCTGGTCGCTCTACGCCCTGTTCTTCGGCAACGCCGGTATGCCCGGCATGACCATGCATATGACACTGCACTCCAATGACGCGCAGATGGACCATATTTATCTCGAGTCCGTCGGCATGGTTATCACGTTCCTACTGCTGGGGCGCTGGTTCGAGCTCAAAGCTAAGGGGCGCTCCTCCGAGGCGCTCACCACGCTGCTGACCATGGGGGCTAAAGAAGCCACCGTGCTTCGCGACGGCACCGAAACCCGCATTCCTGCCAGCGATCTCCACGTGGACGATGTTTTTGTGGTCCGCCCCGGTGAGAAGGTCGCCACCGATGGCGTGGTCCTCAGCGGCCACTCGGCCGTGGATGAATCCCTGCTCACAGGCGAGTCGATGCCGGTTGAGGTTTCCCCCGGCAGCACGGTAACGGGCGCTACCATCAACGCCTCTGGGCGGCTTGAGGTGCGCGCCACCCGCGTCGGGTCCGACACCCTCTTGGCCCAGATGGGCGCACTCGTCACCGCAGCCCAGACCTCAAAGGCCCCGGTACAGCGTCTGGCAGACCGTATCGCCGCTGTCTTTGTCCCAATCGTCATCGGCATCGCCATCCTCGCGCTCCTAGCTCACCTGTGGGTCGGCGGCGTCGCCCCGGCCTTTGTGGCCGCCGTCTCCGTCCTCATCATCGCGTGCCCGTGCGCCATGGGCTTGGCGACGCCCACCGCAATCCTCGTGGGCACGGGGCGCGGCGCCGAACTGGGAATACTCATCAAGGGCCCGGAGATTTTAGAATCGACCCGCCAGATCGACACCATCGTTCTGGACAAGACCGGCACCATCACCGAAGGCCAGATGTCGGTGGGAGCAGTCCAAGCTACGGCAGGACGCACACAGCAGGAAGTTCTCCGTCTCGCGGCCGCCGCGGAGCAGGGCTCCGAGCACCCCATTGCACGAGCCATCCGCGCTGCCTACGAGGGCGAGTTACCCACAACCGAGGGCTTCCACGAGCTTCCCGGCCAGGGAATCGAGGCAAGAATTGAGGGCTCCCGGGTGCGGGTGGGCCGCCCGCCTGCGGGCTATGACGGCACTGGGACGCAGGTGGGCGTCTACGTGGACGATGACCTGGCAGGGACTATCGAACTTCAGGATCGCATCAAGGAATCCTCGGCCGCTGCCATCGCGGCGATGCACAAGCTAGGGCTCACACCCCACCTACTCACCGGAGACAATGCCGGCGCGGCGCACGCAGTGGCGCGGGCAGTCGGCATTGATGTGGCAGCCGTGACAGCGGAGGTCATGCCCGCAGACAAAGTGGACACCATCGCTCGGCTGCAGGAGCAAGGGCGGACCGTGGCCATGGTGGGCGATGGAGTCAACGACGCCGCAGCGCTCGCGCAGGCGGACCTCGGAATCGCGATGGGCGCGGGATCCGACGTGGCCATCGAGGCCTCCGATATCACGGTGATGAACAACGACCTGCGCTCCGTCGCAGAGGCAGTGCGCCTCGCACGCAACACCCTGCGCATCATCAAGGGCAACCTATTTTGGGCCTTCGCCTATAATATTATTCTTCTCCCTGTTGCAGCATTCGGTCTGCTCAACCCCCTGTTAGCGGGGTTGGCAATGGCCCTGAGCTCGGTATTTGTGGTGACCAATTCTTTGCGACTGAAACGCTTTACCCCCGCGGAGTAAGCTAAGCGGGCATGAATCGTCTTGATCATCGCTCTATCTCACGCACGGAGAGGCTCGACCGCCTTCCCGTCACTGGAAAACACAAACGTCTCCTCTTCGGCTCCGGCATCGGCTGGGCGCTCGATGCCATGGACGTGGGCCTCATCTCCTTCATCATGGCCGCTCTGGCGGTGCACTGGGGGATCACACCGACCCAATCCTCCTGGCTTGCGTCCGTGGGCTTCATCGGCATGGCTTTGGGCGCCACCTTCGGCGGCCTCTTGGCCGATAAGTTCGGCCGCCGCCACATCTTTGCGCTGACCCTGCTGGTCTATGGCCTCGCGACGGGTGCCTCTGCCCTAGCAACAGGCCTCACGCTCCTCATCATCCTGCGCTTCTTCATCGGACTTGGCCTCGGCGCCGAGCTACCGGTGGCCTCTACGCTGATCTCCGAGTTCGCTCCGCTCAAGGTCCGCGGGCGCATGGTGGTCTTGCTGGAGGCCTTCTGGGCCGTGGGCTGGATCCTCGCTGCAGTAATTGGAACGTTCGTCGTGGGGGCGTCGGAAAGCGGCTGGCGCTGGGCCCTGGCACTTGGCATGGTGCCCGCGCTCTACGCTCTCTATGTACGCCTCCACCTGCCTGAATCAGTGCGCTTCCTAGAGTCGAAGGGCCGCCACGAGGAAGCAGAAGAAATCGTCGCTTCCTTTGAGGCCGAGGTGGATGAGGCGGACATCGACCGCACGACCCCAGCACCGACCTACTCCGAGGAAGACGTCACCGCCACCAGCATCTGGTCGAAATCCCTGCGCGGGCGCACGCTGGCGCTGTGGACCATCTGGTTCTGCGTCAACCTGTCTTATTATGGTGCCTTCATTTGGATTCCGTCCCTGCTTGTCGCAGACGGTTTCTCCCTGGTGAAGTCCTTCAGCTTCACGCTGATTATCACCCTGGCGCAGCTGCCGGGCTACGCCGCAGCGGCCTGGCTCATCGAGGTCTGGGGACGCCGCTCGACCCTGGCGACCTTCCTCGTGGGCTCCGCCTTGTCCGCCGGATTCTTTGGCTTCGCCAGCACTGAGGCAACGATTATCCTGGCTGGTTGCCTGCTCTCCTTCTTCAACCTGGGAGCGTGGGGCGCGCTGTACGCCATCGGCCCGGAGCTCTACCCCACCGCACTGCGCGGGCGCGGTACTGGTGCTGCTGCCGGCTTCGGCCGACTCGCCTCCATCCTGGCGCCGCTCATCGTTCCGCCGCTCATCGCGGTGGCGGGAACGGGCTGGCTCTTCGTGCTGTTCGCAGCGGCCTTCGGGCTCGCCGCTGCGGCGGCACTGACCTTGCCAGAATTCAAGGGTAGGACCCTTGCTCAATAGGGTAGCCCTTGGCGCGTGGGTCGCGGTCATGGTCGCGCTCACCACGCTGAAGCCCTTCTACCAGATTGGCTACCTCTGGAAGCCGGAGAACCAGCGGGTCCGTGACCTGCGCTTGGTGCCACTTGATGAATTCTCCGGCGGCACCTGGTTTGGCCCGCTTTTTGAGTATGCGGGCAATACCGCCTTCTGCATTCCTTTTGGCATGCTCATCTTCAGCATGTGCCGATCACTCAAGGCAACGGCCACATGGGGATTCGCGCTGAGTTTGGCACTGGAAACGGCCCAGTATGCCTTCGCCTTGGGCCGCTCCGACGTGGATGACCTCATCTTCAATACGATCGGCGCGCTCATCGGCGCGGCGTTCGCCCGGCTTTGTGGCGAGCGCTTCTTCCCTGTGTGGCGGTGGCTGGCGCTCGCCGCGGCTGCGGTCTTCCTAGTCTTGGTCATCCTCGGCCCACGGTTGGGTGACCCCAACGCCGTGGTAGACCTGTAATTTAGCCGTGCGCCATGTTCACGAACTTGGAGTAGTGCAGCTGGTGCGCGACCTTCACCGTGTCGATCGGGCCGCCACGGTGCTTAGCCAAAATGATGTCTGCTTCACCAGCACGGGGATCATCGCGGTCTTGCGAGTCCGGGCGGTAGAGCAGCATAACCATATCGGCGTCCTGCTCAAGCGAGCCGGACTCACGTAGATCCGCCAGCTGCGGCTTCTTATCGGTACGGGATTCTGGGCCACGGTTCAGCTGCGAAATCGCGATGAGGGGAACCTCTAGCTCCTTGGCCAACAGCTTGAGCTGGCGCGAAAACTCCGAGACCTCTTGCTGGCGGGACTCTACCTTCTTGCCTGAGGACATCAACTGCATATAGTCCAACACAATGAGGTCTAGCCCGTGCTGCTGCTTGAGGCGGCGGGCCTTTGAGCGGATTTCCATCATGGTGAGGTTCGGGGAATCATCGATGAACAGCGGCGCATCCTGGATGCGGTTGAGGGTGTCATCGATTTTGGCCCAATCTTCCGTGGACACGCGGCCACCGCGCATATCCGACAGCTTTACTTCCGCCTCCGCCGACAACAGGCGCATGACGATCTCTGAGGCAGACATCTCCAGAGAGAAGACCACGGAGGTCTTGTTGTGCTGCAGGGAGGCAGAGCGCATGAAGTCCATGGCCAGCGTGGACTTACCCACGCCGGGGCGGGCGGCGACGATGATCATCTGGCCGGCGCGCAGACCATTGGTCAGGTTATCGAGGTCGATGAACCCTGTAGGCACACCGGACTCCACACCGTTTTGCTGCAGAGCGGCGAGTTCATCAATGGTGGGATCGATGAGATCGCTTAAGGCACGGTAATCCTCGGTGGTCTTCTTCTGCGCCACGGCAAATACTTCCTGCTGGGCGCGGTCCAAAACGGACTCGATCTCCATGTCCTCAGAGCCCTGGAAGCCGAGTTGGACGACTCTGGTTCCGGCGTCCACCAGCTTGCGCAGCACCGCCTTCTCCGCGACAATCTCCGCGTAATAGCGTGCGTTGGCAGCAGTTGGCACCGTAGCCAACAGGGTATGCAGGTAGGGCGCACCGCCAACGCGCTCCAGGTTGTTATAGCGATCGAGCCGAGCCGCCACAATCACCGCATCAATGTCGGTGCCTGCGGCATAAAGGTCGATCATGGCCTGGTAGATGAGGGTGTGCGCAGGGTAGTAGAAATCTTCCGGCTCCAGCTCCTCAATGACCTCCATGACCGTGTTCGGGCTCAGGAGCATGGCGCCGAGAACGCCTTGCTCTGCCTCACGGTCCGCGGGCGGCTGGCGGAATTCGCCGTAGCGCTTAGGCTCCTCCTGCCGGTAAGAGCGGCGGGGCTCCTCCTCTACCGGCTCCGGTGGTGGTGGAACCTGGTCATCATCAAAACTGGCATTAGTCATTGCTCATTAATCCCACCGTTCATTAATCCCACCCTGGCCGTGTGCCTGAAGTTCTCACTCTTTTCCGCGCCGGACGGCCAGGCTTCGATACAGTCCAAAGCGGCAACCGCGCGTAGTACACAACAGTCTAGCTGAGGGTCAAGAGACTACCCCTTGGGCATAACTTTCATAGTTATCCACAGAGTCCTGTGGAATTCCCAGGTCAGCAAAGACACCGTGCGCAAAGACTGAGGTCAGGGCTGTGGATAACTTGGTAGCGCTGTGACCTGCGACGATTATTTGCACTGGTCAGCGCAGGTTTTTCTGAGTGTGAAAATCCGCACAAATCCGGTGGAAAAGTAGGCCTCTCAACTGGAAATCGCCCCTACCAGCGGGTTAACAGCATGCGCCGGGAGTAAATTCACCGTTAACTCACCACCGAGTTATCCACAGGTAATGCGAGTTATCCACAGTTTGAGTCTGACCCCAAATCTCTATCCCCACTGGCCCACAAAACGGCCTGAGGCCGTGCTTCCTCTCACCACCTCACATAGTGGGAGGAGCACGGCCTCAAGCCTTGCTGTTGTCTTAAGGTCAGGTCCTGCGTACCGGCGTCGCGCCTCACACGCGGGCGTACGGAGGGTGACCGTCGTGCGCCTTAATTCTTAGGCAGCGACGACCGAGAAGTTCACCTTGCCGATAACGTCAGCGTGCAGCTTCAGCTCGACTTGGTAGTTGCCGGTCTTCTTGACCAGGCCCTTGGGAAGCACAACAATGCGCTTGTCCAGCTTCGGGCCGCCAGCGGCGGCAACGGCGTTCACGATGTCCTCTGCGGACACGGAGCCGAAGAGCTTGCCGGACTCGGAGGTCTTCACCGGGACGTTAACGTCCTTGAGCTCCTCCAGCTGGGTACGGATCTCGCGTGCATGGTCCAGGTCGCGGATTGCGCGAGCTTCCTGGGCGCGCTTGATGCCCTCGATCTGCTTTTCAGCACCGCGGGTGGCAACGATAGCCAGGCCGCGCGGAAGCAGGTAGTTACGTCCGTAGCCGTCCTTAACCTCTACAATTTCGCCGGGGGCGCCGAGGTTCTCAACGGCAGCGGTGAGGATCAGCTTCATGATCCCTGCCTTTCAATTGAGTTAAATGAATACTTGCGTGACAGTCTTAGAACGGGGGTTCTGCATCCGCACCACCAAAGCTTCCTGCTTGGGGTGCTGAATTCCACGGATCGTTGCTCGGAGCCGACTGCTGGGACTGCTGCGGGGCAGAGGACTGGGGCTGGTTTCCGGAGAAACCGCCTTGGTTGCCACCGCCGTAGTTAGCACCACCCTGCTGCTGGCCGCCGCCATAGTTGCCGCCGCCGTTGCCGGACTTGCGGTTAACCTGAGCGGTTGCATAACGCAGGGACGGGCCGACCTCATCGACCTCAATCTCAAAAACAGTGCGGTTCTCGCCCTCACGAGTCTGGTAAGAGCGCTGGCGCAAACGGCCAGTAACGATAACGCGCATGCCCTTGGTCAGGGTCTCCGCAACGTTTTCTGCGGCTTGGCGCCACACGTTGCAGGTGAGGAACATGGCCTCGCCATCCTCCCACTGGGAAGTCTGCTGATTATAGCGACGCGGGGTGGAGGCAATACGGAAATTCGCCACTGCGGCACCCGCCGGGGTGAAACGCAGTTCGGGGTCAGCAACAATATTGCCGACAACCGTGATGTTGGTATCTCCCTGAGCCATGTCTTTACTCCTTAATATCGGTTACGTGGATTGCTCGAAACCCAGTATCCGCTATTTGCTGTCGGTGCGCAGAACCTTGGTACGCAGAATGGAGTCGTTCAGGTTCAGACGGCGATCGAGCTCGAGAACGGAGTGGGATTCACACTCCAGCTCCACGACTGCGTAGATGCCCTCTTCCTTCTTATTGATCGGGTACGCAAGACGGCGCTTGCCCCACACGTCAACCTTTTCGACTTTGCCGCCATCCTTGCGGATTGCCTCGAGGAACTTGTCTAGGGACGGGGTTACGGTGCGCTCATCCTGGTTAGGATCCAGAATGATCATGACTTCGTAGTGACGCACGGACCTCATCACCTCCTATGGTCTAGTAATTGGTATCGGCCATATCACCTTTGCGGATATGGCAGGAGGGTCTGTTGCGTCAAGCAACCCCCACACAGTACCGCACTGACCGGCGGAAAAGGAAATCCCCTATCTCTTCGGCCGCCTCTAGTGGGTCGCCGCGACAAAGATCGCCGAACCAGCAGGAATCACGGTAAGGAAGAGGAGGGCCAACAGCCCTAGCACAATGGGCCAGGTGCGGTCTTTAGAGCGCTGAAAAAGGTAATAGGCGCCCAACACGCAGATAAAACCCAGCGTGATGGAGATGATGCCCACAATCGTCATAGTCATCGCGCAAAATCACCGGCCAACGGGTCTCTACCGCCGTGCGCAGCACGGACCTTATCTTCCGACGTGCCCCACATCTGACGGATGATCAACACGCCGATGGCAATGATGAAGCCATCACGGGTAATCACCGCGATATCCAGCATCTCGTGCGGCAGGCCCTTGTTCTCAGCCCCGAGCATGTGCCAGGTAAGGATGGGCCAGAGGAGGGCGTCAGCAAGCGCCCAGCTAAAGATGAGGCGCCACCGTGGCAGCGCCAAGAGGGCCGGCACAACCAGCCACAGCGAGTATTGCGGCGACCACACTTTGTTAAAGATCAGAAAGGCCATGAGGATGAGATAGATCATCTCAGCCACCCGCGGCGCACGCGGCGTTGTGAGCCCCACGATGGCAATGGCAGCGCAGCACGCTAAGAAGGACAGGAGGGAGAAGGTATTGAGAAACTCAGCCTCAAAGCCTATGCCTGTCACTCGGCTCAACAGCGCATAGATCGTGGTCCACTCCGCACCGCGTTCTTGGTTGAGCCTGAAGAACTCGCCCCACGCTTCGGGGTAGGCCAGTGCCACGGGAAGGTTCACCACGAGCCACGTCGCAGCGGTTGCCACGAACATCTTGACGAAGGGCACCCAGCGCTTGTGGCGGATGGCCAGCACCAGAAAAGCGCCCACGATAAACAGGGGCCACAGCTTAAACGCCGTGCCGAGTCCAATGAGGATGCCAGCGAGCCAGTTCTTACGCTTTGCCACTGCAAGAAGCGCGCCCACCATGAAGGCCACCGACGGGATGTCCCAGTTCGTAAAAGCGTGAATAACCACGAGCGGGCTGGCCGCCATGAGGATAGTGTCCCATGCCCGGTTGCCCGTGAGCTGGAAGACCATCACCACGGTGCCGACCCACACGAGAGACATGATGAACGCGGTCAGTCCGAAGTACCAGCTGACATCTGCCATCCCAAGCCACTCGACGGCCGGATAGGTGGTGCGCGCCAGCCATCCGACGGCCCCCTGAAAGAGGCCGGCCAGTACCGGATACTCCATGTAGCGGGTGAGATCGCCCTCAACCCAGGAATAGGCATAGGGGAAGCCCGGCTGATCGAGTCCGCGCCCACGATAGAGCGGGACGATGTCGTTGTAGCAGAAGGCCGTGTATTGGCGGTTGCCATCCCAGTTCAGGCTAATGAGGCCATCCTCGCCCCGGCGACTACCCGCACAGGTTGCCTTACTCAAAAACCCAAACGCCAAAAACGTCCACGCCAGCGTGATAACCACGCGCAGGGGCGTCCACCACCCGGAATAGGCCGAACGAGCAAAGCGTCCCGTCGGCCCACCCAGGGCGTCGACCGTGTTGCGGGTCATAGACTCGGATGAGAGAGGGACTATCTGCGAAGTCGTGTGATGGCTCACCGGATGATCAATCTCCTATTGACCAAGTAATTGGTCGAGTCCATCTCCGTTGAGAATGTCATCGAGCGATGGGACCTCGGGCTCTGCGGGTTGGGCCGGTTGCTCAGGCTGCGCTGGCTGGTCTGAGGTCTCCCCCTGTCCCTCGTCGTGGTGTTCGCCGTCTTCGGTCGGTGCTTCCTCGTCGCCCTCGTTCTCCGGGCTTGCCGGCGCCTGGTTCCACGTGGTGCTCTGGCTCGGGTCATAAACATACCCGGAGCCCCAGCTGCCGACGCCATAGTGAATCGGATAAGCCTGCGGGAAGGACTGCTGCTCGACGTTGGCCAGAGAGGTGTCCAAGATGGACTTCCAAATCTTCGTCGGTGCATCCGAGCCGTACATGATTCCGCCCCACTGATTAAAGATTGCGGAGGTGTTATCAGCGGTACCAACCCACACGGCGGTAGCCAGCTGCGGCGTAGAGCCCACCATCCAGGCATCCTTGTTCAGACCAGTATCACCCAGCTGCGTGGTACCGGTCTTGGCCGCGGATGGACGTCCACCAGCCAATGCACCATTCGACCATGCGGCAATCGGCTGCATCGCAGAAATAACGTTATTAGCCACGTTGGCGGAGACACGGCGCTCACCGCCATCGGTCGGATTCTCGTAGAGGACCTCGCCGGCAGCGTTTTCTACCTTCTGCACGAAGTGCGGCTGGTGCCATACTCCCTGGTTGGTCAAGGTAGCCATGGCGGTTGCCATATCGAGCGGGCGGGACTGGTACTGGCCCAACACCACGCCTTCGTACGGCGTGCCACCATTCTCCGTCAGGGTCTTTTCAATCCCCGGCAGGCTGCGGGCGACACCCAACGCGTGCGCCATGTCCGCGGTGTCCTGCATCTTGTTTTCCAGGTCATCCTGGAGGCGCAGGAAGGACGTGTTATAAGAATGCTTCAGCGCCTCAGCGATGGAACAGCTTCCACAGCCGCCGCCCACGTTGGTTACGGTCTGGGAACCAGGCAGTTGGTAGGGGGCGGAGGAGTAATAGGTATTGAGGTCGATACCCTGCTGGAGGGCCGCGGCCAGCGCCATGATCTTAAAGACCGAGCCGGTCTGCAGCGGGGAGTTGGCGTAGTCCCAACCATTAGCGTCATCGCCGCCGAAATAACCGCGCACAGCACCCGTCGCTGGGTCGATGGTCACGGCTGCGGCACGGGCATCTTCCTGCAGCACGGCAAGCTGCTCGTGGGCGGCGTCGGTCGACGCGTTTTGCACGGTCATATCAATGGTGGTGGTCACCTTGAGGCCACCGGTAGCTAGCTGGTCCTCGGTGATTCCCACGCGTGCCAACTCGCCGGTGACTTGGTTCTTGATGTGCCCGTAGGCACCAGGCGCCTCAGTGTAGGCTGAGTACTCACCCGGGTCGCGCGTTTCTGGGAAGGCCATCTGCGAGCGTTCAGCCGAATCCAGCTCGCCCATCTCGACGAGGCCGTCCATGACATAGTTCCAACGGTTCTGCGAGCGTTCCTCATCCACCCACGGATCCAACACAGAAGGGGACTGAATGAGGCCGGCGAGCATAGCGCCTTCCTCCACGGTGAGGTCCTTAGCGTCCTTGTTGAAATAAGCGTTAGACGCTGCCTCAATGCCATAAGCATTACGGCCAAAGTAAACCGTGTTGAGGTAGGCGTTGAGAATTTCCTCCTTGGACCACTCGTTGGTCATCTTCACCGAGTAGATGAGCTCACGAATCTTACGCACGTAAGAGTATTCGTCACCTACCAGCGTGTTCTTCACGTACTGCTGGGTAATTGTGGAACCACCACCAGCAGTGCTATCACCCGTGAGCTTGCCCAAGACAGCACGGCCCAATCCAGTGAAGGAAAAGCCTGAGTTGGTCCAGAACTCGCGGTCCTCGGCGGCCAGCACGGAGTCCTCTACATAATCCGGGATCTCGTCTAGGGTCACCTGCCGCCGGTTGCCCTCGGGTGGAACCAGCTTGGCCAACTGCGTTTCCCCATCGCCGGCGACAATGGTGGAAATCTGACTCGGCTGCAGCTCCTCAGGCTCAGGGACGTCGTACTGCGTATACGCGAAGCCGAAGAGAAGGGCGGGGATGCCCACCAAAACAAATAAGACAGTGAGCACGATCCACGGCCAGCGGCGTTTAGAGCTGGACGAACGTTGTGCGCTACGCGAGGGGCTCTTCCTACGGTTGCCGGACTTTCGCCCAGAGGTTTCCTTCTCGGTCACTGATCCGTGTCCTCTTCAATCCTGTACAGAAATTGTAAATATATGCAGCTTACCGGCGTGAACTGGGAAGCCAAAACTACCCTAAAGCATAGACCGAGGCAGCTCGAAGCAGGTGATTCCAGCGGCACGCCGGACAGACTTCCACGAAATGCACGGTGAATTCGATTCCTTCGGCGGCTATCTCCGCGATTTCCGCTTCGCTGCGCGCGCTGCCTGATCGGCGCTTCAAGGCATCTCCGTACACCCACCGAGTCAGCCGCATGTCCTCACCGCAGACTGGGCACGGCTTGTGCATGTCGACGCCGTGATGCTCTGCCGCAGCACGAAGGAGAAAATCGGCATCACATACTTCCTCGCGCCCGAGCTTCCCCGCACGAAGGTCACGCAGATGTTGCGCGCGCTCCCATTCATAGGAGACCTCATTGCGGTAGGCCACGGTTGGCTTTGCCTTTGCCGACTCTGCCTTAGACGGAGAATTCACGCCGGACAGTGTAGTGCCGGCGACGCCAACAATCTAGAGCGCTCCTAAACACTTCGTGATAGAAAACCTAATTTTTTAAACAGCTAACTACCGAAGCGTGCAGTCTCTAGCTACACTTATTTTCCATGAGTGAAGAAACTATTGAATCCCCCGTCTCCTACGAGGATGCCTTGGAAGTCGCCCGCCAAATCCAGCCGGCGCTCAACAAGCTCATGCTCATCTTCCAGCGCACCACGGAGGGCACGTCCCTGACAACATCGCAGGTCTCCATCATGAACCAGCTGCGCATGCGCGGCCCCTCCCGCGTCAGTACTATCGCGCAAGCAGAACTCATCCGAATGCCCACCGCCTCCAATGCGCTATACCAATTGGAGCGCCAGGGCTTCGTGGAACGGCACCGCGATGAAAAAGACCGCCGCGGCGTACTCGTCGCCCTCACCCAGCTCGGGGAATCCGAGCTGACCATTGTCTCCCGCCAGCGCGCGGCGGCTTTGGCTGAGATCCTGCGCTGGCTCGACCCAGAGGACATCAAGGACGCTGACACTTTGGTCAATCTTATATCCAAGCTTGCCGATGTCTACCGGCCAATCATGGAAGGGAAATAGACCAAAAAGTGCCGGTAGAGCGGATTTTATTTTCCGACATGAAGGGTCGATAATGAAGAAAACGACCCCGAACTTTTTATTGAATGGCTAAGAATTCTTCACACCCTGCGGAAGGGCCATGCTCCCCGGACGGCCAGCTCCCTCCGCTCCGCGTCTTGGTGTCGTGGAGCCCTAGCTCCACCGGCACGGAGGCCATCGAGTTTGCTGCGTGGCTCGCACGTTCCACCTCCATTCGGATTCGCGTGGTTTCGACCATTTCGCAGCCCCTCACCGTGACGTCGCTCAGCAAGCTCAGCGGTTCCTACAAGAAGTGGTTCAAGAAGGAGCGCGCCACCTGCGAACGCGCCGTCAAGCAGGCCTTAAACGAAGCCGGGGTAGATAAGGACCAGCTCGATAAGAACGTCTCCGTTCTCTTGGCAGGGCCTTCTCGCCCACAGCTCTTGGAGCAGGCTGCTGAGGACTTCAAGGCGAGCGTCATCCTCCTTGGGGCCAATCAATCCGCACCGAAGGGCCGTTTCTTCTCTGGATCTACTGCCGACGCGCTTCTGCACTACTCGCCCCTCCCTGTCGGACTCATCCCGCGTGGTATCAAGCTGTCCAAACACGGTGTCACCCGCATCAATTTCGCCTTCACCGACTTGGGCCGTGCCGACGACCCCGCCCTCCTGCATGCCGCATGCATTGCGCAGCGCGGCGGAATCCCCTTGCGTATCCTGGCGTTTTCCGCCAAGGGGCTTGTCGACGTCCCCCTCGAGTACTCTCCGACCTTTCCATCCGATGCCCCCAATTGGCGCGAGCACTCGCTCTCACTATTGGACCGGGCGCACGATTTCATCGCGGATGCCTACCCCGAACTTTCGGTCACGACGGCCATCGGAAGCGGCCATGGCTGGTCCGGCGCGGTGGATTCACTGAAGTGGAAGAAGGGCGATCTGCTCTGCTTGGGTTCCTCTCCCATGGGGCCCATCGAACGCGTCTTCATCGGCAGCACCGCCACCGAGCTGCTTCCCCACTTGGGCGTACCAGTACTGGTCTGCCCCAGCACCTACGATAAAGAAGCACGTTAGACTGACACACCATGGCAGCAGAGCACCCCGAAAATGATCTCACGTCCGACGCGGACTATACGAACCTGCCGCGCCCCGAGCCCCGCAACTTTGACGAGCTTGCCGACGAACCCGATCCCCTCGCCGTCGCCGAAGCCAATCGCCGGTCCTCGCGCCAAGCGCTGTGGTTTATGATTTTCATCCTCGTCGGCTCGGCGCTCTATGCGCTTCTCCTCGCGGGCATCTTCAAGGTCGCTGGAACCACGACCGACTGCCTGCAAGCCGAGTACGCCGCTTGGCTCTGCACGAGGACCCAGCGCACCGTGTTCGCGACGACGACGCTCATCATCCCGTTCATTGGCATGATTGGCTGCGCGGTCATCATGGTGCGCAAACTCAAGGCTTACGTGCGCTGGCGCGGCTGGATGGCCATCTTCTGGGTCATGGCCGGCAACTTCATGATCTGGTGCATCAACGATATCCAGATTCTGCTGGCCCCGGTTCTCGAAAACTAGCGAAAACTAGGCCTGCGCCTGGGACGCAGCCACCTCGGCGCAATCTGGGCGCCCACAGTGCTGTGTCTCTACGTTCTGGATGCAATCATCGCAGATGAGCACCTGCTTGCGGCACGTGTCCTCATTGATGCAATTGTGGAAGGTGTTCGTCCCCTTCCCACAGTGCACGCAGTGGCCGAGCTGAATAAAGCCCGGATCCTCTAGGCCCTGACCAAACTCGTGGTGCATGCGCTTGTCAAAGACGTACATCGAGCCTTCCCACAGGCCATCGTTGCCGTACTTCTCGCCATAGCGAACAATGCCGCCATCAATTTGATAAACCTCGTTAAAGCCTCTGTTCTTCATCAGCGCGGAGAGGATTTCACAGCGGATACCGCCCGTGCAGTAGGAGACCACGGGCTTATCCTTCATCCAGTCATATTTGCCGGACTCGAGTTCCGCGATGAAGTCGTGGGTCGTGCGCACGTCCGGCACCACAGCATTTTTGAATTTGCCGATTTCCGCCTCCATGGCGTTGCGCCCGTCGAAGAAGACAACCTCCTCGCCACGCTCCTCCACCAGCTTGTTGACCTCTTCCGGCTTGAGGTGGACACCGCCGCCGATGACGCCGTTCTCATCCACCTTGAGCTCTCCCGGCGCGCCGAAGGCCACGATTTCATCGCGGACCTTGACCGACAGGCGCGGGAAGTCTTCCGCTCCGCCCTCGGACCACTTGAACTCCATCTTCTTGAAGCCTGGGTACTCGCGGGTCTCGCGCACGTAGCGCTTACACGCATCCATGTCCCCGCCCACAGTGCCGTTGATGCCGTGCTCCGAAATGAGGATGCGGCCCTTGAGCCCGAGCTTCTCGCACAGGGAGCGCTGCCACAGCATGATCGCGGTGGGGTCCTCGATGGGAGTAAAGCAGTAGTAGAGGAGAATCTTGCCAATAGTCACGCCCGCAAGTCTATGCCTGCTGCGAGGTAAAACCCCAATCTTTTGGGCCCAGTACTACAACCGCTTTTAAGCCAAAGCCCCAGACCTCGCTCCCGAAACCTCCTGGTGGTCGGTCGGGCGTCGCAAAGCGCTTGGCGACGCCCACCTGCAGGTTGCGGGTTCCAGGTCTGGGGGAATGCCTACCGAGGCGGCGCTTCCATCCAACGTCCGTTGGGTGAGTCTTAGCGCTTCTGGTACAGCGCGCTCTTGCGGGCAAAGACCGGATCGGAGGTCACCAGGACGCCCAGGTTGCGGAAGATGCCCTCATCCACAGAGCCCAGGATGGTGGTGGTGTGCACGTCGCAGCCCTCCAGCTCCTTCAGCGCGTCGAGCGCGCGGCGGGCGTTCTCGTCCTTCGCCGCGGATACCGACAGCGCGATGAGCACCTCGTCGGTGTGCAGGCGCGGGTTCTGCGAGCCCAGATGCTTTGTCTTCAGCGTTTGGATGGGCTCGATGGATTCCGGGGACAACAAGTGCAGGTCATCATCGATGCCAGCGAGGTGCTTGAGCGCATTGAGCAGCGCGGCTGCCGAGCATCCCAAAAGCGGGGAGGTGCGGCCGGTGATGATGGTGCCGTCGTGAAGCTGCAGCGCTGCTGCCGGGCCTTGCGTCTCTTCCTCCTTCTGACGCGCCGGGATCACCATCGGGCGGTCGGTGGACTTGATGCCGGCCTTCGCCATGACTACGGCGGCGCGCTCGGACTGCGTGGAATCAAGACCGTTGCGGGCTTCTTCCACCAAAGTCTTGAAGTAGCGGCGAATGATCTCTTGCTGGGAGGCCTCGCGGCAGACCTCATCGTCGGTGATGCAAAAGCCCACCATGTTCACGCCCATGTCCGTCGGAGACTGGTA
>DXEO01000165.1 GCA_019114925.1 Candidatus Corynebacterium faecipullorum | reverse complement strand
GCCGCGCCGGTGCGCAGGGCATTGGCCGTCTCGACATGGTGGAGGACCGCCTGGTGGGCATCAAGTCCCGCGAGGTCTACGAGGCCCCTGGCGCCATGGTTCTCATCAAGGCCCACGAGGCGCTGGAGGATGTCACCGTGGAGCGTGAGTTGGCACGCTACAAGCGCCTCACGGACGCCCGCTGGTCCGAGGAGGTCTACGATGGCCTCTGGTTCTCGCCCCTGAAGCGCTCCCTGGATGCTTTCACCGAGTCCACCCAAGAGAATGTCACCGGCGATATCCGCATGGTTCTGCATGCCGGCACCGCCATCGTCAACGGCCGTCGCTCGGGCCAGTCGCTGTACTCCTTCGACCTAGCCACCTATGACACCGGTGATACCTTTGACCAGACCGCAGCTAAGGGCTTTGTCCAGCTGCACGGCCTGTCGACGCAGATCTCCAACCAGCGTGACCGCGACGGCGGTTTCCCCACCGGCAAGTAAAACCTGCACAGCCAAGGTCAAGGTAAGGAAACGATGCACAAGACCAACGAGGGCGCGTTGTGGGGAGGCCGCTTTTCGGGCGGCCCTTCCGAGGCGATGTTTGCCCTGTCCGTATCCACCCACTTCGATTGGGTCCTCGCTCCCTATGATGTGCTGGCCTCCAAGGCTCACGCCAAGGTCCTGCACAAGGCCGGATTGCTGTCCGACGCCGACTTGGACACCATGCTCAATGGTCTGAGCGAACTAGGGGAGAAGGTTGCTTCTGGTGAATTCACCCCGCTGCCGACGGACGAGGATGTCCACGGCGCGATGGAGCGCGGGCTCATCGACATTGTTGGCCCCGAGGTCGGTGGACGTCTGCGCGCTGGCCGCTCCCGCAACGACCAGGTAGCCACCCTGTTCCGGATGTGGATTCGCGATGCCATCCGCGATATCGCGCTCCAAGTCACCGACTTGGTGGAAGCTCTGGCTGGTCAGGCCGAAGCCCATCCGGATGCGATCATGCCGGGCAAGACCCACTCCCAAGCAGCGCAGCCAGTTCTGCTGGCGCATGAGCTGCTGGCGCATGCCCAGCCGTTGTTGCGCGATATCGAGCGCCTGCAGGATCTGGATAAGCGCTTGGCGGTGTCTCCTTATGGTTCGGGTGCGCTCGCCGGTTCCTCGCTGCACTTGGACCCGGAGGCCATCGCCGAGGAACTCGGTTTCGACTCCTCCGCGGAGAACTCTCTGGATGGCACGGCAGCGCGGGATTTCGCCTCTGAAACGGCCTTCGTCCTTACCCAGATTGCCGTGGACATGTCGCGCCTATCCGAAGAGATCATCTACTGGTGCACCCCGGAATATGGCTATGTCACCCTAGATGATGCTTGGTCCACGGGCTCGTCGATCATGCCGCAGAAGAAGAACCCGGACGTACCGGAGTTGACCCGTGGCAAGACCGGCAGGCTCATCGGCAACCTCACGGGCCTGCTGGCAACGCTTAAGGCACAGCCCTTGGCCTATAACCGTGATCTGCAGGAGGATAAGGAGCCTATCGTTGACTCGGTGGCGCAGCTGAACCTCCTGCTGCCGGCGATGACCGGGTTGGTCGAAACCCTGACCTTCCACGAAGATCGCATGCGCGAGCTCGCACCGCGTGGTTTCACTTTGGCCACTGATCTGGCCGAGTGGATGGTGCGCCAAGGCGTTCCCTTCCGCGAGGCTCATGAGGCTTCTGGTGCGTGCGTACAGATCGCAGAGTCGCGTGGCGTTGACCTGGTAGATCTCTCGGATGAGGAATTGGCGGGCGTCGACAAGCGCCTGCTCCCAGAGGTCCGCGAGGTGCTGACCATTGATGGGGCAGTGGCATCGCGCTCTACTAAGGGCGGCACCGCCGGTGTCCGCGTGGTGGAGCAGCGCGAAAAGGTTCGCGAGCGTGCTCGTGGCGCACGCGAATGGGCGCGGACTCCGCTCCGCTAAGCGCGCCAGCTTCTTTCACCGCATGGTCCTTGTGGCCATGCGGTTCTTTTCTTATGTGAGGGGTGACGCAGAGCGCTTTTCACCGGCCATAGATGTCATGCGCCACAGGTTAGGGTGGAAATGTGAGGTACATCTCATGCGGTTCCTATAACGTTTCCTTAGGGGATGCGAAGCTCCATCGCGTTCCGGATGTGGAAAGGACTATCTCCCTTATGACTGAAACACTTCGGCCGCCCAACACGGAGTCTCATGAGAAAGAGAAAGCGGTCTATGCTTCGGAAGATCAAGGCCTCCAGAAGGGGATGAGCAACCGCCAGCTGCAGATGATTGCCATCGGCTCTGCCATCGGCACCGGTTTGCTGCTCGGCACCGGCGGGCGCTTACAAACGGCTGGCCCCTTCCTCGCCGTCTTGTACTTGGTGCGTGGATTCTTTGGCTAGATCCGCAAACTGCGCAATCATTCTATGGCGCTCAAACTCGAATATGGTGGAACCCTTCCTTCCGTGGGATCTAGGGAAGTGTAGGCTTAGCGCTTATGAGTCTCGATTCGCAACTGCTTGACATCTTGGTGTGTCCGCAGGATAAAGGTCCGTTGAAGTATCTGGCCGAGGAACAGGTCTTGGTCAATGAACGTCTTGGCGTGGCCTATCCCATTGAGAACGACATCCCCGTCATGCTGGTGGACCACGCTACGCCGTGGCCGCGCCAGAACTAGATCTCAAAAGAACGAATCGATTTTCCAAGGAGCATTCATGAATATCATTGATGAGCTGCAGTGGCGCGGCCTCATTAACCAGTCCACCGACCTTGACGCACTCCGTGAGGCCTGCGAAGAACCCATCACCTTGTACTGCGGTTTTGACCCGACAGGTGATTCGCTGCACGCCGGCCACCTCGTACCGATGATTATGCTTCGTCGCTTCCAGAAAGCTGGCCACCATCCGATTGCCCTGGCGGGTGGCGCGACAGGCCAGATCGGTGACCCGCGCGATGTAGGGGAGCGCACCATGCTCTCGCAGGAGACCATCAACGAAAATATGGTCGCCATTAAGAAGCAACTGCGTCAGTTCATTGATTTTGAGGGCGATAACGCCGCCACCATGGTCAACAATGCTGACTGGACTTCGAAGATGACCGTCATCGATTTCTTGCGTGATGTGGGTAAGAACTTTTCTCTCAACACCATGCTGGACCGTGACACCGTCAAGCGCCGTTTGGAGTCTGATGGCATCTCCTACACCGAGTTTTCCTACATGCTCCTGCAGTCCAATGACTACGTTCATCTGCACGATGAGTTTGATTGTGTTCTGCAGATCGGTGGTGGCGATCAGTGGGGCAATATCGTCTCTGGCGTTGATCTCAACCGACGCGTCAAGGGAGCCAAGGTGCATGGCCTGACGGTTCCGCTCGTGACGGATGCCCAGGGGCAGAAGTTTGGTAAGTCCACTGGTGGCGGAAAGCTCTGGCTCGATCCGGAGAAAACATCGCCGTACTCCTGGTACCAGTACTTCCTCAACGCGGGTGACTCCGTGGTCATCGACTACTTGCGGTGGTTCACCTTCCTTAGCCAGGAAGAAATCGCTGAGTACGAACAAAAGGTTGCCGAGGAGCCCTTCCGTCGTGAGGCACAGCGCCGCCTAGCGCAGGAAATGACGAATTTGGTTCACGGCGAGGAAGCCACGAAGGCCGTTGAGCTTGCCGCACAGGCCTTGTTCGGTAAAGCAGAGCTTGCTGATTTGGATGAGCAGACACTGGTTGGTGCGCTGTCTGAGACCACCGTCGCTGACATTGCTGCTGGTGAACCACGCACCATTGTGGACCTGCTGGTTGCTTCTGGTCTTGCCGATTCCAAGGGTGCAGCTCGTCGAACCATCAAAGAGGGCGGTGCATACGTCAATAACCAGCGCATCGAATCTGATGATTGGGAGCCGGCCGCCGAGGACCTGCTGCACGGCGCGTGGCTTGTGCTTCGTCGTGGCAAGAAGAACTTTGCTGGTGCCAAGCTTAACTAGTTAGGGCGTGCAACTGCAGACCTTGTATTGGCTAATCCCGTCGCGTACTGCGGCGGGATTCGTCGTTTTCAAGATGAGACAGCGTGGTGCGGACGCGAAAGGGCAAAATATGGATATTGACCTGGGGATTTGGTGTTATATGGAGCTCTGCGTATATTTATCGAAGTCGCCGCGAGAAGCTGGTGACACGGAGATTAACTCCCAGTTGACAAGGTTCAAACTTGTTAGCTAGAGTGTGAACTCCAGCCGCTCAGAGCAGTGAATAAAAAGATTCAGTGTAAAGAGTGTGCGGATGATGTTTGAGAACTCAATAGTGTGCCAATGTATTTTTTGTTGGTTGATTTATTCATTTCGGCCGTGTTGTGCCATATGTATGGCGCGGTTGGTGTATGCCGGATGGCGCTTTTCCTTTAAGCGGCGTCATTGTAAATAACATAAGTTGTTTGGGCGTAATTGTTTAAAATCTTCTAACGTGGCCAGCCT
>DXEO01000164.1 GCA_019114925.1 Candidatus Corynebacterium faecipullorum | reverse complement strand
GATTTTTCAGTACTGTCTGAGTAGCATTTTCGATGTGACTACTATCTCAGACAACGCCCAGGATTCTGGGTTCGGAACTAGCGATCGTTCTACGGCTCTCCTTACGGATAAATACGAGCTGACCATGTTGGAGGCCGCGCTGCGCGATGGCTCCGCGCACCGCCAAGTGGCCTGCGAGGTATTTGCCCGCCGCCTCCCCAACGAGCGGCGCTATGGTGTCGTGGCCGGCACCGAACGCGTACTTCGCGCAGTCCGGGACTTCCGCTTCACCGCCCAGCAACTGGCGGAGATGGACTTCCTTGATGCAGATACTAAGGAGTACCTGGCCAATTATCGCTTCTCCGGGCACATCGATGGCTACCGCGAAGGCGAGCTGTACTTTCCCAATTCACCGCTGTTGACGGTGCGTGGAACCTTCGGTGAATGCCTGATCCTGGAAACGGTGATTCTGTCCATCATGAACTCCGATTCCGCGGTGGCTTCTGCGGCCTCACGCATGGTGGTGGCTGCAGATGGCCGCCCCATCATCGAGATGGGTTCACGCCGCACTCACGAATACGCTGCCGTGACCGCTGCCCGCGCCGCCTACCTGGCAGGTTTCCAGGCCACCTCCAACTTGGAGGCCGGCTACCGCTACGATATTCCGGTCTCCGGCACCGCGGCGCATGCGTGGACGCTGGCGCATGTTAACGAGGATGGCACCCCCAACGAGGAGGCGGCGTTCCGCGGGCAGATCGAAACTCTCGGCGTGGATACCACCCTGTTGGTGGATACCTATGACATCACCAAGGGCGTAGAAACCGCCGTGCGCGTCGCCGGCCCCGAGTTGGGTGGCGTGCGCATCGATTCTGGTGATTTGGCCGCGGTGACCCGCCGCGTGCGCAAGCAGCTCGATGACTTGGGCAACCACAACACCAAAATCGTGGTCTCCTCCGACCTCGATGAGTTCGCCATCGCCGGCCTGCGCGGTGACCCCGTCGATGTCTACGGCGTGGGTACTTCGGTGGTCACCGGTTCGGGCGCCCCGACTGCTGGGATGGTCTACAAGGTCGTCGAGGTCGATGGCCACCCAGTGGCCAAGCGCTCCTCCTCCAAGAAATCGCAGGGCGGGGCGAAGCGTTCCTTGCGCACCTACCGTTCTTCAGGCGTGGCCGTCGAGGAGCTCGTGCTCCCCTTCTCCGCCGAGGCACCGGATACTGGCACACTGCGCACCCGCGAAATGACGGTGCCGCTGATGCGTGATGGTGAGATCCTCGATAACCTTCCTACCCTCGAGGAATCCCGCGAGTACCTGGCACAGGCCATCACCACCCTGCCGTGGGAAGGCCTGGCACTCACCCGCGACGAGCCGGCTGTTCCGACCCGCTTCATCGGCTTCGGCTCTTAAGAAGGCGGGCGGTGGCGACCGACTACACTGCCTGACATGCACGACTCAACGGTTGACCTTCTCGACGCCGCAGTCTCCGCCCTCGGTGGCGCGCGGCGTGCCGGCCAAGTGCGCATGGCGGAGGCCGTGACCACCGCGTTAGAAAAGGACCGCCACCTCGCTGTGCAGGCGGGAACTGGTACGGGCAAGTCCCTGGCTTACCTCGTTCCTGCCTTCCGCCACGCGCAAGGCACGGGCCACACGGTGATCGTCTCCACCGCCACGCTAGCGCTCCAACGCCAGCTCGTGGAGCGAGACTTACCGCGCCTCGCCGAGGCCCTCGAGCCACACTTGGAGAAGAAGCCGACCTTCGCCATCATGAAGGGCCGCTCCAACTACGTTTGTCTCAACAAGGTTTCCCGCGCCGCTGAACTCGAGGACGAGGACGCCTTGCTCGATGAAGACGCTGTTTCTCACCTCGGCCGCCACGTCCAACGCGTCTACGAGTGGGCGGAAGATACCGAGACGGGTGACCGTGAGGATTTGGAACCGGGCGTGCCAGACTTAGCGTGGCGGCAGGTATCCGTCACCTCCAACGAGTGCCTTGGCGCCACGCGCTGCCCGCACGGCGAGGACTGCTTCGCAGAACTTGCACGACGCCGCGCGGCGGACGTTGATATCGTGGTCACCAACCACGCGCTACTCGCCATCGACGCGGTGGCCGATATCAATATCCTGCCGGAGCACGATGTCGTCATCATCGATGAGGCCCACGAGCTAGACGGCCGCATCACCTCAGTCTCTACCGCCGAGATCACCGGGCGCGCGCTGAAGATGGCGGCTAGCCGCGCCAAGTCCCTCGGCGCCAACGGCAAAGATCAACGCCTCACCGAACAGGCCAACGAGCTGAGTCAGCTCCTCGGGGAGTTCGCGCCCGGACGCTGGACCGACCTGCCAGAGGAAGCCAAGCAGCAGCTCATGGGCTTGGCGGACACGCTGGCTGACTGCCGCGAAACCATCGCCCGTGCCCCCGAGGGCGAGCAGACCCAAGACCCCGAAAAATCTGCCGAGCGCCAGAACCTGGCCAATCACCTCGCCAGCCTCGTCGAAGCTATCGCCCGCATCCTCGATGTCTTCGCCACCGGTGACCCCGCGGCACACGCCGACGTGGTCTGGCTGGAGCGCGATGAGCGCACGCTGAATGACACCCTCGCCGTGGCTCCACTCTCCATCGCCGGCATGCTGCACGAAAAGCTCTTCGGTGAACAGACCGTGGTTCTGACCTCCGCCACGCTGGCCTTGGGCGGGCGCTTCGACGCCATGGCCGCGCAGTGGGGTCTACCCAAAGGCACGTGGGACAGCCTCGATGTGGGCTACCCTTTCGACCCTGCACGCAGCGGCATCTTGTATACCGCCTCGCATCTACCGCAACCGGGCCGCGACGGCCTCAGCCCCGAAACGCTCAAGGAGATCCGCGAGCTCATCATGGCCGCGGGCGGGCGCACGCTGGGGCTCTTCTCCTCACGCCGGGCCGCGCAACAGGCAGCTGAGGAGCTCAAGCCCACGCTCCCCTTCGATATCTACCTTCAGGGCGAGGATTCCATCGGCGCGCTCGTGGATAAGTTCACGAAGAACGAAAACTCGTGTCTATTCGGCACGCTGACGCTCTGGCAGGGAGTCGATGTGCCGGGACCGGCCTGTTCCCTTGTCCTCATCGACCGCATTCCTTTCCCCCGCCCGGATAACCCCCTGATGCAAGCCCGTACCGAAGCCGCGAAAGCAGCTGGCCGCAACGGCTTCATGGAGGTCTCTGCCACCCACGCGGCGCTGCTTATGGCCCAGGGCGCGGGCCGCCTACTGCGCTCCGCCACCGACCGCGGCGTCGTTGCCGTCCTGGATAGCCGTTTGGAGACCAAACGCTATGGCTCCTACTTGCGGGCCTCAATGCCGCAGATGTGGCCCACCAGCGACCCGCAGGTCGTGCGCGGGGCCCTCAAACGCCTCGTTGAGGCCCGTTAGGGGCGGCGCAGAGCGCACACCGTGGCGGAATCCGGAGCGACCTCAGTAAAGCCAGCGTCGTGCACCACCACCGCACCCAGCCGAGCACACGCCGCGGCAAAATCCGCCGGAGCGAGCTCGCGCACGGAAAGAGCAAAGTCCTGCGCTGCCCAGTCCTCCACTTCCTCAACGCTCATCGCCGCGGCCAGCAGCATCGAACCGTGCCCCACCTGTGCGGCGGCCTTGCCCGCGCTCATGGCGAGAGAGTCATCGATGTAGATCACGGGGGCGTCGGCAAGCGCGGGCCCCGGCTCATCCTTCGGGAGGTCGGTATGGCCAATCTGCAGTTTGGCCACGAGCGGGTGCACGTCCTGTACCGCCGAGGGGAGAAAGACACGCGCGCGGTCCTCCACGGTGACGCCCGGCAGGGCCTGGACATCACGCCACGCCTTGTTGCGCGCCCGCCGCGCCACCTTACGGATGCGGTGCCCATACCACTGTTCCAAGGCTTCGGCGAAGGCCCCATCCTGTCCAGCCCGATCGTCGAGGCAAAGCTTGACGACGCCCCTCGCTGCCGCCTCCAGCACCTCCGTGCGCGTGGGCGGGTCTTGCTTGGGCAGGTTGAGCGCAATCTGCATCGCCTGAATGGTCTCGGGCTTGTCGGGGTCCTCAGGATCATCCCGCCAGCTGCGCTCGCTGCACGCGGCCACGAGGCGGCGGTGGGCCTCACGGAGGTTATTCACTGGCGACTTCCTCCATGGGGATGCCCAGGATCTGCAGGATCTCATCCATGTACGGGTGGTTGACCGAGGTATCCGCAACCTCTCGCAGCGCGGGCTTAGCATTGAAGGCGATGCCCAAGCCGGCAGCGGAGATCATGTCGATATCGTTGGCGCCGTCACCAACCGCAACGGTCTGCCGCATGCTCAGACCCGAATCCGCGGCGAACTCACGCAGGAACATCTCCTTGGCCTTGCGGTCCACCACGTCCCCGATGACCCGGCCGGTGAGCTTGCCGTCCTCGATCTCGAGGGTATTGGCGCGAACGTAGTCAAGGTCGAGCTCCTTTGCCAGATCCTCGAGCACCTGGATGAAGCCGCCTGAGACTACTGCCACGCGGTAGCCCATGCGCTTGAGCGTGCGGATGGTGGTGCGCACGCCTGGGGTCAGACGAATATCGTTGGCGGTTTCCTTAATCACTGACTCCGGCAACCCAGCCAGCGCGGCGACGCGCTCACGCAGAGACTCTTCGAAGTCGAGCTCACCGCGCATAGCGCGCTCCGTGACCGCGGCAACCTCTGCCTCCTTGCCAGCGTGGGCGGCCAACATCTCGATGACCTCGCCGGTGATGAGGGTGGAATCGCAGTCAAAGCAAATGAGGCGCTTTGAACGGCGTTGGAGGCCGGAGCGCTCAATGGCGATGTCCACGCCTTGCTCCGTGGCGAGGCGGGCCAGCATGGCGCGGACAGGGTCGGAAGCTCCCTCAATCGTGATGTAGAGCTCGAGACCGTTGAGCGGGTAGGTAGACAGACCGCGGATGCGGTCGATGTTGACGTTGAGATTCGCCAACTCTTTGGCAATCGCCGACATATGGGTGGCGTTGAGCTGGCGTCCTAGCACCACGACGACGTGCGTGGAGCGCGGCCGTGAGGTCGCCTCCTCTTCCCGAAGGTCCACGTTGATGGATTGGGCATAGATGCTCAACGTGTTGCGCAGACCCTGTTCAAGTGCTTCAAG
>DXEO01000163.1 GCA_019114925.1 Candidatus Corynebacterium faecipullorum | reverse complement strand
AGCACGCCACAACAGATAGACGAACGCAAGCTTTCCCCTTTCCCTCACGCCAGTGCAGCGCCCGCGGCCGAGCGCCTCACCCCCGGTTCCTTCACCATGAAGGTCCTCAACGGTATCTCCATCGCCGTCGTTGTGTCGCTCGTCCCACAAGCACTGCTCGGTGAATTAGCCAAGGCGCTACTCCCCTTGTGGTCCGGCGCAGCCACTGTCATAGCACTGACGGGCCTAGCCGCAAGCCTCTTACCGGTAATGATCGGCGTCCTCGTGGGCATCGAATTTAAGATGACTCCAATCCAGACTGCTGCAGTTGGTATTGCGGCCTTCTGCGGCTCAGGCGTGGCCACTGTTAACCCCGAAGGCGGCTTCTTCCTCAAAGGCACCGGTCTTGTTATCAACTCAGGCCTTACCGCAGCCATAGCAGTGGGATTATTGCTCTTTATCGGCGACAGGCTGAAGAATTACTCTATTTTGTTGCTATCCACCATCGTGACGCTGGTGGCAGGCACCATCGGATGGGCTGTCACCTTCCCCATCGTCAAGGTCTTCACCCTCTGGCTGGGCAACTTGGTCAATGGGGCAACGACCTTGCAGCCCGTTCTTATGGGTGTTGTCCTAGCAGTCCTTTTCGCCATCATGATTGTCTCCCCGGTCTCCACGGTCGGCATTGCCACTGCCATCTTCATCGACGGCATCGCCTCCGGTACCGCGAACTTGGGCGCCGTCGCCGCTGGGTTTACGCTCCTCGTTGCCGGCTGGCGCGTCAACGGTTTCGCCACCTCTATCCTGCACGTTTTGGGATCCCCCAAGGTGCAAATGGCCAACATGCTATCCAAGCCAGTTACCTTCCTACCCGTGATTTGCTCCGCTGCCGTGCTGGGCGGCGTCGGTGGAGCCTTAGGAATCTCCGGCACCCCCATCTCTGCTGGCTTCGGTATCTCCGGTCTCATGGGCCCACTGGCGGCCCTCAATTACGATGGCTGGGGCTGGAGCACCGGCAACGTGATGATTATTACCTTCGTTTATGTCATCCTTCCTCTCGCCCTTGCGCTGCTCTTTTGCTGGCTCTTCGAAAAGGTTCTACACTTGACTAGGGCTGAGTACTTTTCTCTCGACTTTAAGTAGGTATCCGGGGAGTACAGTGGGGGCCGCTATGAACGAACAGAACTCCCCACCCACCGGCATCCGCCTCGCAGGCGTTCATTTTGAGACGCACGAAGACGCCGTCACCGTGCATTGGCTCCTTGGAGGAATGCCCCACCACCGTGACGTCATGTTCACCCTACACACCCTCGAGCTGGAGCTCACCGCTCATTTCAAACAAGACCAGCTCACGTCGATGAAAATCTCTTCCTTCGGCGAGAACACCAGGGATGCCCACCGCCCGGTTGATTACCCCTACGAGTACACCCCAGAAGAGTTGGCCGTTACCCTCCCCACCGCTCATTTCAACCTCTCGGAAGAAGTGTTCACCATGGCTCTATCCGTGGACGGTGCGGCCTGTGGCGAATGGACCGGCACTATTATCTAAGCCTTCACTCTCTGCACTCAGCTAAGCCTACACACGCTTTACAAGGCCCTGACCAGCGGCGATACTGGAATATAAGAAGTTCTCTAGACAACTGCGAAAGCACTAGAGAGCCACACATATTCTGGTATCCAAGGAGCTGGCAATGCCACAACATATCAACGAACCCCACGGAGCCTCACACAACGCTCGTCTGAATTCTCTTCGCGCAGGTGTACTTGGCGCTAACGACGGCATCGTCTCCGTCGCGGCACTTCTACTTGGCGTCGTTGGTTCGGGGGCGTCGGCAAGCGCCATCCTCACCGCCGGCCTAGCCGCAACGGTGTCGGGCGCTGCCTCCATGGCACTCGGAGAATATGTCTCCGTTTCGGCACAGCGCGACTCCGAGCGCATGATGATAGACAAGGAGACCCGCGAGCTGGCGGATCTCCCCGAGCAAGAGCATGCCGAGCTCGTTTCCATGCTCGCCAGCTACGGCATACACACCGAAACCGCGGACACTGCCGCCCGTGAGATCGCTGCCGAGAATAGGCTTCTCGAGGCACACCTTCGGCTGGAAATGGGCATTGATGGCGAAGACCTGACAAATCCATGGCACGCGGCGTTCTGGTCGGCCGTATCCTTCCTTGCCGGCGCCGCGCTCCCCTTGATATCGATCTTCCTCGCGCCCATGAGCACGGCTGCAGCAACAGTCGCCATCGTTACCCTGATCGCTCTGGCAATCACGGGCTACGTTTCAGCACGCCTCGCTGACACGGATGCTGCGCGCTCCGTCTTCCGCCTGGTCATCGGTGGCGCGCTCGGCCTAGCCATCACCTACGGCATCGGCGTCGCCTTCGGCGGGGTCATTGGTTAGCCCATGCTAGGACACTTTCCTCTGCCCCAGGTCCGGGCCCAAGCCGATAAAACGCACAAAGTCCCATTCACCGCAGTGCGAGCGGTGAATGGGACTGTTTATTTGCGCTTGGGAGCGCACTAAGTCGTTTACTCAGCGGAGCGTACAGCTTCGGCCTGCAGCGCTTGCGCAACGGCCTCAATCACACCAGCGACCTTGATGCCTTCCCAGATCTGCTCCTTGGTCACGCCTTCTTCGAGGAGAGTATTAGCGTGTGCGGACAGGCAGTGCTCGCAGCCGTTGATGGCGGAGACGACGGTGCTCCACAGCTCGAACGTAGCCTTGTCTACGCCAGGCTTGGCAATGATATTCATGCGCAGACCAAACTTGACCTGGGCAAAATCATCGCCCAACCAGCTCTTTGCTCGGTAGGCCACGTTGTTCATAGCCATCACCGTGGCGGAGCCGAGAGCTGCGTCAATTGCCTCCTCGCTGAGGTGCTCGCGGGCTTCCTCGAGAATCTCCGACAGCACCAGATCATTGCGGGTCGCAGCGCCGGCAGCAACCAAGCTGCCCCACAGCTGCTCCTCATTCAGTTCGGTGCTACGCGTAAGGGAACCAATGTTGAGCTTCTGATCCTTGGCATATGCCGGAAGCGCGGACTTCAGGTTTTCGATGGACACTGATGTAACTCCTTTAAGGTTGGGCGGTTGTGCTTAGTGCTGTTTTACAGAGCGGACTTAACAACCTCGAGCTTGTCGATGTTCTTGGTCGGGTCATTAGCCTCCCAGTTGCAGGCACAGACCTCTTCAGACTGCAGGGCGTCCAGCACTCGCAGAACCTCATCTACGTTGCGGCCGACAGCATCCGGAGTGACGGACACGAACTGGATAACACCGTCCGGGTCGATGATGAAGGTAGCGCGGTCAGCAACACCGTCGGCGTTTTCCACACCGAGGGCACGGATCAGGTCGTGGCGAATATCAGAGAACATCGGGAACGGAACTTCCTTCAGCTCCGGGTGGGTTGCACGCCAGTTGAAGTGTGCGAACTCGTTATCGGTGGAGCCACCAAGAACCTGGGTATCGCGGTCTAGGAATTCTTCATTCAGCTTGCCAAAAGCTGCAATTTCCGTCGGGCAGACGAAGGTGAAGTCCTTCGGATAGAAGAACACAACCTTCCACATCCCCTGGTACTTGTCCAGAGACACCTGCTCAAAGTAGTCCTCCGGCTGGTTAGCGTTGACATCGTGGAGGTCGCCACCCTTCAGCGCGGTCAGCTCGAACTCCGGGAACTTCTCACCAACGGTCAAGATAGGCATAGAAGACTCATCTCCTTCAATAATCACAACAATGCACAAAAGTGATGCAAATCTCTGCGACCGCACACCACTTTGCCTTTTAGCTGGTACGCAGTCGCTCGCTTGCCAAGTATGCCACGGAAGGCTTCGCACGTCAATAGGCTTCACGAATTAGAGATGTTACAGTTATAGGCATGAACAATAAGGAGTATCGCCCAACCCTCGCCCAGTTGCGTACCTTCGTCACGATTGCGGAAAACAAGCACTTTGGAACCGCAGCCGCCAAACTAGATATCTCCCAACCCTCGCTCTCCCAAGGCCTCGTCGCGCTCGAGCAAGGTTTGGGAGTTCAACTAATCGAGCGCTCGACCCGCAAGGTCATCGTGACGTCCACAGGTGAAGCGCTACTGCCCTATGCCAAGGCAGCACTCGAAGCTTCCGATGCTTTCCTCAGCCAAGCGCGCGGTGCCGGTGGCACGCTTACCGGCCCCCTCACTATCGGCATCATCCCCACCATCGCGCCCTATATTTTGCCAGGGTTACTGCAGTCCATCAGCGAGACCTATCCCGATTTAGAACCCCGCTTCGTCGAGGAACAGACACAGCACCTTCTGGACAAACTGCGGGAGGGCAACCTGGACCTGGCCATTGTTGCTCTGCCCACCGAAGCCCCCGGAATGGTGGACATTCCTCTCTACAGCGAGACCTTCACCGCAGTTACCCCGGCAGAGCACCCACTTGCGGGGCGAAAGGATCTCACGCTCGAAGATCTAGAGCACCTTGATCTGCTGCTGCTTGACGACGGCCACTGTCTCCGCGACCAAGTCCTCGACCTGTGCCGCCGCGCGAAGGTCAACCCCTCCGAAGCCACCAATGCCGTCACTCGAGCCTCATCGCTGACTACTATCTTGCAGCTGGTCATGGGAAACCTCGGCGCTACTCTCGTCCCCGAGTCCGCACTCGCAACGGAATGTCAGAATCCGCGGCTCTCCGTCGCGCACTTTGCCCCCTCTGTCACGGCGGAGCGGCAAGTGGGGCTTGTCTTCCGTTCCTCTGCTGCCCGTGCCGATGAGTTCACCGCTTTCGGGGCTTTAGTCACCGCTGCCTTCCACGACGCCGCGGAACGTTCCCGAGCGCTTCTCAAAGCCTCCTGACTGTTCCCTAGCTGCAGCATCGGAGCTAAAGAAAACGACAACACCGCCCCTAACTCACCTCATGAAGTCAGGGGCGGCGTTGCGTTTCGATTCGGCGGCCTAAGCCTTAGGCCGCGGGAGCATAGCGACCCTGGCACTGACGGCACAGGTGTGCGGTTGCCAGCTGCAGTGCCGGCGCGATGATGATCAGTGCCAATCCCAGGGTGATGAGGGAGGCGAAAGCCATCAGACCGGACAGGACAATGAACAGCAAGATGTGACCGTAGTTTTCCTTGCCCAGCTTCAGGCCCTGGGAGAAAGCCTCGCCGATAGAGGAGCTATCAGCTGCCAACCACGGCATGAGGGTGAAGAAGGGCTGAATGAACAGCGCAATCAGCATGACAATGATGACTCCGCCGAAGATAGAGCCAACGAGTGCAAGAATATCATTTTCACTGAGCTGCTCTGGGTTCTGGAGGTCCATACCTGCCGCACCACCGAGGCCCACCATAAGCAGGGCAACGAAAACGATCACCAAGACAATCGCAGCAAGAATGCCCAAGACGATGTTCACCACGAGCGGCGGTACCCATCGAACTCCCTGGAACAGGGTGCCCCACGTAGGGCTCGGCTTATCGATCTCGCGGTATGCCAAGCGATAGACCACCAAGGAGATG
>DXEO01000162.1 GCA_019114925.1 Candidatus Corynebacterium faecipullorum | reverse complement strand
AGCGGCTCATCGAGTTGCTCGGAAGCCATCCCGTAGCGCTACTCAAGGATGCCTCGGTAGGCGTTCGCCCCCTCAACCAACTAGCCAAAGACCTCGATCTGGAGAAGGAGGAAGTCGCGCGGCTCATCTGCTTGGGCCACCACGCTAGGCTTCTCCACCGCGGCGAGCCGGATGGCTTGGAGGGGCATTTCCTCGCTCCTACCACTGGCTCCCAAGACTGGCTCGAGGCCGATCTCGGGGAGAAATGGCGTATTCTTCTCGACGCCTGGCGCACCTCCCCCTGGGCCAGTTGGGCTGAGACCCGAGTGCTCGCAGACGACAGTTTTGTCCGCCGCCTGCCGCGCTTTCGCGCCTTCGTCCTCGGCGTCTATGCACACTCCGCAGTCGCGCTGAACAACGAAGAGTTCTGGGAAGACCTGCGCTTTCGATCCCCACTCTTTGCCAGCCACACGCGCACGTTGACCATTGAAAAGCTGCGCGCCGAAGCCGAATGGATCGGCGCGGTGGCACTGGGCAAGGCCACCCGCGTGCTGGGAGATTCCACCGCGGCCACCAGCCTCGTTCCTGAGACCGTCAGCGAGTTCATCATCCAGCAGGACCTCACCGTCCTCGTGCCCGGGCCCCTTGAGCCAGGCACGCACCGCACCCTCGCATCCCTAGCGGATCTCGAATCCCCCGGCTTGGCCAGCGTCTACCACATCAGCGAGTCCACCATCCGCCGCGGCATGGACCAGGGTCTCACTGCCCAGGAGATGACCGACTTCTTGGAAGCGCACTCCCCGACGGGCGTGCCGCAGGCATTGGGGTTTGCCATCGGGGACGTCGCCAAGCGCCATGGCACCCTCCGCAGCGGACCTGCGCTCTCCTACCTGCGCAGCGAGGATCCCGCACTTTTGGAGCTCGCCGTTGCCTCAGTCCCCGGCCTGCGCCTGCTCGCGCCCACCGTGGCGGTCTCGCAGCTGCGTGTGGGCGAGCTTCTGGAAAAGCTGCGCGCTAAGGGCCTCTCCCCCACTGCGGAGGATGAATCCGGCGCCTCCCTGGCCGTCGCCCCCGAGCCCTACCTTTTGCCCACGCCCCGCACGAAGCCCCGCAAACGCGAGCCTGCTTCGGTGGATGAAGCCGTGCAGGCCCTGCGGAAATCAGCACAAAATCCCAGCGCGCAGAAGGCAGAGGAACCGGATCCCCTCACGCTCGCCCGTGCCGCCGCGCGCTTCCACGCCGATATCGTGATTTCCTATGCCGATAAAAGCGGTGGTCTCCGCGCCGTGACGGTGAAGCCACTGTCGGTAGAAGGCGGCTACATTGATGCCCTAGGCCCAGCGGGCAAACCCGTGCGCTTCCCGGTTCACCGCATTTCCTCCGTCCGCTTCGCCGACAGGGATTAAGTCTTTCCCTGACGCCCAGAGTAGAAAGGCCCCAAATATGCCCGGACCACTCATCGTCCAATCGGACAAGACCGTCCTCCTCGAGGTGGATCACCCGCGGGCCAACGAGGCTCGCGCAGCACTCGCGCCTTTTGCTGAGCTGGAGCGCGCGCCCGAGCACATCCACACCTATCGCATCACCCCACTGGCCCTGTGGAATGCGCGCGCCGCCGGGCACGATGCCGAGCAAGTCGTAGACGTTCTGGAGCGCTACTCCCGCTTCCCAGTGCCGCAAGCGCTGCTGATCGACGTCGCCGAGACCATGTCGCGCTACGGTCGCGTGCGCCTGCTGGCCCACCCCGCCCACGGCCTCATCCTCGAATCAGACGAGCCCGTCATCCTAGAGGAGCTCACGCGCACCACGAAGGTCAGCGAACTTCTGGGCCCGCGCATTGATGACAACACCATCGCCGTACCACCATCTGCGCGCGGGCGGCTCAAACAAGAGCTGCTCAAGGCTAGCTGGCCCGCCGATGACCGCGCCGGCTATGTCGATGGCGAATCCCACCCCATCGCTCTAAGCACGGAGGAGGTGGACTGGGAGCTTCGGGATTATCAGCAGTACGCCGCCGATTCCTTTTGGTCTGGTGGCTCCGGCATCGTGGTCCTGCCCTGCGGCGCGGGCAAAACCATCGTGGGTGCCGCCGCCATGGCCAAAGCACAGGCCACCACACTCATCCTGGTGACTAATACCGTGGCCGGGCGCCAATGGCGCGATGAACTACTGCGCCGCACCAGCCTGACGCCGGAGGAAATTGGTGAGTATTCGGGCGAGAAGAAAGAGATCAAGCCCATCACCATTGCCACTTATCAAGTGGTCACCCGCAAGACCAAGGGCGAATACCGCGCACTCGAGCTCTTCGATTCCCGCGATTGGGGCCTTATCATCTACGACGAAGTCCACCTCTTGCCCGCCCCAGTCTTCCGCATGACCTCCGACCTGCAATCGCGTCGCCGCTTGGGGCTGACCGCCACGCTCATCCGTGAGGACGGCCGCGAGGGCGATGTCTTTTCGCTCATCGGACCCAAGCGTTATGACGCGCCGTGGAAGGAGCTGGAATCCGCCGGCTATATCGCCACCGCGGACTGCGTCGAGGTGCGCGTGGACATGACGCAGGAGGAGCGCCTGCTCTATGCCACCGCACAAGCACGGGAGCGCTACCGGATTGCGGCTTCGGCAAGCGCGAAGCTGCGGGCCGTCGACAAGCTGCTGAAGAAACATGAAGGTCAGCAGGCGCTGATCATCGGCGCTTACGTGGACCAGCTGGAGGAGCTCGGTGAGCACCTCAACGCACCGGTTATCGACGGCAAGACCTCCACCGCCAAGCGCGAAAAACTCTTCCAGCAATTCCGCGAAGGGCAGCTTCCCACGCTCGTGGTATCCAAGGTGGCGAACTTCTCCATCGACCTGCCCGAAGCCGCCCTGGCCATCCAGGTCTCCGGTACCTTTGGCTCCCGGCAGGAAGAAGCCCAGCGCTTGGGCCGCCTGCTGCGCCCAAAGAAGGACGGGCAGGAGGCGACCTTCTACACTCTGGTGGCGCGCGAATCGATCGACGCGGAATACGCCATGCACCGCCAGCGCTTTTTGGCCGAGCAAGGTTATGCCTACCGGCTGGTGGACGAAGTAGACTTGTGAGCTGATGAAGATTTTCAAGTTTGAAGTCAACGAAGACTTTGCCAAGAAGAACAACGAGCTCCTCCGCGATTCCTCACGTCTGCGCAATTCCGGCCTCGTCATGGGCCTCGTGCTTATTCTCGGCGCGATTGCCGTCTATTTTGGAATCGACGCCGTCTGGCGCATCACGCTGGCGGTCGGTATGGGACTCTTCGGCATCTTTTGCGCCGTCATCGGTGTCTTGGCCTCAAGCAAGGTCGGCTCGGCTCAGAAACTCTATGATTCTTATCCGCTTGCCCCCGCCGTCGTGGCGGAGGTCAATGAGCGCGACATGGTACTCATGGCCTTGGTGAATACTAATGTTGATCCGAAGGCACCACCGCGGTGGGGCGCGTGCTTG
Organism: Candidatus Corynebacterium faecipullorum; assembly: GCA_019114925.1. Lineage (GTDB taxonomy): Bacteria > Actinomycetota > Actinomycetes > Mycobacteriales > Mycobacteriaceae > Corynebacterium > Corynebacterium faecipullorum. Next base: position 2,305 of record DXEO01000162.1, on the reverse strand, counting down.
CGCACCGTCAGCAGCATCCCGGGTATTAAGCGCACCGTGGGTACCAAGGTCCCGGTGGCCGCTGTCTCCGGCCAGCGCAGCAGCGGCGACAAGGAACATTGGCAGCAGATCACCCCCATGCCCATTGCCTGGGGTACCCCCGATGCGGAGACCGTGACGATTGCCCGCAAGTCCATTCCGGAGGACCAGTGGCAGCGCCTTGAGCGCGCACGCAAGCGTCTGACCGATGTGAAAGCTACGAAATACAATCTATTGGTGCTCTAAATGACCGTTGAAAGACTTCAAGAATTTGGCGAAACCATCTTCGCCACCATGACCGCTCTTGCCGTAGAGAATGACGCGGTGAACCTGGGCCAAGGTTTCCCCGATAGCGACGGCCCGCAGCGCATGCTGGAGATTGCCCAGGAGAATATCGCCGGCGGCAATAACCAATACGCTCCCCTGCGCGGCGTCCCGGAACTGCTCAGCGCCATCGCGGAGACCTACGCTGTTCCGCAGGATCACGTGGTGGTCACCGCCGGTGCTACCGAGGCCATTACCGCGACCGTCCTCGGCCTGGTGGAGCCCGGCCACGAGGTCATTGTCCTCGAGCCTTACTACGATGCCTATGCCGCGGCCATCGCGCTTGCCGACGCCACCCGGATCCCCGTCCCCTTGAAGGAATCCGGCAACAGCTGGGATATCGACGTCGATGCGGTCCGTGCAGCCGTGACGGATAAGACAGCCATGGTCATCATCAACACCCCGCACAACCCGACCGGCTCGGTCTTTTCCAGTGAGGCACTCACCGAGCTCGCCAAGCTCTGCGTGGAGGAGGACCTCCTCGTCTTGGCCGACGAAGTCTACGAAAACCTCACCTTCGGCAACGCCGAGCACGTCAGCATCGCCTCCCTGCCGGGGATGGCCTCGCGCACTGTCACGGTCTCTTCTGCCGCCAAGTCCTTCAACTGCACCGGATGGAAAACCGGGTGGGCCATTGCAGAGCCTAAGCTTCTCGACGGCGTCATCAAAGCCAAGCAATTCACCACCTTCGTCTCCACCACGCCCTTCCAGCCGGCCGTGGCCCATGCACTGCGTTATGAACAGGAATGGCTGGACGGCATGGTAAATGAGCTTGCAGAGTGTCGCAGCATCCTAGTCGAGGGCCTCAAGTGGCTTGGCTTCCACGTGCATGACACCGGCGGCACCTACTACGTGGTTGCCGATATCTCCTCTACCGGTTTAAACGGCATCGATTTCTGCATGCAGCTGCCCGAAACAAAGGGCGTGGCCGCCATCCCGCTGGCCGCCTTCACGGACAACCCGGAACCGTGGAAGCACAAGGTGCGCTTTGCCTTCTGCAAGCGGCCCGAGGTCATCCGCGAGGCAGTTCGCCGACTCACGGCTACCTCTTAAAGGCCTAGGCACAGCAGCATATAAGGGCCTCGGGCTCCTAACTGGCCGTTCAGGGGCCATCCCCGGGAAAACCATTGCCTTTCGATTTTGAGGACTATAACCTTAAACTCCCCTATTGTTCCGCACCCGAAATGACATCACTCGATGAAAAAGTCCGCGGCAATCATTGGCGCCACCGCACTAGCGCTTACCGCTACGCCCACCGCCATCCCTGACGAAGGCGGATCCCAATCTTCGCAGCAGAGCTCGTCCTTGAGCCCCTCCGAGTTCGGCGTTGACCAGCCCTTCTTTGGGATCGTCGCAATCCCCGTGATGCTTTCTTCTTTTGCTCTTTCAATGCTCGGCATTCCACAGTGCGGTTTGCATGACAGCACTGGGTGCTAGACAAACTAGCGAGAATAGTTCAAGCACATAGCGCGGAAACGCACTGTCGTAGACAGCAAACCCGCCGGTGCAAAAGCATGGGGTCGGCGGGTTTCTCGTAATTGACGAAGTTCTGGGGTATTACCCTGTCAGCAGCGTTAGGTATTGGCTGCGAGGACGGTTGGTTGGGCTTAAGGTCCTGTGGTGTTGTGGCCTGGTGCAGGCCGGTGGCCCTTCCTTTGCCGATTCTGGTAAAGGGGGGCAGCACTGCCCCACCCTATAAGTGCAGACCCGAAAGTACATTCATGCAGGCCACCGATCCTTGCTGTTTCGGTGGGGTGGTCTGTTACTAGGGGGTCTGTACTTTCAGGTTTGTACTTTTAGGTTAAATGCGGAAAACAGCAAAAGGAGACCGTTGAAACAGTGGTGGTGTTTCAACGGTCTGTGCTTGTTGTATTGAGTTGTTTGTTGTTGTTTAATGTCGGCGGTTTCTTACTCTCCCACAACCTCCCGGTTGCAGTACCATCAGCGTTAGCAGGCTTAGCTT
>DXEO01000161.1 GCA_019114925.1 Candidatus Corynebacterium faecipullorum | reverse complement strand
TGGATAAAACCATAAGGTTGCTCGGCGCCGAATTCGCTCAGGCCCTTGACCATGATGTGGCCGCCGACCCACAGCATGGCGGCGGTACCGATGACGCCGATGATATTGAGCACAATGGGCATGCCTCTCACCAACGCGGTACCCAGGGCGGAGTCACCCTCGTGGCGCTTGAGCAGGGCCACGCCGATGTCATCCATCTTGACTAGCAGCCCGACGGCGCCATAGACACCCAAGGTGAGGAGGATGCCAACGGTGACTAGGGTGCCCAGGCGCAGCCAGAAGGGTTGGTCCATGACCTCGTTGAGGGAGATCACCATGATTTCGGCGGAGAGGATGAGGTCCGTGGTGATAGCGGCTTTAACCAGGGAGTCCTCGGCTTCAGGCCCCTTTTCTTCAACGGTCTGTTCGTCTTTCTCACCGCGGTGGAGGACAGCATGGAAGATCTTCTCTGCGCCTTCGAAGCACAGGTAAGCACCACCGCACATGAGGATGGGGGTGAGTGCCCAGGGCGCGATCCACGACAGGATGAGCGCAATCGGCAAAATGATGACGAGCTTGTTGATGAGCGAGCCCTTGGTGATGCGCCAAATCATGGGCAGCTCACGCCGCGGCTTGACGCCCTGGACATATTGCGGTGTCACGGCGGCGTCATCGACAACCACTCCGGCGGCTTTCACGGAGGTCTTTCCGGCCAATGCTGCCACGTCGTCGACGCTGGAGGCAGCGGAGCGGGCGATCAGGGCGACGTCGTCAAGCAGGGCAAAGAGGCCACCGGCCATGGCTCACATCCTTTGAAGGTAGGGGAGAAGTACTCACCCTAGGTTACTCGACAGGAACGAGCTCCACATTTTCTGCCCAAGTAAGGTCCATGCCCAGCGTGCGCAGCCAATTCATGGCGTCATCGCCGTAGCGCGTGATGCCTTCGACGGCGGTCAGGGTACGCTCCATGGCGCGCTCGGCCTCCTCGGCACTGATGAGGCCGTTGGAGGTGGCGGCGGCTAGCTCGTCGATATCGAGCACATCGACCGGCTCGCCGGAGGTGGAGACCAAGTCGACGTAGAGATCGCGGGTGGTCCACACATCCCCGTCAATGTCGATATCGGCAACATCGATGTAGAAGTCCTGGTGCACGTCCACGCCCTCGCGGAAGTGGAAGATGTTGGCGCGCAGACCAAGGTCCGGCAGCAGCCAAGACTCGAGGTAGCCGAAGCGCGGGTGGTTAGCGCCGCGGGCCATGTAGAGGCCAAAGTCGGTGACCCGGTAGGTGTCTACCTCGCGCTGGAAACCTTTCGGGTCGACGTTGATGTTGTCGGTAGTATTAAAGGTTTCTTGCTTGACTGGGTGCAGGTCTGTGCTCATTAGTTTACCTCGAGGTAAGCCGCGGTAGGTGGGAAGGAACACGAGGATTCAGTGGTGTTGACCGCACCGGAAAGGACCGCCACGACGGTGCCCTTGCCAGTCGTTGCACGTCCCGAGACCGTGGTTGGTCCATCGGTGTTAATGCCGTTGTTGAACAGGGGAGTGGTGCCAAACTGGAAGGTATCCAGGTTGAACCACTGAACGCGCATGGCGCCCTGCTCTTCAGCAGCGGTCGGGGTGCCCAGCGCGGTGAAGAGGAAGACTGTTTCGCCTTCACCTGCACCTGGGGCCGGCATATCGGTCGGGCCAGGCACGGCGATGGCGGAACCCACCGAATCGCCCTGCCCGCCGATGCACTGCGCGGAGACCGTGGGCCAGTAGAACTGGCGGAAGCCGGGGTTATTTCCCTCCGGCATGGAAACGCCGCCCTCGCCGCCTTCACCGGCGGTGAAATTAAGGGCGGTGAGGATGGCGCTGCGGGCCTCCTGCGGGATCCATGGCTGTGCCGCGAAAGCACGTACACGCTCCTGTGTCTCCGGGGTGGGACGGCCGAGGCTATCCAGCGGGTTGCTGCTCTGTGGGATATTCACGAGCGAGGAGAGGTCGGGTGCGCCGGCGTGTGCGGGCGTGATGCTGAGCAGGCCCATCATCACGGCAGCAGTGAGTCCGGCGACGCCACGACGGGCGGAGCGGGAAGAGCGCTGTTCGGAAAAGGCCATGGAAAATCCTTGTGTGTGGTGGGGGGCGTGACGGCAGAAACTGAATCACATGCGTCACAATAGTATCTGCTGCCACAATATTCACTTTTTTGATGTAGTCAACTCTAAATAGAGGTCTACTGTGCGGTATGTCGGCTGTTGATATCAATTCGTTACATCGCGCGCGATGCTGCACATCAAAGAGCTAGAGAGTATATTTAAGGGCCGTTCACATCGCCAACGCATCATGCTTTAAGGAGCACCCCACACGTGAGTAATACTGAGTTCCGTAACGTAGCCATCGTCGCGCACGTTGACCACGGTAAAACCACCCTCGTCAACGGCATGCTGGAGCAGTCCGGCGCTTTCGGCGACCATGGCGAACACTCGGACCGCGTCATGGACTCCAATGATCAGGAGCGCGAGCGTGGCATCACCATTCTGGCGAAGAACACCGCCATCCACCGCAAGGGCCTAGGCAAGGACGGCGGTGATCTCATCATCAACGTCATCGATACCCCGGGCCACGCCGATTTCGGTGGCGAGGTGGAGCGCGGTATCTCGATGGTTGACGGCGTTGTGCTGCTTGTCGACGCCTCCGAAGGCCCCCTCCCGCAGACCCGCTTCGTGCTCACCAAGGCTCTGGAGGCGAAGCTTCCGGTCATCATTTGCGTGAATAAGACCGACCGCCCCGACGCCCGTATCGACGAGGTCGTCAACGAGGCCCAGGACCTGCTGCTGGAAATCGCCGCCGGCCTCGAGGATGAGGAAGCAGCCGCTGCCGCCGAGGAGCTGCTCGGCCTGCCCGTCCTCTACACCTCCGGCCGTGAGGGCAAGGCCTCCACGGAGAATCCGGGCAACGGCAACGTCCCGAACGCCGATGATCTGCAGGCGCTTTTCGACGTCATCTATGACGTCCTCCCCGAGCCCTCCGCCAAGGTCGACGCCCCGCTGCAGGCGCACGTGACCAACCTGGACTCCGATGACTTCCTCGGCCGTATTGCCCTGCTGCGTATCTACTCCGGCACCATCAAGAAGGGCCAGCAGGTGGCCTGGATACATTACGACGAGGAAGGGGAGATGCACACCAAGACCGTCAAGGTGGCAGAGCTCCTGCGCACCGTCGGCTTCCAGCGCCAGCCGGATACCGAGGCCATCGCCGGTGACATCGTTGCCATCTCCGGTATCTCCGACATCATGATTGGTGACACCATCGCGGACGTCGAGAACCCGCAGCCGCTGCCGCGCATCAAGGTCGACGAGCCGGCTATTTCTATGACCATTGGCGTCAACACCTCCCCGATGGCAGGCCAGGGCGGCGGCGATAAGCTCACCGCCCGCATGGTTAAGGCCCGCTTGGATCAGGAGCTCATCGGTAACGTCTCCATCAAGGTGCTGCCGACCGAGCGCCCCGATGCTTGGGAGGTTCAGGGCCGCGGCGAGATGGCTCTGTCCGTGCTCATCGAGAACATGCGCCGTGAGGGCTTCGAGTTGACCGTCGGCAAGCCGCAGGTGGTCACCCAGGTCATCGATGGAAAGACGATGGAGCCTTACGAGATGCTCACCATCGATTCCCCCTCCGAGCACCAGGGTGCCATTACCCAGCTGCTGGCCACCCGCAAGGGGCAGATGCAGTCCATGGACGTGCGCGAGGGAGACTGGGTCCGTATGGTCTTCCGCGTCCCCGCCCGCGGTCTCATCGGTTTCCGCACCCAGTTCATGACGGAGACCCGCGGCGCTGGCATCGCCAACTCCATCTCCGATGGCCTCGACGTCTGGGCCGGCGACATTAAGGCCCGCCCGACCGGCTCGCTCGTGGCCGACCGTTCCGGCCAGATCACCGCCTACGCGCTGCAGCAGCTGGCGGACCGCGGTGACTTCTTCGTGGAGCCGGGCATGGAGGCCTACGAGGGCATGGTTGTCGGCGCCAATAACCGTGATGAGGATATGGACATCAACATCACCAAGGAAAAGAAGCTGACCAACATGCGCTCCGCCACCGCGGATGCCACCGTCACCCTCGCCAAGGCTCGGACCCTGTCCCTGGAAGAGGCGCTGGAGTTCTGTGGCACCGACGAATGCGTCGAGGTGGGCCCGAACGTCCTGCGCGTGCGCAAGGTGGAGCTTTCTGCCACCGACCGCAAGCGTGCGGCCGCCCGCGCTAAGCAGCTCAACAAGTAGCTCGCTCAGCGGGGCCCCTCGCGCCACTACAGTGGTGGGGAAAGCTTTTTAGAATGTAAAGGTTGTGTGGAGTGGACCGTTTCCTGCCTCGGCTTGGCGTTATCCTCGCAGCCGCTCTGCTGACGGCCTGCCAGGCCAATCCTGGCCCGCCGCCGGTGGTGGATGAGGATGATCGCAGCGCCACTCCAACGAATTCCAGCACGACGGCCCCTCCACCTGAAGCGGCGCCCGAAGAGGACCTTCTGCCGAAGCGCAGCACCGTGGCCATCGGGGTGGACCCGCTGCGCGGCGGACTCAACCCACACCTCGTGGCAAATAGCTCCGAGCTGGTCAACCAGATTGCGGAGCTAGTGTTGCCCTCTGCGTTCCACGGCACCGAGATGGACACGGATGTCCTGGAATCTGCCGAGGAGATCGAAGTCCCCGAAGGCGTTGCGATGCGCGTGCGCTACACCATCGCCGCGCCAGCCCAATGGTCTGATGGCACGCCGATCAGCGGTTCCGACTTTAATTATTTGTGGTCCCAGATAACTCGAACCCCCGGGGCTAAGAATATTTCTGGCTATCGGGCTATCTCCGCCGTGCGGACCTCCGGCAATGGGCGGGTGGTGACCGTGGACTTCGACCACCGCGTCGAAGACTGGCACAAACTTTTTGCGCATTTGATGCCCTCCCACCTTCTAGAAGACAGGGATTTCGCCTCAGTGCTGGCCGAAGGGATCCCCGCCTCCGCCGGGCGCTACCTTGTGGAAAGCATGGACCGCGGACGAGGAATCATCACGCTTAACCGCAATGACCGTTTCTGGGGAGAGGATCCCGCGAATATTGACGTCATCCAGCTGCGCGCGGTTCGCGATACCGCGCACGCGGTGAATATGTTGCGCTCGCGCCAGATCGGTTTTGCTGATTTCACCCCGCAACAGACCACCCTGGAGAACTTGAGCCTGCTCAGCAATGTCAATACCGGCGTGGTGACACGGCAACGACAGCTCCGCTTGGAAATGTCCGCTGCAGAGGGCGCTCTCAACGAGCAGCCCCAGCGCCGCGCGTTGGCCTCGCTTCTGGATACCGACCAGATAGCCCGCTTGGCCACCGGCCGCGCCTCAGAGCTGGAGCCTGGGAACAACCCCTTTGACAGCAATGCGGAGCTCGCCCCGCTGCGGGAGCGGGCGGGACGCAAGCCCGTGCGCATCGGCGTGGATCCTCAAAATCCCACGGCCTTGGCGGCGGCCACCACCATTGTGGACGTGCTGCAAGCCAAGTCTATTGACGCGGAGGTCGTCACCGAACGCCTGACCACTATTACCTCGGATCTGCTTCCGGCGGGCAAGGTGGATGCCGTGGTGGCGTGGGATGAGAACGGCAGCGATGCGATGAGCTTGGCCAATTACTTCGTGTGCGCAACGCCGACGCGCCCAGCGGCAACGTTGTCGGGATTCTGCCCAGAAAACTCCGCAGAGACCGCCCTTGGCATCCTCTCCGGTGAGCTGGATTCTGAGGCCGCCGAAGAGCGGGTGGAGCACCTCAACAGAGAAGAAGTGCTCTTCGTCCCGCTGCTCAATGAGGTGCGAGTCCACGCTTTGGGCAAGGGTATTGTTGGCCCCGGACAAAGCATTAAGGACTGGGATTCCGGTTTGATTAGCGCACCGCAGTGGAGGAAAGACGATGATTAAGGATCTCGCGGGCTACCGCGTCGTGGCTGTTCACGCTCACCCGGATGATGAGGTGCTCTTTACCGGCGGCACGCTGGCGGACTTGTCCGCGCGCGGGGCGCAGGTCACCGTGATTACCGCGACACTGGGTGAGGAAGGTGAGATCATCGGCGAGCCTTATCAAGGCCTCGCAGAAACCGATCAGCTGGGAGGTTTCCGTGCTTGGGAGCTCAAGCACGCGCTCGACGCTTTAGGGGTCGAGGGTATTCAGTTGGGCGGATTCGGGTACTTCCGTGATTCCGGGATGGAAGGCTCGCCCGCTCACGAGAATCCGCGGGCCCTAGTGAACCGCGTAGACGAGGCCGCAGAGTCATTGCGCAGCCACCTCGCTGCGCTGCGACCACACGCGGTGCTGACCTACGGACCGGACGGCGGCTACGGGCACCCCGACCATATCGCCGTGCACAAGGCCGTGCATGCGGCTGCCGAGCCGGAGCAGCAGATTTTGTGGGCCGTCTTCGAGCGCACCGCGCACTATCGAGGCCTCGAGGCTGTCACACCTCCGGAGGGCTGGAGTCTGCCGGATAAGGCGTACTTGGACAACTTCACCAACGCTGGCTGCGATATCACCTACGAGCTCACTGACGCGGCTCTCAGCGCCAAGCGTGCGGCGATTCTGGCCCACGCCACGCAGATCTGGCTTGCCGACGGCTCCCTCACCACCGTCAACCCGCACTCCGCCCAGGCGGGTCTAAAGGACCCCGCAGTGGTTCCCGCAGCCTATGCCTTGTCTAACTTGCTCACCATGCCTCTGCTGCGTCAAGAGTTCTACCAATTGGGGCAGGGAGAGCCACAGGATTCATTGCTGGGGGAGAAGTGACCGAGCGCGCCATTCGTACTGATTTCTCTCGCGGCGAGCAATTCGGGGGCCTAGTGTGGCTCGTCTTAGGCGCACTCTGCTCGCTGACTCTCGAAGTGGTTTATCTCACCGCTCGTCTACCGTGGCCCGGCGAGTCCGGGATGGCCTTTCCCATCACCATCCTCATTGCCTTCTGGTTCAACGGAGTGTTGACCCGCACAGCCCGCCTGTGGAGTGAGAATCCCTACATCGCCGGTGTGCCCGGGCTGGCGTGGGTGGGAGGTTTTCTCGCGTTCATGCTGGGAGCCGCCATCGGTGACGGTAGCCTGCTACCCAATAATATTCTCAGCCTGCTGCTGTTCGCCGCGGGAATCGCGGGTAGCGTTTGGCCATTTTTCACCTCGGAGTAGCATACTGTTAGTCGTAGAAAACCCGTGACACACAGGAGTTTAAACACCTTATGACTTACACCATCGCGCAGCCATGCGTCGACGTGATGGACCGCGGCTGCGTTGAAGAGTGCCCGGTCGACTGCATCTACGAGGGCAAGCGCATGCTCTACATCCACCCGGACGAGTGCGTGGACTGCGGCGCCTGCGAGCCCGCTTGCCCGGTGGAGGCCATCTTCTACGAGGATGATGTCCCGGATGAGTGGCTGGACTACAACGATGCCAACGCCGCCTTCTTCGATGATCTCGGCTCCCCGGGTGGCGCAGCAGCTCTTGGCCCGCAGGACTTTGACGTCCCGATGATCGCTGCACTCCCACCCCAGAATCAGGAGTAGACCATGAGCCGCACGCCGCTTGGACGCACACTCCCGGATTTTCCGTGGAACTCGCTTGCTGGCGCCAAGAAGAAAGCACTGGCGCACCCGGACGGGATCGTCGATTTATCAGTAGGCAATCCCGTCGATCCGGTTGCCCCTGGCGTGCAGCTAGCGCTGTCCGCAGCGGCCGAGGCTCCCGGTTACCCGCAGACTCAGGGCACCCCGGAGCTGCGCGAGGCCATCGCGAAGGCGCTGCAGCGCCGCTACAACATGAACGTGGACGCGGTGCTGCCGGTCATCGGCACCAAAGAGGCCATCGCCTGGCTGCCCACTTTGCTGGGCATGCGTGGGGAGACCGTGGCTTTCCCGACGGTGGCCTATCCCACCTATGAAGTCGGTGCACTCCTGGCCGGTGCTAAGCCGCTGCGCGCGGACGAGGATTTCCAGGATGCCTCGCTGGTGTTCATCAACTCGCCGTCGAATCCGACGGGCAAGGTGTTGGGCGTCGAGAAGCTGCGTGAGATCGTCGCCTGGGCGCGCGCGAACAATGCCATCGTGGCCTCGGATGAGTGCTACATGGGCTTGGGGTGGGATGATGAGAACCCGCCGGTGTCCATCCTGGATCCGCGTGTGACCGATGGCGACAACACCGGGCTCATCGCCATGCATTCGCTGTCCAAGAGTGCGAACATGGCCTCCTACCGCGCGGGTTTCTTCGCGGGCGATGCCCAGCTCATCGCGGAGCTATTGGAGCTGCGCAAGCACGCAGGTCTCATCGTTCCAGGGCCCATCCAGGCGGCCATGATCGCCGCGCTTGACGACGACCCCTCCGAAGCCCTCCAGCGCCAACGCTATGCCGCGCGCCGTGTGGATCTCATGCGGGCGTTGATCGGCGCGGGCTTTAGGATCGAGCATTCCGAGGCCGGGCTCTACCTGTGGGCAACCCGCGGTGAGAACTGCCGCGAGACCGTCGACTGGCTGGCTGAGCACGGCATCCTCGTTGCCCCCGGTGATTTCTACGGCCCAGCAGGCGAGCAGTACGTGCGCATCGGCCTGAACGGCACCGATGAGCGGATTGCCGCAGCCGTCGCGCGCTTGGCCAAATAAGTGGCTTTTCGCCCGCCGGCGCGGGAGGGGATTAGCCCGCGCAAGGTGATGCTCACCGGTATCGTGCCCGCCACTCCTACCTACTGGGCAGGTGAGGCGGGCGATTCCGCGTTTTCGCCCGGCACCCGCTTGGAACCGGGCACTGTGCTGCCCGGCCCGACACTGGCGTGGTATCACCCTGCGGTACCTTCCGAAGCGCCCATTCCCTTTGACTATCGGGTGGTGTATGAGGATGGGGACCTGATAGTCGTCGACAAGCCGCACTTTCTTCCCACGACGTCGAACGGACGTATCGTGCGCGAGACCCTCCAGACCCGCCTGCGCGTGGATTACGGGGAGGACTCTATTGTGCCGCTGCACCGGCTGGACCGGTTGACGTCGGGCTTGGTGCTGTGCTCGCGCAATCCCTGCACGCGCGCTACGTACCAGCAGCTTTTTCAGGAGCGTGCGGTGGTGAAGCACTACCGGGCGCGGGTGGCCGCGCCCTTTTCCTTCGACGGCACGGTGCGGCTGGGCATGCGGCGCGTGCCTGGCAGGCGCCAGGTCAGCGTGGATCCTACCGGCACGCCTACGGTGACCCGTGTGCGCGCTAGTGGAACGATTGCCGATGTCTGGCCACTGACCGGCCACACCCACCAGATCCGCGTGGTACTTAACCACCTGGGGCATCCGATTGTGGGGGATGATACGTATCCGGTGGATCGTGGGTTGTCCCTCTACGATTTTTCCACGCCGCTGCAGCTTTCTCACATCGCGATGAGCTTTAAGGACCCGCTTTCGGGCGAGAAGCGTGAGTTTAAGCTGTGAGATTGGGCGCTATTGCGGCGCGCGTTTTAGTTTGCGCTGAGCGACGGACTAAACTCGTACGAAGTTTTATTCATCATAATTGAGCATTTTGTACGAAGGGCGTGTCCATGGCGGATCTGAGCTTTGCTCGCTTTGCCTCGAATCTTGGCCAGTTCATTAAGTTCGGTCTGGTTGGCGGCTCGGGCACGTTGGTCAACATTGCGACCTCGATCGTGGCTGCGAAATGCGGTTTGGCTTGGTTCGGCGCTACGCCGCATGACGCGATGTTCAATCTCTTCGGTACCCAGTTTCACGTGCGCTGGTTCATGCTCTTTTCCACCATCGCCTTCCTAGTTGCGAATACGTGGAACTACCAGCTCAACCGTATGTGGACGTTCAAGTCCGTCAACAAGGTGTCTTGGCTACGCGGCTTTTTCCCGTTCCTCATCACGGGTATCGGGGCATATTTGGTGACCCTCGCGGTGCAGTACCTGCTGATGAATCCCACCTCGCCACTGCAGCTGCCGCCCCAAATTTTCGATGACTCCACGGGCTTCCGCACGATGTACTACTGGGCCAACGCTATTTCCATCGTGGTGGCGATGCCGATTAACTTCATTTTCAACAAGCTGTGGACCTTCCGCTCGAAACCCAAGGCGCCGGTCGTGGTCCATGAGACCGAGCCGGCTTAACCCCTTCCGCCCTGCCTGCCCTTCCGCACCGCACCTGCCCTTCGCGCTCACCAGCGTTGGCCGGTGGGGTCTTTTTTGATGCTGCGGTGAGCGGGAAGGGGGCGTCGGCAAGCAAAGCTCCCTTCGCGCTCACCGGGAACCTGGCGTGGAGGCGTGCCATCGCGCTGGTGAGCGCTTAGGCGTGGAAATCAGAAACCCGCCCTTTGCGCTCACCGGCATCTAAAAGAATCGCTCGTTCCCGCTCACGGTGAGCGCGAAGGGCGGGATGGATGGGGGATAGGCCGGGCAGCGCGGTCTAATCGTCGAGCTCGGCGTCGAGGCGGGCTTGGTCGCG
>DXEO01000160.1 GCA_019114925.1 Candidatus Corynebacterium faecipullorum | reverse complement strand
TGGACGCGCTCGCCCACAGCGACGTCGAGGGTCTGCATGTGGCCGTAGACGCTCATAGAACCGTCATCGTGCTTGATGCGGATCCACTGGCCGTAGCCGGAGGCAGGGCCGGAATCGATGACAGTGCCGTCCATGACGGAGAGGATCGGGGTGCCCACGGCATTGGCGATGTCAATGCCGGAGTGGAAGGAGCCCCAGCGGGGGCCGAAGCCAGAGGTGAAAGTACCTTCTGCCGGGCGGGCAACGGACGGTGCACGGTTGGCTTCGTCAGCAGCTGCGCGCGCATCGGCGGCCTGAATGGCCTTGTCGAGCTGGGTAGCTAGGTCAGCGACCGGCTTGGTCTCAGCGATGGAGAGGATCTGTGGTGCGGCATCCTCGACGGCGGCCTGTGCGTCCTTGAGTGGATCGGTATCTGCCTGCAAGGTGTAGTCGATGGACTGCGCCTTGGTCTCACCAGTGCCAGCGGATTGAATGGTGCCAGCTGCTGCGCCGCCAACACCTGCGGTGGATACGGCGCCTGCGGCGACGGTCATTACCGCTAAACGTCCCTTCGCAGTTTGCGAGGAGGCGATCTTCCGGTGGCGACCTGCGCTTCGCTGAGTCTTGCTTCGCATGAACTCTACTTCCGTCCTAATTTACTATCGTCCAGCCAGAACAATCGTTACATCTAAACCTGGTTGGTTATCCGATTGTGACCTTCCTGTTACCAACGAGATGTAACAGTAGCGTTTCGGTGGGAGCGGAGCAAGCCGGATTGTTGTTTTTCTTCTTGATACGTCGAAAGCGTTGCGTGTTCTGATACGGTAGCCGATTCCTGTGAATGAAGTGAATCTTTGGCGGCGCTTTCGATTTCCAGCAACGAGGTGCGCGTGGGTGATTCTCATGTGCGGATGGAACTACAGATGAGTCTGATAAAGAGCATCCGTTCGGGGGTGTGCCCGACCTTTTGAATCAGACCTCGTCGCGCCACCCCCGGTGGGGGAGGCGGCCGTGGCAAAGTGGACGCCAATGAACAAGAACACGAGTCCCCAGTCCAGGTCGTCTGCCCGTCCGCGCGCGCACGTGCGCGGACGCGGTGATGGTACTGAGCACTCTGAGCGAGGGCACCGGCGGGATCGCCGGGATCCGGCACAGCGTATTAAAGGAATCGAGTCCGACAAGGCACGTGCCCGGCGCGCGCAGGCCCCAACAACCCTGCGCGGGCGCATTCGCCGTATGCTCATCGTCGTCGGTGTTCCGCACCTCGTTGTTGTCCTCGGCATCCTGGTGGTCGCCATCGCAGCACTTCTTCTCACCAGTTCCCCGTCGGCGTGGCTGAACACCATCGTCGGGGAGGCCTGGATGGTGTTCAACCTTGCACCTATCCGCGCTGGCGGAATTGATGTGGGCTTCATTCCGGCCCTGCCTGCATTGCTCTTGGCCTGGTTGGTGGGCCGCCGCGTGCGCGCAGCGGTGAAGGATAAGGTGAGCATTAACGACCTGCTTGTCTTGAGTGCCTGCGTGCTGGTGGTGCCACTCGTCCTGACTGTCATTGCGTGGTTGATGCTGTGGGATGCCGGGAAAGTCTATGACGTTTTTCCTCCGGAGCTCTATCGCGTTCTTCCTCGCATGCTTCTACTTCATGTGGTTGCCCTCATTGGTGGCATGGGGCCGCGCTTGTGGAAGGCCTTGGCAAAGCGCAGCGGCGTTCCGCGCGTGTTTGTCGACGCCGCGCGTATCGGCCTGAGCTACCTCGGGTACCTCGTTGCGACTGGGCTTATTTTCGTGGTGGTTCTGTGGGGATTCGGCTGGTCACGCCAGGCGGACATGCTTGCCAGCTATCCAGTGCTCAATGCGCTGGGAACAATCGGCCTGTTTCTGGTGAGCATTGTGTACCTGCCCAACGCCGCGGTGGCAGCCGGCGCAGTGCTGAGCGGCTCGGAGATGCACATTGGTGAGGGAACCAGCGTGAGCCTCTTTAGCGGCCATGTGGCTCCACTTCCTCCGCTGCCTTTGGCCGCCGCGGTTCCGCCTTCTATTAGCCCCTGGTTTGCGGTGCTGTTGGTGATTCCAGCCATCGCGGCCGTGGCGGCATTTGCTCGGCGCCGCGCCCTGGTGTCTTTCCAGGTCGTGCTCGTTGCAACCGCCACGGTGGCAGTGGCCGCCCTCGTGGCAATCTACGGTGTTTCCGGAACGCTGGGCGTGTACGGATACACAGGACCTGAGGTATGGACCGCGGTGGGCTTGAGCTCCCTGTGGTGCCTTGTCGTAGGCTGCGCTTTTGCCGCCGCACAGGCAGTGACGGCGTGGCGTGCGCGCCGCGCTGCCGCCCCGGTTGCTGAGCTGGAAGATTCGGCTGCAGCCGAGCGCGATGAGGAGGCCACTGAGGACTCCACCAGCGCGGCTCAGGAAGAACACGAGGAGGATCAGGCAGCGCTTGGCGCCGACCCTGGCCCAGAGGCAGACGCCGACGCCGATACTGACACCGACGCAGAAGCCCAGGTCAAGACTGACGCCGAGGATGCGTCTGGCGTCAAGGAAGAAACTGATGCCGAAGCGGAGGCTGATACGGTGGAAGCCGATTCCGAAGTAGGGGGTGATGCTGAGGTAGAGGCTGTGCCTGAGGCTGATGTGAGTGGGGAAGAAATCGTGGAAACGGGTGATGCTGAAGCCGACTCCCAAGCTGAAGTCGAGGATGAAGCAGTAGCGGATGAGGAGGGCGATGCGGAGCATGCCCCAGACACAGAGGAGAGCGAAGAGCCCGAAGGCTCCATTAAGGAGTGAAATTCTCCGGTTCGCGGCGGTAGCGGCTAGGCTGTAGCGCGTGACTATACCGCATCAGCCCGCTGCTACTGCCCGCCTCAACGTCGTGGTTCTGGTTTCTGGAACCGGCTCTTTATTGCAGGCCATTTTGGATGGCCAGGATGAGCACTACAGCGTTGTGAAAGTCATCGCGGACGTGCCCTGCCAAGGCATTGAGCGCGCACAGGCGGCGGGAATCGCCACCGAGGTTGTAGAGATGGGTGCTGACCGCACTGAATGGAATAAGCGTCTGGTTGCCGCAGTGGATACTGCGCAACCAGACGTTGTTGTTTCCGCAGGTTTTATGAAGATCCTGGGGAAGGATTTTCTGGATCGCTTCGAAGGTCGCACCATCAATACTCACCCTGCGCTCTTGCCTGCCTTCAAAGGCGCGCATGGCGTGCGCGATGCGCTGGATTATGGCGCCAAGGTCACAGGCTCGACTGTCCATTTCGTTGATGCTGGTGTCGATACCGGCTCCATCATTGCCCAGGAACCCGTCCGGGTCCTGCCAGAGGATGATGAAGCCAGTTTGCACGAGCGCATCAAAGTGGTCGAAAGAGAACTCATCGTTGCCGTCCTTCGCGCCATGCGCGTGGAGGGCGAGGAACTCAGCATTCAGCTTTAACTATCTCATTACCGCAAGGAAGGCTTAAGTCCCCGTACCATGAGCGAAGATCGTAAGAACATCAAGCGCGCGCTAATTAGCGTTTATGACAAGACCGGCCTGGAAGACCTTGCCCGGTCACTTGATAACGCTGGCGTGGAGATCGTTTCCACCGGTTCCACCGCGAAGAAGATCGCGGACTTGGGCATTGATGTCACGCCCGTCGAGAAGCTCACCGGCTTCCCGGAGTGCCTCGAAGGCCGCGTGAAGACCCTGCATCCGCGCGTGCACGCAGGAATCCTCGCGGATACCCGCAAGGAGGACCACCTGAAGCAGTTGGAGGAGCTGGAGGTAGAGCCCTTCCAGCTCGTCGTGGTCAACCTGTACCCATTCCGCGAGACTGTGGCTTCCGGCGCGGACTTTGATGGCTGCGTGGAGCAGATCGATATCGGTGGTCCATCCATGGTGCGCGCGGCTGCCAAGAACCACCCTTCCGTTGCTGTCGTCGTGGATCCAGCCCGCTACGGCGATGTGGCTGAGGCCGTGGCCAATGGCGGCTTCACCTTGGAAGAGCGTCGGGGCCTCGCCCGCGATGCTTTCCTGCACACCGCTGATTACGACGCCGCGGTGTCCGCATGGTTCGTCGAACAGCTCAGCGACGGCGAGGTGACCACCCCGCTGCGCTACGGCGAGAACTCCCACCAGTCCGCGACCGTGACCCGCATCGGCACCACTGGTTTGGCCAATGCGAAGCAGTTCAACGGCAAGGAGATGAGCTACAACAACTACCAGGATGCTGACGCCGCCTGGCGCGCCGCCTGGGATCATGAGCGCCCGTGCGTGGCCATCATCAAGCACGCCAACCCGTGCGGCATCGCGGTGTCTGAGGAGTCCATCGCGGCTGCTCACCGCGCGGCTCACGCCTGCGACCCGATGTCCGCTTTCGGCGGCGTCATTGCTGTCAACCGCGAGGTCACCGTGGAGATGGCCGAGCAGGTCAAGGAGATCTTCACCGAGGTTATCGTGGCTCCGTCCTACGAAGAGGGCGCCGTCGAGGTTCTCAAGGCCAAGAAGAACCTGCGCGTGCTGCAGGCAGAGTATGAAGCGCCGAAGGAGGAAGTTAAGTTCATCTCCGGCGGCGTTCTCACCCAGGAGCCTGATACCTACCAGGCAGAGGGCGATAACCCGGCCAACTGGACGCTGGCTGCGGGTGAGGCACTGAACGAGTCTGACTTGGCACAGCTCGAATTCGCCTGGCGGTCCGTGCGCGCGGTGAAGTCCAACGCCATCCTGCTGGCCAAGGACAACGCCACCGTGGGTGTCGGCATGGGCCAGGTCAACCGCGTCGATTCCGCCAAGCTCGCGGTGGAGCGCGCTAACACGCTGGCCGACGGCGCCAACCGCACCGAAGGTTCCTTCGCTGCTTCCGATGCTTTCTTCCCGTTTGCCGATGGCCTGGAGGTTCTCCTCGAAGCCGGCGTGAAGGCCGTGGTGCAGCCGGGTGGCTCCATCCGCGATGAGGAAGTCATCGAGGCCGCCAAAAAGGCCGGGGTGACCATGTACTTCACCGGCACTCGCCACTTCTTCCACTAAACCCTGAATATGCCGCTGCCGTGGGCAGCGCACAGCCGCCTCCTTCATTCCAGCGCGTCACTGCGTGGGAAGGGGAGGCGGCTTTCGCATACATGGGAGTTGTCCCTAGAGGCCAACTACTGCCCTAAACGACGAAGATCGCCCTATCATTCGAAAACAGGCAATAGTTTTGACAACTAGGGCAGATGCGGAGCCACTGCGTGAGGGGTGCACTACTGCGCGTGGAGGGAAGCCACCGCGAAGCCAGTGTTGTCCGCAGGATTGCCGTCGGTGTCTTTATAGGTAAAAGTAAAGCGCAGGTCCTGGTGGTCTGCGATGTTGATGGGCATTTCGACAGCCTCCTCTGCCGAGACTTCGAAGGAAGCGAGCTCAGCACCGTCAGCACTGTTGACGGTAACGGTGGCGCTGGCAACATCGGAATTTTCGCGGTCATCGCTGAAACCAAAGACCGCGTTGAGTTGGCTATGGCCTTCGGCCAGCTGTACATCAGCGATGTTGGTGCTGCCGGAGCGCGAGACATAGGAATCCGGGAAGAAAGTGCGGGCAATGACCACGCCGTCTGCTTCCAGGTCGGTATCGATACGGCCGCTGGTAGCAAGAGGAGTTCCCGAAAGCGTGGCTGTTGAGGTCGGTTCGGAGGAAACACCGGTGTGGCTGGCGTCGGAGGACTCGCGTCCCCAGATAAACCACGCACTGACGCCGAGAACGACAGCCAGGATGACGAGCAGAGCAATCAGCGCGGCGATGGCACCGCTGAAACGACCTTTGCCCTTCGGCGGTTCCGGAGCGGTGTACGTGGTGGGTTGAGGCGGACTCGGCGGAGTTGGAGCACTCCCGCCGAAAGGCTGTGAGCTGGGGGTAGCAGATTGCCCACCAAACGGTGGAGTGTTGCCGAACCCGCTCGGAGAACTGCCCGGGCCGGCCTGTTGCGGGCCGTTAGCACCGCCGGGGGCGCCGGGGCGGCCAAACCCCGGAGCGGGTGAACCGAAGCCGGAGGAACCGGAATTGCGTGGCGGAGTGCCCGAAGGGCCGGTAGGAAACGTCATGACCGGGAGAATAACAACCTTTCCGTGCACAGGGGAGATAGAGCATTGAGATACCTCTAATAATCTAAACCCTCTACCGCTGTCCGCGCGGGCAGAGATACAAACTCGTGGGAATACTCCCCACCAGAATCGAAAAAGTCGTGGAAATACGGCGTCGTGACTGAAGAACGACGCACGAACCTCACCACAGCCGTGGTAGCTGTGCAAAGATAAGAAAGATAGAAAACGCCCATAGGGCATAACCAGAACGTCTAGATCTACGGAGGCTTCGGTGACTGACTCAGATCGCAACCATGGATTCGGCGCACAGCACCCGCAGGGAAATAGCGGCCAGCCGCAGCCTTCCCGTAAAGATTCCCACCCGGAAACCGCGGATTTTGAAGCGCCGCCGACGCAACAGCGCCCCCTGCCGCCCCAGAGCTACCCGCAGAACACGGGAAACAATCAGAATTATGCGCAATCCGGCGAGCGCAATTACTCAAACCCCTTTGTTGCCTCCGGTGAATCGGGCCAGTACGGCCAACAACAGCAGTTCCAGACGCAGCAATTCTCGTCCCAGCAAATGCCGCAGGACGGTAGTGGACAGTATGCCCAGCAGCCAGCAGGGTACCCCGCTGGCTATTCTCAGGGGAGTGGCGGAAGCGGCAGCTCCTCCAACTCCGGCAAGTTTGTGCTTATCGCCGTGCTGATCCTGGCGGTCGTCCTCGTTATGGCTGCGCTGGCCTACATCTTTTTCTTCAAGCATGCCGACTCAAGTTCCCAAGCCGGCTCGCCCCTGACCACCGCGCAATTCACCGAGCAGAACGAGAGCGCACAGGATGACACGGAGAGCGCGGGGAGCGCGGAGAACTCTGAAAAGACGACAGAGCAGCCCACGACAACCTCGCAGTCGCAAAAGCGCCCCGAGCACCCTGACTTGCCTGAGGGAGCGATTCCGGCGAACGACGCCGCGCGCAACAACGAACCGGGCGGCAACTTCAACAGTGTCTACCGTGGAACAGTGGAAACGACGGAACCTTTCGCCAACGTTGTGCGCGATGAGTACGTCAAGCACTACGTGGAAACCCGCGAGCTGGATGCCACCATTAAGGCCTTCAGCCCAGTTACCAAGATCACCTACACCATGGGTTGCTCCGATAACGGTGAATTTGTCACCTGTACTGGCGGCAACAACGCGGTTGTGCTCATCCTCTAATGCTCAGGCGGTCAACAATGAAAGAGGTAGCAATCCGAGGCCACAGCCCCGCACAGCCGCAGCGCCGGAGGGCAGTACTGGCAGCGCTGGTGGGGCTCGCGGGGGCGTCGCTAAGCGCCTGCACTATTGGTGATGTCTCCACGCCTGAGCCCAGCGCTCCGGCGAGCAGCCCGCAGCCCACGCTGCCTGACTCCGGGGCAGAGGTATCTGATGGACCCGCCGCTGATTCAGCCCTCGACAAGGAACCAACCGTGATTCAAGCCACCGACCTTCAGGAAGCCGTCGACGCCATCGCCGCAGACAATCCCGGCACCGGAATCGCGGTGGCCGGCTCAGGAACCGTTGCAGCGGCCGGCATCACAGGTCCGCTTGCAGCGTGGTCCACCGCGAAAGTCCCGTTGGCCATCGCCGCCGAACGCGCCGGGGTGGCGGATCCCGATACCATATCCCGGGCGATCACTTATTCCGATAACGCCGCGGCCGATTCTCTCTGGGAGGCCCTCGGTGGGGGAGCACAGGCCGCACAAGCCACCCAGGCCATCATTGGCACAACCACGGTCCCCGCTACGCCACCGCGCCCCGGTTTCAGCGCCTTCGGCCAAACCCAGTGGTCGGTGTCCGAACAAGCAGAATTCACCGCAGCGCTGGGGTGCCAAGAAGGCGCGGATCCGATCCTCGCAGCCATGGGACAGCCGGATCCCGCACAGAACTATGGCCTCCGGACTTTAGAGGGCGCGGTGATGAAAGGCGGATGGGGGCCGGCCGAGGACGGCTCCTATGAAGCCCGCCAGATGGGATTAATCACCCTAGGCGGGCACACGGTGGCAGTGGCGATCTATGCCGCAGCGCCCTCCGGCGATTATGGCGAAGCGCAGCAAATGCTGAGCCGCGTGGTCAAACAACTGGCCGCCGCAGAGGTCGAGTGGCCCGATGCGGGATGCCAGCAGGGTGCTGTTTAAGAAGCACGAGCGATGTAAAGGCGCTAGCGCGGCCAGTAGTCCTCGAATTCGCCGGCCTCGCCGTCGATGTCATAGTCCGTGCCGCGGATGTTCAGCACGGAGCCGGTGTCTTTCCCGCTGGTTGGATCAAGAATCGTGGCGCTGAAGGAATCACCTTCACCACGCGCCGGGCCAAAGGCAGCGCCGCTGGGCCAGACACCGCGGTAGAAGAGGGAGTCCTGTTTCTCACAGACCACAATGTGTGAATCGGGATCGGTGCCATGCGCGGCGAAGATCATATCCTCACCCTGTTGGCAGCGTGCCTCAGGGAAATCGGACCAACCGGCAGCAGTGAGCCCCTCGGGGACGTCGGCAGCCCCGGCACTCACTGATGTTCCTGGAGCCTGCTCGCTCGGTGCTTGTGTGTCGTCTGCTTCTTCATCTTCCTGCGCAGCAGTCTCCTCTGGGGTGGCAGCCTCCTCCTGAGGGGCTGTCTGCTCCGAGGTTTCGCTGGCGTTGGACGTTTGTTGGCTGGTGGAGCGGACGTCGTACCAGATTACGAGGCCTGCGATCACCAGCGCAATGAGAATTGCGATCGCGCAGATGATCGGAACGAGGTTGCGCTGCTCCGATTGGGGCTGTCGAGGCTGGCCCGACACCGGTGTAGGAGTCTTATGCTCGTGATGGTTAGTGCCAAATCCTGGGGTCGTCATAGGGTCCTTGGAAAACAGTAGAGAACAACACGTAGCATAACCGGCCTTGCAACACTGGACGGAACCGCGCTTAAGTACCCTCCATTTGGGGGCGTTGGGACATGGCAACATCATGCTGCCAAGTACATATGGTCCAATGGGGCAGTGACTAATTCCTACTTCGTGCAATGGCTGACCCAGCAGAAGCGCTACACCAACGTGTACCTGCTAGGTGAAGGCGGCATGGGGCAGGTTTTTCATGCCACGGATCCGGACCTTTCCCGTGAGCTCGCCGTCAAGGTGCTGTTGGATGAGGTCCGTGATGAAGCTTCCCGCGCCCGTTTCCATAATGAAATGAAGGCGCTCACCAAG
>DXEO01000159.1 GCA_019114925.1 Candidatus Corynebacterium faecipullorum | reverse complement strand
TATCCTTCTTTAGCGGAGATTGGTGCGCAGCTGCAGGATGAATGCCTCTTCCTGGTGGGCTGGGAGTGGGCGGAGCATTTCGACCTTCTGGTCGATGGAATAAAAATAGACAGCATGGTTCTGGAGTACGCATGTACCCAGCTCCCGGAGGACGCGGACCACCACCTAGTGCTGGATTCCTTGCCGGTTCCGCGCGCCATCGCTTCCGCCCATCCGGCTGCTGCCACACGTGAACACGCGCGGTTGGCAGGAGCCAAACAAGCCCTGTCTAGACGCCTCGCGCTTGCCGACGCCTCCCCCAACTCCCACCCCATGGGCTCCTCCTGGCTGCGCTCCGGGGAACAGATGGCGCGCCTGCTGCCTGAGCGCCCCGAGCTTATTGCGGAGACCGTCCGCGTCCTCGAGGAATGCAGCTTCACGTGGGAGGCGCTCGCCCCGAACTTGCCTGATTTCGACGTGCCGGAAGGTCACACCGAGATGTCCTGGCTGGAGCACCTCACCTTCGAGCGCGCGGTAGCGCGCTATGCCACGCGCCCCGAGGAGATTCGGCGCAGGGCGTGGGAGCAGATGCGGTATGAGTTGGGTGTGGTGAAGCAGCTGGGCTTTCCTGGCTACTTCCTCATTGTGTGTGATCTGGTGGATTTTTGTAAACGGGAAAATATCCTGTGTCAGGGGCGTGGGTCGGCGGCGAATTCGGCGGTGTGTTTCGCGCTGGGGATTACGAACGCGGAGCCGATTTCCGCGGGCCTGCTCTTTGAGCGCTTCCTCTCCCCGGACCGCGATGGTCCGCCGGATATTGACATTGATATTGAATCCGGGCGGCGTGAGGAGGTTATCCAGTACGTCTATGCCAAGCATGGCCGCGAGCGGGCGGCGCAGGTAGCCAACGTGATTACGTATCGCCGCAAAGGTGCGTTGCGGGATGCTGCCCGCGCGCTGGGCTACCCGCAGGGCTCGGCCGATGCCTGGTCGAAGGGCATTGCGCCCGCGCCTTCGGATGTTGAAACCTTGGCCGAGCAGTTCCTGGGCCAGCCGCGCCACCTGGGTATTCACTCTGGCGGAATGGTGCTGTGTGATCGGCCGATTGCGGATGTCGTGCCCGTGGAGTGGGCGCGCATGGAGAATCGTTCGGTGCTGCAGTGGGATAAGGATGATTGCGCGGCGGCCGGGCTGGTGAAGTTCGACCTGCTGGGCCTGGGCATGCTCGAAGCGCTGCACCACATGATGGACTTGGTGGAGGAGACTACCGGCCGGGTGGTCAACTTATGGGAGCTGGACCTGGCTGACCCGGAAGTCTATGACATGCTTTGCCGCGCGGATGCGGTGGGCGTGTTCCAGGTGGAATCGCGCGCGCAGCTGAGCACGCTGCCGAGGCTCAAGCCGCGGGTCTTCTTCGACCTCGTGGTGGAGGTCGCGCTCATCCGTCCCGGCCCCATCCAGGGTGGGTCGGTGCACCCCTACCTGCGCCGCCGCGATGGCAAGGAGCCGGTGACCTATGACCATCCGGTGTTAGAAAAGTCCCTGGGCAAGACGCTGGGGATTCCGCTCTTTCAGGAGCAACTGATGCAGATTGCGGTCGATGCCGCTGGTTTTAGCGGCGCGGAGGCGGATGACCTGCGGCGCGCAATGGGCTCGAAGCGCTCGCCGGCCAAGATGGCAGCGCTTAAGCAGCGTTTCTACGACGGGCTAGAGGAGAGCAACGGGATTGTCGGGGAGGTAGCGGATAAGTTGTGGGCCAAGATCGTGGCTTTTGCCGCCTATGGCTTCCCGGAGTCACACTCGCAGTCTTTTGCCTCCTTGGTCTACTTTTCGGCGTGGTTTAAGCGCTACTTCCCGGCGCAGTTTTGTGTGGGCTTGTTGCGCGCGCAGCCGATGGGTTTCTACTCGCCACAGTCGCTTATTCAGGATGCGCGCCGCCACGGCGTGGAGGTGTTGCCGGTCAGCGTCAACGAGTCGGGCCGCGAGGCGCGCGTGGTGGTGGGCGCGGACGGCCAGGCTCGCATTCGCCTGGGCCTGAACCTCATCAAAGGCCTAGGTGATAAGGCCGCCGACCGTATTGAAGCGGCCGCGCCGTTTGCCGACGTCCCCGATCTCTCCCGCCGCGCCGACCTCACCGTCGATCACGTGGAGGCCCTCGCCGTGGCGGGGGCCTTGGATGTCTTTGGGGTGGATCGCCGCCAGGCACTGTGGCAGGCGGGCGTGGCCGCGACGGAACAGGCAGGGATGCTGCCGGGGCTGTCTGCTATCGAGGCGCCGTCTTTGCCGGGGATGAGCGCTTTCGAACTCATGGCGGCGGACGTGGCGAGCACCGGCGTGACCCACAACCAGCAGCCGATGGAGCAGGTCCGCGGGGAATTGCAGGCCCGCGGCATCCTGTCGGCGGCGGATTTGCCGGCTGTGGAGGATGGCACCCGCGTGCGCATCGCCGGGGTGGTCACGCACCGCCAGCGCCCGCAGACAGCGGGTGGGGTGGTCTTCTTTGGCTTGGAGGATGAGACCGGGTTGATGAACGTGATGGTCTCGCC
>DXEO01000001.1 GCA_019114925.1 Candidatus Corynebacterium faecipullorum | reverse complement strand
CTGCGGAAGCAACTGCGGTACCGGAGAAAGCGATGGTTGCAGCAGTAGCAGCAGCAACGATGGACTTACGGGAGAAGAACTTCATGGCGTGTCCTAATCTGATTCGAATGTGAACGGAAAGTCTGACCTATTCGATCTGACTTACTTAGCGAAGTTCTTGTTGTAGAAAGCAATGACGGTGCCCAGAGCGCTGATGATGGCGGTGAAGACAGCGATCCAGTCGCGGATCTTGCGCGGATCCATGTCGAAGATAGAAGAACCCTCAGAATCATCAGAAGAGGAAGAAGAGGAGCCCTCGTCCTTCTTGCTCGGAGTCGGGGTGGGCTCACCGGCCGGCTTGGTGGTGGACGGAGCTTCCGGGGTGGTGGTAGCCGTAGCGGTGGCCTCCGGGGTGGTGGTCTCAGCGTTAGCAACGGTCACGCCGGACAGGGAAACGGCAGCGGTGGTAGCAGCAGCGACAAGGGCCTTACGGGAGAAGAGCTTCATTCTCGTTCCTTATACATCTCGGAAATTTCAAAGACCTCACAGATGCTACTGAGGCATTGAGGGTTTTGCAATTGATTTGGCAATCAGTTGATGAATCTGTGTGGCTGCTGTCCGCCGCATGTGAGCTGGGATTTGGTTCGGATCAGGGCGTGGGTGTGAGAAATGGTCTACCAAATGAACAGCTCAAGCTTAAGAAATTCTTAGACCACGATGGATAGTGAGGGTTGGGAAAGGAAAAGCCCCGCTCACTGAACGTGAGCGAGGCTGATCACCGTAAAGGGGGTAAGACTTAACTCTCGATGGTGGCCTTGGTAATGCGAACCTCTTCAGCGGGTTCACCATCGGATTTCCCATCCTTGACGCCCTTAGCGGCAATGGCGTCGATGGTTTTCTGACCCTTCTCCGTCAGGTTGCAAAAGTAAGTGTAGGCAGGAGGAAGCTCCGAGTCCTTGTAGTTAATGAAGAACTGGGAACCATTGGTGTCCTCACCGGCGTTAGCCATGGCGATGGAACCCTTCGGGTACAGCGCCGGCTGGGCCATTGCAGCATCGTCGGCCTCATCAGTGGGGTACTCGTTGGCGAACTGGAAGCCCGGTCCACCCGAACCCTTGCCGGACGGATCACCGCACTGCAAGACGAAGATGCCGCCATCAGTCATGCGGTGGCACACGGTGTCGTCGTAGTACTTCGCCGAAATCATGTCCGTAATCGCGTTGACGGTGCACGGAGCCAGGGAGCGATCAAGAGTCATTTCAATATCGCCTTGCTTGGTGGCGAAGTTGACGGTCACCTCACCCTTGGCAGGAATGTCCTTGCCCTGCGGAGTGGGGACCTCGCGGGACGCGTCGCCGGACTCGGTGTATTCACAGGTGACGGTCTCACCAAGGGGCTTGGCGCGCTTGCCGCTCAAAGCCTCGGCAGTGGGGGCTTCGGTGGTGGTATTCGCAGCGGAGGACTCTTCGGCCTGGATTTCTTCTTCCTCTGACGAGCGCGTGGACAGGAACCAGATACCGCCAACGAGGGCGATAATGACCACGGCGGCCATGAGAACGACGCCTAGCGGTCGGCTCTTTTGTTTGCGGTCACGGGACTTCAGCTCGCGATCGAGCTGATTGAGCGCATCATCCAAGCGCTGGCTGTTAGTAGACACCTATGTTTCCTTCACTGTGGTGGTTCACAAACTTTCGACCCACTCATCCTAACCGCACCGTTGTACGCCGTGGCGAGCCGCCCCGCGGGTCAGTACGCTTGGGTGTCATGGCTACAACGAATTTTCAGAATGAACCCGTCGAAACCAACGCAGAGCTTCCCAAGGTTGGTGATTCCCTGCCGGACTTCACCCTCGTGGGAACCGACTTGGCAGAGCTGACCAACGCTGACTTCGCAGGTAAGCGCCTGGTGGTGTCCTGCTTCCCATCCGTGGATACTGGTGTGTGCGCGGCACAGCTGCGCAAGTTCAACGAAGAGGCAGCTGGTCTAGAGAACACCGTTGTCCTGTCCGTCTCCCGCGACCTGCCTTTCGCGCAGGAGCGTTTCTGCGCTGCAGAAGGCATCGAGAACGTCGTCAGCGCTTCTGATTTCCGCTCTGATTTCGCCGATAAGCTCGGTCTAGTCCTGGAAGGCTCCCCGCTCAAGGGATTGTTCGCCCGCGCGGTCATCGTCACGGACGAGGACCACAAGGTGACCTACACCGAGCTGGTTCCGGAGGTCACGACTGAGCCGGACTACGACGCAGCTTTGGCAGCCCTCAAGTAATGAGCACTCCCGAAATCTACGGTTTCGCCGCTGGGCCTTATAAAACCAACACTTATGTGGTGGCTAACGGTTCTCAGGCGTTCATCGTGGACCCAGGGATGCACACGCGCGAGAAGCTTGAGCAGCTCGCGCGTGAGAAGTCCTTGGAGTTTAAAGCCGTCGTGCTCACCCACGGCCACATTGACCACACGCGCGATGCCGCCGAGTTTGACCTACCGGTCTACATCCACCCGGATGACGCGTTCATGCTGGTGGATGGCTCCGGTGTGTCCCCCGAGTCGCAGATGCTCTTTGCTGCTGCCTCCATGAAGCAAGTAGCGGACCGCCGCGACTTGATCGGCGGAGAAACGTTGAGGCTTGTTGGCCTTGAGTTCGATCTGCTCCATGCGCCGGGGCATTCGCCGGGATGCGTCATCCTCGTGGCTGAAGGGATTGCCCTGACGGGCGACGTGCTGTTTAAGGGCTCCATCGGGCGCACCGACTTGCCGCACTCCGACCACGGCGCGATGCAACGTTCACTGCGCGGTCCGGTGTGGGGCCTTGATGACTCCCTCGCTATCTTGCCGGGCCACGGCCCGACCACGACCATGCGCCGCGAACGCGCGACTAATCCGTTTCTACGCGCAGCGGGGGAGGTACTCTAAAGGGCGTGAGTGATAAGAAGCAGTTCAAAGCCCTGTCCGCGCCTAAGGGTGTGCCGGACTACGTCCCGCCGCAATCGGCCATCTTTGCCAAGGTCCGTGAGGCCTTCGTGCATCAGGCACACCTGTCCGGCTTCCAGCACATCGAACTCCCCGTCTTTGAGGACACATCGCTCTTCGCCCGCGGCGTAGGGGAGTCCACGGACGTGGTGTCGAAGGAGATGTACACCTTCGCCGATCGCGGTGACCGTTCCGTAACGCTGCGACCAGAGGGCACCGCGGGTGTCATGCGCGCGGTCATTGAACACAACCTTGACCGCGGCCAGCTTCCGGTGAAGCTCAACTATTTCGGCCCCTTCTTCCGCTACGAGCGCCCGCAGGCGGGCCGCTACCGCCAGCTGCAGCAGGTCGGTGTGGAGGCCATCGGCGTGGATGATCCGGCTCTGGACGCAGAGATCATTGCCTTGGCGGATCGCTCCTACCGCAGCCTAGGCCTGAGCCAATTCCGCCTTGAGCTGACCAGCTTGGGTGACCACGACTGTCGCCCGGCCTACCGCGAGAAGCTGCAGGAGTTCCTGTTCAAGCTGGATCTAGATGAGGAAACCAAGGCCCGCGCGGAGCTCAACCCCCTGCGCGTGCTCGATGACAAGCGCCCAGAGGTCCAAGAGCAGCTTGTTGATGCTCCCCTGGTGCTCGATCACCTCAATGCCGAGTGCCGCGAGCATTTTGAAACGGTCACCGGCCTGCTTGATGACATGGGCGTGCCATACACTATCAACCCGCGGATGGTCCGCGGCCTGGACTATTACACGAAGACCTGTTTCGAGTTCGTCCACGATGGCCTTGGCGCACAGTCCGGCATCGGTGGTGGTGGCCGCTATGACGGCCTCATGGCCCAGCTTGGCGGGCAGGAGCTGTCCGGCATTGGCTATGGCCTTGGTGTGGACCGAACCATTCTGGCCCTCGAGGCAGAGGGCGTCGAGCTTGAGGGCGTCGACGAGCGCGTGGCCGTCTACGGTGTGGCCCTGGGTGCTGCGGCGAAGCAGAAAATGGTCAGCATCATTAATGACCTACGCAAGGCCGGCATTTCTGCTGATATGTCCTTCGGCGACCGTGGCCTCAAGGGAGCGATGAAGGGCGCTGACCGCGCCAACGCCCGCTTCGCGCTCGTCCTCGGTGACCAAGAGCTAGAGGCTGGCTCCGTGGCGCTCAAGGACCTGCGCGCGCACGAGCAGCACGACGTCCCCGTTGGGGACATCGTCAACCAGCTTCGTCAGCTGGTTTAGCACTCCACCTGTTAGCACTCCACCTGGGAGACGGTGAAGCCCATCGTCTTCGCTAGGCCGCCGAGCGAGGTCTCCTTGTACTTGGAGAGCATGTCGCGCCCGGTATCGGCCATGGTGCGCACCGCGTTATCGAGGGTGACGTGGTGCTTTCCCTCACCCATGCGGGCCAGGCGAGCGGCATTGATGGATTTGACGGCGCCAATAGCGTTGCGCTCGATACAGGGGATCTGCACGAGCCCGCCAACAGGGTCGCAGGTCAGGCCGAGATTGTGCTCAAGCGCGATCTCGGCGGCATTTTCCACCTGCTCCGGGGTCGCACCGAGCAGCTCAGCCATGCCGGCCGCCGCCATGGAGGAGGCTGAGCCCACCTCACCCTGGCAGCCCACCTCGGCGCCGGAAATGGAGGCGTTGGACTTGATAATGATGCCAACGGCACCCGCAGTAAGTAGGTAGCGGCGGGCATCGGAGCGCGTAAAGTCCGCCATGAAGTCGCGGGCATAATGGAGCACTGCCGGGATTATGCCACAGGCGCCATTCGTCGGCGCCGTGATGACGCGGCCGCCGGCGGCATTCTGCTCGTTGACGGCGAGCGCGTAGAGGTTTACCCATTCCATTGCAGAAAAGCCACAGGACTCGTCGTCCTGCTTGGCCAACAACTGCTGGTACATCTGCGGCGCACGGCGGTTGACACGGAGGCCACCGGGCAAGATTCCCTTGGTGGAAATTCCCTCGGTCACGCATTCGCGCATGATGTCCCACACAAGGTCGAGGTGTTGGTAGACATAGTCGAGCCCGCCCTCTTCGTGGTGCAGGACTGCCTCATTGGCGGCGACGATTTCCCAAATGGCCATGTCGTTGGCCGCACACAGGTGCAGCAGGTGCTCACCAGATTGGAAATCATAAGGAACGGCGTCCTCGGCGGTCGCCGCGGCGACACCGGCCGGAACGCCGGTGTCGGTTTCGAGCTGGGCGTTGTACTCCTCGCGGGACAGAATGAAGCCGCCGCCGACGGAGAAGTACTCCGCGTTCTCGGCGAGGACGGAGCCGTCTTCGTCCCTGGCTGTGAAAATCAGGCAGTTCGGGTGCTCCGGCACCGGCTCGTTGTTGAAATCAATGCTGTACTGCACCTTACCTGCAGGGCCTGAGATGGAGCCCTCGCTGGGGATGAAGGCATCAGCGCGCGGCTCGGCGTCGAGCGGCACTGACAACGGGTCCCACCCAGCAAGGCCCAAAATTACGGCGCGATCCGTAGCGTGGCCGCGGCCGGTAGCAGAGAGCGAACCGCGCAGCACGACGTGGACCTTTGCAGGGTGTTCATCCAGCGCCTCGAGGAAAGCTTTCGCGGCGCGCATGGGGCCGACGGTATGAGAGGAGGAAGGGCCGATGCCGATGGAGAAGATATCGGTCACGCTAATTGTCAAGTGGGCTCAAACCTCCTTAGAAGCGTTAAATAAGTTACGCTTTACGATAGTACCGAGAGCCCTTTCATACCTGCTTAGTCCGGTTGGCCGTCGTGACGGGAGAGGAGTGCGCGGAAACCGGCAGGGTCCGACCCCAGTATGTCTTCGGAACTGTCCTGCGGCGTTTCCTGCGTTTCGCTGAGAGGACCGGTAAGCCCAGCGACGCGGTCGAGCGGGCGCACCATGAGGTCCGCTAACTCCCCAGCGGCACGCTCGATGCGGCTTTCGTTGCGCGCGCCCTCCGCGGTGCCAAAGTCCTCCGTGGCTTGGAAGACGCCGGTGGGGACCACCGTGGCGTGCAGGTAGTTGAGTAGAGGCCGCAGGGCATAGTCCAAGACCAGCGCGTGCCGGCTGGAGCCGCCCGTGGCCGCGATGAGGGTGGGAAGTCCCTCCAGGGAATGCGGCTCCAAGGTGTCGAAGAACATCTTGAACAGGCCCGAGTAGCTTCCTTGGAAGACTGGACTGACTGCGATGAGACCGTCGGCATTCAGCACCGCGGACTGTGCCGCGTTCAGACGAGGCGTGGGCGCAACCCAGTTGGTCATGGCCTCGGCCAGCTCACCCGCGAGCTCGCGTAGCTCCACGACGGTGATGTCCACGCCCTCACCCCGGGCGGTGACGTGAGTGGTGGTGGCGGATGAGAGGGCGTCGCCCAGCGCGCGCGTTGACGACGGCGAGGACAGCCCAGCCGTAACAAGCACGAGTGAGCGCATTTATTTCTCCTCTCCAGGGCTGACCAGCGCGTGTGGGGCATAGGAACCAAGCGTGGCGTGCGTCGGTGGGTCAGAAGGTACATGATCTGGGCGGCGTTCCTCAAAGCGGCGGCGAAGCTCGGGTACCACCTGGGTGCCGAGGATTTCGATCTGTTCTAGCACCACCTCTTGCGGCAGTCCGGCGTGATCGATGAGGAAAAGCTGGCGCTGATAGTCGCCGACCCAATCAGCAAATTGCAGCGTGCGCTCTACCACTTGCTCTACGGTGCCTACCGTTAAGGGGGTCTGAGCCGTGAATTCTTCTAGGGAAGGGCCGTGGCCGTAGACCGGAGCGTTATCGAAGTAGGGGCGGAAGAAATCCTTCGCCTCCTGCTCAGTAGACCCTATGAAAACGTGCCCGCCGAGGCCCACGATGGCCTGATCGGCACGGCCGTGCCCATAGGATTCATAGCGATTACGGTAGAGGTTCACCATTTTCGCGGTGTGTTCCTTGTTCCAGAAGATGTTGTTGTGGAAGAAGCCATCGCCATAATAGGCGGCCTGTTCGGCAATCTGCGGGGAACGGATGGAGCCGTGCCAGACAAAGGGCGGGATCCCGTCGAGCGGCGCCGGTGTAGCGGTGAATCCCTGTAGCGGGGTGCGGAACTTTCCTTGCCAGGACACGACGGGCTCACGCCAGAGGCGGCGCAGCAAGTGATAATTCTCCACCGCGAGTGGGAGGCCCTCGCGGATGTCCTTGCCAAACCACGGGTAGACCGGGCCGGTGTTACCGCGGCCCAGCATCAGGTCGATACGTCCTTCGGCGAGGTGCTGGAGAAAGGCGTAGTCCTCTGCAAGTCGGACCGGGTCGTTGGTGGTAATCAGCGTGGTGGCAGTGGAGAGTTTTAGGTTCTTCGTCTGTGCCGCGATAAAGGCCAGATGGGTAGTGGGCGCCGATGGGACGAACGGTGGGTTGTGGTGCTCACCGGTGGCAAAGACGTCGAGGCCTACCTCCTCTGCCTTGAGCGCGATCTCCGTTATCGCGCGGATGCGCTCGGCCTCGGTGGGGCTGCGGCCCGTGGTGGGGTCTTGGGTGACGTCACCAATGCTGAATACTCCAAATTGCATGCCATTCTCCCTTCTATGACGTGTCAACAATAACGTACCAGGAGATTATTCCCATTCGAGGGCGTCGACCAAGACCGCGAGGTCTGCCGGTGTTGCGATAGCCAGCGGACGCTGCGAAGGTTTTCCGTGCTCGGTAAGGAGAACTGCGCTGGCATGGACGCCGTCTGCGGTGGGCTCTGTGAGAGCGTCGATGACTTCTTGCGCGCTGGCTGTGCGGGGTAGAAACTCGGCGCGGTCCTTCTTCTCGGCGAATTCCAAAACGGCGCTAATCGACGCCGCATTGACCACGCCGTCATCTCCCAAATCGGCTGCAATCCACCGGGCGATGACGTTTGTCGTGAGAAGCGCCTGATACGTCCCAGAATCATAGATAGGGATCTGCGAATAGCCGGTCTTGTTAATAAGCTGCAAGGCCTCCATGACCGGGGTATTGGGGGCAAGAATGGTCACGTCACGGTCAGAAAGAAGGGACTGCGCCGTGGGCGGATCTGTGAGAAGGCGTTGCAGGTTTTCCAGCTGCGTGATGACTTGTGGGTGTGGGGTAGCGATGGGTGCGCCGTCGAAGTAGCGGCCATGGGCAATGGCATTGCGCAGGTTACCAAAGTCTTTCAACTGTTCCGCTTGGCGCTTGCCCAACAGATGTTTGTCATGCGCGCGATCAACAATCCACCAGAAAGAATCTGAATTCTTCGCCCCAACAGCCTGGCGGAGAAATTGCTCAATGTCGTTGAATGCAGAAAAGAATCTGGCCAGGGAGTTATCGCTCATGAAGCCCCAGTGTACGGATCAGGCGGTGCATGCTCCGCCCGGTCGCTAAAGCACAATCGCCGCGAGGACCCCGGTTGTTGGGGCACTCGCGGCGATAGAGCACTATGTGCTGTGCGCGTGTGATGCGCTGAAGCCTTAGAAGGCGACGCGCAGGATAGAAACCGTCACGGCTGCGATGGCAGCTGCTGCCGGGAGGGTGATAACCCACGCGAGGGCGATGGGCTTCATCAGCTTCCAGTTGGCGGCGCGGTTGACGATGCCGACACCAAGGACAGCACCGATGAGGATATGGGTCGAGGAGACCGGCAGGCCTAGGAGGGACGCTGCCATGACGACGGCAGCGGCGGCCAGCTCAGCGGCGAAACCAGAGGAAGGGTGCATCTGAGTCAGGCCCGAACCAACCGTCTGGATAACGAAGCAGCCGATGAACCAGAGGCCAGAAATTAGGGCGATACCCATAGCCACCATGACCGGGAGGGGAACAGTGACTTCGTCGGAAATCTGGTTCGTCTGCAGGACGTCGAAGACGGCGGCGAAGGGGCCAATCGCGTTAGCGATATCGTTCGAGCCATGTGAGAACGCGAAGGCCGAAGCAGTAAAGACCTGCATCCAGGAGAAGAGGAGAAAGGTCGAGCGCGACAGAGACTTCTTCTTAAGCGAGCGGGCGAAGATGAACACAGCCATCCAGACCACGGCGCCTACCATGCCCATGACCAAGAAGTTTTCCAGGGTGGAGAAGTCAACGCCGGTGTTCTTCAAACCCTTGAAGAGCATCATTGCGGAGATAATGATGGCGCCCAAAGCGGCTAGCAGCGGGACCCAGTTCTCCAGTGCGCGGTGCGCATTGATGTCCTCGAGATCCTTGTTGAGGTAGTGCAAATCCCGGTAGTAGTCGGATTCGAGTGCCTCTGGGTCGTAATCTTTTTCCGCGGTGAGAGCAGCATCACGGGCCATGGCGTTGGTGTAGGAAATCTGCTGCAGCTCATTCATGCGCTCGAAGCGGGTCTTGTGCTCCTTGCGCAGAGCGGCGCGACGAACCTTGATCTCGCGCAGGCGCTCGTCCGCAGCGTCGTTGTACACCAAGATGGAAGCCTTGATCCACTTGAAGAGCAGGAAGGCGGCAACACCACCAAGAACAGGGGAAAGGACCCAGGAGAAAGCGATGGTGCCAATGCC
>DXEO01000158.1 GCA_019114925.1 Candidatus Corynebacterium faecipullorum | reverse complement strand
GATGGCGCCGCCGACGAGTGCATAAGCCGCCCAGGGCGAGATACCCCAGTGGTAGTGCGCCTGGGCCATGGATTGGTGGAGGGCTTCGACGCTGTTGCCGTCGACGGTGTGGGGCGGCGGGGTGATGTAGTGCGATAGCGGCTCCGAAGGGCCGTAGAAGAAGATACCGACGCCGATGCCGGCGCCAAACATCATGGCAACCCAGCTGAACCAACCGAACTCGGGCTCTTCGTCATCAGTACCGAGCTTGATGCGCCCTAGACGGGAGCAGCCGATGTAGAGCATGGTGGCAACGGCCATCATCATGGTGATGTTGAGCAGCCAGCCGGTGTTGGTGATAGCCCAGGAAAAGGCAGCGGAAGATGCCGCCGAGACGGACTCTGGTGAGCTAATGCCCCAGATTATGAAAGCTACGACGAACGTGGCCGTGCTGAAGAAAGTGATTTTATCAAGCGTGAAAGCGTTGCGCTGATCCTCCACACCGATACCCGGAACCAAGCCGGGGTGCATGTCGTGAGGATAGATGCCAACGGGTGTACCTGTAGATTTTCGAGTGTTCACCCTCACCATTATCGCAGGTGCGCAAAATGACAGTGGTGTGAGCTAGGATGAAGACACTTATTTCTGCGTCGATTGGAATGCCATGCCGCTGCCTAATTTTGATGAGAATGTCCGTGAGCTGGAGGAAGCCTTCGCGCTCTTCGAGCTCGTGGAGGAACACGTACTCGACCCGAACCTGCTGTTATCGGTGAGATAGCCCGTGGGTAACCGGGGCGGCCCGGGTTAGGATCTCAGGACCGCATTTCCGCTGCGGTGATCTTTTCAATGAGCGTATCCAACTCCGCGCGGCTGGGCTGCGTGAGCGGGTTGACCACGCAGAAATCCAGGAGGAAGTAGCCGGCCGTTTGCAAGGCGGTGTGGCGTTCCCAGAACTCGCTGATATCGGAGTGATTGGTGGCCAGCGACTGGATGCTGCGACGTTCCGAGAGCAGCTCGTAGTGCAGGTCGCGGCGCTGTGCGAGCGCCTCCTCCGGGGGTTTAATCAACAGCGCCCCCAGGAGGGCGGCCATTGCCTCGAAGCAGCGCGTTTGCAGGCGGTAGTGGTTGACCCACTGGGCGCGTGGCTTCCACAGCCACAAGAAGAGCATGGCCACGACCACGGAGAGCCCAATTTCCGCCATGCGCGAGCCGATGGTGTGGGCCATGTGCTCCGAGGAATTGCCCATGAGCAGTGCCAGGGGAGTAGAGAAGATGACGCATAGCGCGTAGTTCTTCACCACGAGGATCTCCGCGCAGAACTGGCAGAAGGCTAGCGCGAGCACCAAACCCCAGCCGTGCGGGCTGAAAGAGGCAATGAGCGCAAAGACGCACACGCCCAAGACCGAGCCCAGCATGCGCTGCACGCCGCGAATCGTTCCTGGTACCCGGTCCGGTCCCCACTGCAGCACTAGGAGTACCGAGACCGCACCCCAGTCCGGGCGATTGAACCCCAGCGCCAGGCCAATGAATGCGGTGGCCAGGCCACCAAGCGCGATCTTCTCCGCCGTCACCACCGCGTGGGAATTGCCCACCGCGGCGCGGTAGAAGCGGTAGCGCATCGTCGGCTTGGTGTGCGGGATGCTGGTGCGGTCCGGGTCCACGTAGGTGGGGGAATCAGAGAGCTCATCCGAGTTGCCGCCCACCTGCTTGTGGTGCGCCACGATGCGCTGTTGCGCGGCCAGCGCGCGGTGAACCAGCTCCGCCTGGGCGGGGCGGCGGATGCGGCGGCCGCGGATGGCGCCGGCGTCGGCAAGCGCTTGCCAGGCGGTGGAAATCGCGGACTGAGCCTGGTGGTGGCGGGCCAAGAAATCGGTGTCCGAGTGAAGGAAGGCATCGGCGGCCTTCTCTAGCGCGGCCACCGCGCGCGTTTCCGGGCCGTGCGGATCCCTAAAGCGCGGCACCATGCCCAGCACGTAGCCGGCCGCCACGCCGGCCAGGCTCCACGCGGCCACCTCCCACGGCGAGACCCCGCGCAGCATCGTGGAACCACCGGCCACCATCACGATGAAGAAGGAACCCGGCGGCGGCAGCCGCAGCGCATTCTGCACTAAGGCGCCGATGGTTGCCAACATCACCGTAAACACCGCGGACAGCGCCAGGCCATGCACGCCGACGAGAGAGCCGGCCGTGGCCGCCAGCGTGAGCAGCCCGCCGGCGGTGAGGATCACGCGGCGCCGCGTGCGGTAGGGGTGCCCCTCGCCGTAGATGACGGAAAACGCGCCCGCCGACACGAGCAACACCGCATCCGGGTGGCCCGTCGCAACAGCGAACCCGCCGGGGATAATGATCGCCAACGCCGCGCGCAGGGCACCGGGCCAGCGGCGCGCGGAGGTGTTAAAGGCGGTAAAGAGCTGAAGCGCATTAGGACGTTGCGGCAGTGGGTGTTCCATATCGGGAGAACACCTTACTCGTTTCGCCGCGATCCACGAGCCGGCCGTCCTGCAGGACCGCCACCGTGGGGCATAAGTGGCGCACGACATCGATGTCGTGGGAGACAAATACCAGCGTCATATCCTTCGTCACGCGCTGCAGCAACTCGAGGACCTGGGCCCGCGAGGTGGCATCCAGCGCCGAGACGGCCTCGTCCGCCAGCAGGATATCGGGCTTGCCCACCACGGCGCGCACCAGCGAAATGCGTTGGCGCTGCCCGCCGGAGAAGTCCCGGGGATAGCGCTCGAAGCCCTCGATGCCGACCTCCCGCAGCACCGCCTCGGCTTCTGCGCGCGTCCCGCCGCCCTCGG
>DXEO01000157.1 GCA_019114925.1 Candidatus Corynebacterium faecipullorum | reverse complement strand
CGGACTGGCCCACGACGGCCACGAACTCGCCTTCGTCCACGCTGAAGTCGAGGCCCGGGATGACGGTTAGTTCGCTGTCGAGGCCTTCGTTGAAGCGTTTGATGATTCCCCGCATCTCAATGAGGCGGCTCATGCGTTTTCTTCCGCATCATCGGAGCCATCGACGGAGGCGGACATGCCGACCATGTCCTTGTGCGTATCCGCCTGGCTGATGACGGTTTCGCCCTCCTTGAGGCCGGAGGAGATGGCGGCGGAGAAATCAGATTCGCTGGCCACCTTGACCTCGCGGGCCTGGATCGTGCCGTTGTCGATGACGAGGACCTTCTTCTTTCCGCTTTCTTCATAGATGGCGGAGAGCGGCATGGTGATGGCGTTCTTATCCTTCTTCGTAATGATCTTCACCTTCGTGGTGGAACCGAGGCGCAGGCCCTCGTGGTTGCCATCGACGCGGATGTGCACGGGGAATTCGGGCTTGGTGGAACCAGTTGGTTTGCCGGAGCCGCCCCCTGCGCCAGTCTCGACGTTGGGCTGTTCAGCGGTGGGGGAGATGAAGGTGACCTTGCCTTTGTACTCCTTGCCGGGGCTCGATGGTGAGGTGAACGTGACTTCATCGCCGACCTTGATCTGGGCGATGTCGCCTTCCTTGACCGTGGACTTCACCAACAATGTGGAATCATCCGCCACGGTAAGGATGGGGTCTTCGGCGGGCATGCCGGCTTCACCATTGACGGCGGTGACAACGCCCGCCAGAGGGGAGCGCAGGTCGGCCTGGGAGAGCCGGTACTCCAGCGGCCCATTTTCCTTGGCGTTATTCGCGCTTGCCGACGCCGCCGATTCCACCGCATGATTCACCGCTTGGGACTGGGAGGAAATCTGCTGCTCGATGGCGAGGTTGCTGGCTTGCAGTGCACGCTCCGCATCAGAAACTGCTTGGTAGGAGGCGGCGGTGGCGCGCTGTTGTTCGGCCAGCTCGCGGTCGATGCCACGGAGGACGCGGCCATAGGATTCCTCGGACTGCTGGAGCTGACGCTCGGAGTCCCGCACGGCCTCATCGGAATCCAGGTAACTTAAGAAAGCACTGGCGGTGTCGATGCCGGAGGGATCCTCGGTGGCGGTACCGATGGAAGCCAGTGCGGACTGGAAAGACTTTGACTCCGCATCGCGCACCCCGGAGCGCGCTTGCTCGACGGCGGCGCGGGCCTCTGCAATCTCGGGGCGGTCGCCCTTGGCGGCGAGGGCATCATCAAGCTTGCGCTGCGCCTCGGCGTACTCGGTCT
Source organism: Candidatus Corynebacterium faecipullorum (assembly GCA_019114925.1). GTDB lineage: Bacteria > Actinomycetota > Actinomycetes > Mycobacteriales > Mycobacteriaceae > Corynebacterium > Corynebacterium faecipullorum. The sequence goes on along the minus strand of DXEO01000157.1, from coordinate 5,596 downwards.
GCGCTGAGTTCACGGCGGACTGGGCGCTGTTGACTTCAGGGTTGAGGCCTTGGTCGAGGGAATCTTGAAGCTGGCGCAGCTGGAGCTGGGCGTTCTCGATCTGATGGACGGCCTCGAGCTTGCTGGCCTCCTGGGAGGTGCGCTGGGCCTCGAGTTCACGCTCGGTTTCGGTGGTATCCATACGGCCGAGCAACTGTTGGGCCTCGACGCGGTCGCCCACCTTCGCGTCCAAGGACTGGATGGGGCCGGTCAGCGAGGTGGTCAGCGAGAGCTCGCGCTCGGCAGAAACCGTGCCGGTGGCGGAGACGGAACTGATGAGGTCTTCCTTGGCGGTTGTCGTGACATCGGTTGCGGTGAGCTGAATATCGGAAGACCCACTGGTTAGTGCGTACATTCCACCACCGCCTGCGAGGAGAACCGCAGCGATAGCGCCAGCAGTGATGCCGAGAGCTTTCTTATTCATGAATCCCTTACTGTCAGGTAAACGCCGTCATTGAAAATCGGGTTCAGGTTAACTCTCGGGCATGTTTCTTGTCATGCGCAGTGGGGGAATATAGGAGGTAGATCAGGGTCTACCCTTAGATGGTGTGCGGTCATGAGGGCTGGTGACGTTTCGATCAAATAAGGGCCCCAAAAGGGCGATTTTCTGCCGCTATTTGATCGAAACGTACGTGGGTTCTGGTTTTAGAAGGGCAGATCGATGTGGATATCCTCCGCGCGCGGCAGCGGGGGAAGCGTAGGTATGTGGTTGAGACCGTCCTGAACTTCCGGTGGGATGGGAATCTGCGGAGGATCGGGCAGCTCCAGCTTGGGTTTGGGTCGCTTCGGCAGGGCCGGACGTGGTGCTGGTGCGGGCGCTGGTGCTGGCGCGTGGACGGTGACGGTTTCTACCTGTGGTGCTGGGGCCTCAACGGTCGTGGGTGCGGGCGCTGGTACCTCGGCTTCAGGTTCTGGTTCGGCTGGGGCGGGAGCGATGGAGGTGGTGTCGCCCAAGCGGTTGACCGGTTGGGGTAGGGCATTCGGCTCCCAGGACGTCGGTTGGGTCGAGGTGATGGGGCCGGGTTCGCTTCTCGGAGTAGTTTCTGCTTGCGTGGCAGCACAAGCAGAAAGCGGAAGGCAGGCGAGAATGACAAGAAAACGGCGCGATGCCATGGGATCCCCCTTAAGTAGTGCCTCTCCTCAGCGCACCCCAGCGCTAAATTTAAGGAAAGGCAGAATCAACAGTGTGGTGCCAGCATAGCGCTACCGCGAAGGGCGCGCAGCGCGAGCATGCAAAGGCCGTTTTAAGGCGATGGAGGGGCGGCCAAGGGACACGAGGGGAGTCCAACTTTTGTATAGGGCCAAAACCGATACAATGTGGGCTATGCCTAACTCCAGCCAGCTAAACCAGCAGAATACGTCCCAGTCCGCCGAGTGGTTCGAGCGCGCCACCAAGGTCACCCCGGGCGGTGTGAATTCCCCGGTCCGCGCCTTCGGTTCCGTGGGCGGCCAAGCCCGCGTGATCGCTCGTGGTGAGGGCTCCCGCCTCTGGGATATCGACGGCAATGAGTACGTCGACCTGGTCAGCTCCTATGGCCCGATGATCCACGGCAATGCCCACCCGGCCATCGTGGAGGCAGTGCAGAAGGCTGCTGCCGACGGCCTCTCCTTCGGTGCCCCGACCGAGGGCGAGACGTTGCTGGCGGAGCACATCGTCAAGCGCACCGCCGTGGAGCAAGTGCGTCTGGTCAACTCCGGCACGGAGGCCACCATGTCCGCCGTGCGCCTGGCCCGCGGTTTCACCGGCCGCGCCAAGGTTCTGAAGTTTGAGGGTTGCTACCACGGCCACGTGGATGCGCTGTTGGCGTCGGCTGGCTCCGGCGTGGCCACCTTCGCGCTCCCGGATTCCCCGGGCGTGACCGGCGCTTCGGCCGCAGATACCATCGTTGTTCCTTATAACGATCTCGACGCCGTCCGCGAGGCCTTCGCCGCGCACCCGGGAGAGATCGCCTGCATCATCGCGGAAGCTGCCGCCGGCAACATGGGCACCGTGGCCCCAGAGGAGGGCTTCAACGCGGCGCTCAAGGAGATTGCGCATGCCGACGGTGCCCTGCTTATCCTCGATGAAGTCATGACCGGCTTCCGTACTTCCTACAAGGGTTGGTTCGGCGTCGATGGGGTAGCGGGTGACCTGGTGACCTTCGGCAAGGTTGTCTCCGGTGGCCTGCCGGCAGCTGCCTTCGGTGGCCGCGCCGACGTCATGGCTTCGCTGGCACCTTCGGGCCCCGTCTACCAGGCAGGAACTCTGTCCGGTAACCCGGTAGCGATGGCTTCCGGTCTAGCATCACTGGAGCTCGCAAACGAAGAGCTGTACCCGCGCCTGCAGGCCAACGCGGACCGCCTGACCGGCCTGATAACGGCGGCACTTGATGCCGCCGGCGTGGCACACCACATCCAGCGCGCGGAGACGATGTTCTCCATTCGCTTTGCTGAGGGGCAGGGCCGCAACTTCGATGATATGCAGGCCGCCGATACCTGGCGCTTCGCACCCTTCTTCCACGCATTGCTGGAAGGTGGCGTCTATGTTCCGCCGTCAGCCTTCGAGACTTGGTTTGTGTCTGATGCGCTCACGGACAATGATTTTGAGGTAATCGAGGCAGCTCTCAAGCCTGCCGCCCAGGCCGCTGCCAGCGCGCAGCGCCCGCAATAAACCAACCATGTTGAGGGGATAGACACAGGCATATGTCCACCACCATCGTCCACTTCGTCCGCCACGGCGAGGTTTATAACCCGGATAAGATCCTCTACGGGCGCATCCCGGGCTATCACTTGTCCTCCCGTGGGCATTCCATGGCCGCACGCACGGCGAAAGCCTTCGAAGGCCATGACGTGACCTACCTGGCGGCCTCGCCGTTGCAGCGCGCGCAGGAAACCGCGCTGCCGATTGCGCAGGTGACGGGCTTGGAGGTGGACGTCGACAAGGGCGTCATCGAGTCCGGCAACCGCTTCGAGGGCTTGCGCACCAAGGGCTGGAACTCGCAGCTGTGGAACCCGCAGCGCTGGCCGCTCATGGTCAACCCGCTTAAGCCCTCGTGGGGCGAGCCTTTCGAGGAGATCGCCGCACGCATGATGGACGCCGCCGAGCGCGCTTGTTCCAAGGCTGAGGGACACGAGGCCATCGTGGTTTCCCACCAGCTGCCCATCGTCATGGTGCAGCGCACCGTGTTGGGCAAGCGCCTGGCCCACGCGCCGTGGGACCGCCAATGTGCTCTCGCCTCGGTGACCTCGTTGGTCTACCGCGACCGCGAGATCATCGATATCTTCTACTCCGAACCGGCTCAGGACATCTAATGGCGCACAAAACTATCCGCGCCGCCGTGGCCGGTGCCGTTGCTGTGCTGAGCCTGGCTGGCTGTACACAGAGCGAAGAGAACGCACAGAACGCAGTAGCCTCCGGCGGCACCTTCGAGTTCATCTCGCCCGGTGGGCAGACCACCATCCGCTATGCGGAAGAGGACCGCAAGCCGCTTAAAGATTTCTCCGGCGAGGACCTGTGGGATGAGTCCACGACGATCAAGCTCTCGGATTTTCAGGACCAGATCGTCGTCCTCAACTCTTGGGGTCAGTGGTGTGCACCGTGCCGCTCCGAATCGGATGACCTCCAGGCCATCCACTCGGAGCTGCAAAAGCGCAAGGTCGGCACAGTGCTGGGAATCAACGTCAAGGACTTCAACCCGGAAATCTCCCGGGACTTTATGGCCGATAACGGCTTGGAGTACCCCTCCATCTATGACCCGCCCTTCAAGACGGCCGCGGCGCTCGGCGGCGTTCCTACCTCCGTGGTGCCCACCACCATCGTGCTGGATAAGCAGCATCGCCCCGCCGCAGTCTTCCTGACGGAGATCACGGAGAAGGATGTCCTTGAGGTCGTCGACGAGTTGGAGAAAGAACAGTGATCCTTGCTGCTGACGGCGTGGGACAAAGCTTTGCTGATGCCGCATTGTCCGGCCCGCTCCTGATCGGAGTGCTCGCCGCCGCTGTGGCCGGGTTGGTCTCCTTCGCTTCGCCATGTGTGGTTCCACTGGTTCCGGGTTATATCTCCTACCTCGCCTCCGTGGTGGGCGGTGAGGTTAGTTATGACGAGGAGCTGGGGGTGGGCGTCGGCAAGCGCCGGCGTTGGGCCGTGGTCGGTGCCGCAGCACTCTTCGTGCTGGGCTTTACCGTTGTGTTTGTGCTGGCCACCGTGTCGGTTTTCGGTGCCATTTCGGCGCTGACGCTCAACGCGGACACCCTCATGCGCGCCGGTGGCATCATCACCATCCTCATGGGTGTGGTGTTCATGGGCATGGTACCGGTGCTGCAGAAGGACACCCGCATGGCACCGCGGCGCTGGACCACGTGGCTGGGCGCGCCGCTGCTCGGCGGGGTTTTCGCCCTGGGCTGGACCCCGTGTCTGGGCCCCACGCTGGCCGCCATCCTGTCCGTTTCTGCCGGCACCGAAGGAACCACCGCGCTGCGCGGCACGATCCTGATCTTCGGCTACTGCCTGGGGCTGGGCCTGCCCTTCCTACTCGTGGCACTAGGCTCCGCCAAGGCGATGCGCACCGTGTCCTGGATGCGCACGCACTCCCGTGTCATCCAGATCGTTGGCGGCATCGCCATGATCCTCGTCGGTCTGGCGCTGCTGACCGGGCTCTGGGGAGATTTCATCAACGTCATCCGCCAGTGGACCGTGTCCTATGGCGCGACGCTGCTCTAAAGGAGAATTTTCGTGAGATATATCCGCAAGGCCTGGCACTGGCTGACCAGCATGCGTACCGCGCTGGCGCTGCTCTTCCTGCTGGCCATTGCTGCCATTCCGGGCTCGCTCCTGCCGCAGCGCTCGCTCAATGAGTCCAATGTCAATGACTTCATTGAGACCAACGGTAAAGTGGCGGAGATTTACGATAAGCTGCAGTTTTTCGACGTCTTCTCCTCCGTCTGGTTCCAGGCCATCTACGTCCTGCTCATGATTTCTCTGGTGGGCTGCATCATTCCGCGCTCCTGGGATCACTACAAGGCCTACCGCACCCCGCCGACGCGCGCGCCGAAGTACCTGGAGAAGATGCCGCTGAACGCCACCGGGCATTCGGAGAAATCCCCGGAGGAGATCGCGGCTGCCACTAAAACCATGCTGAAGAAGTGGCGCGTCAATGAGGTCTCCCCAGACAAGGACCGTGCGGGTGCGCAGTCCTTCTCCGCGGAGCGCGGTTATGCCCGCGAGCTGTGCAACCTCATCTTCCATATCGCTCTCGTGGCCATCCTGCTGACCATGGCGGCCGGGCGCCTGGTGCACTATGAAGGCCAGGTCATCGTGGTGACGGAGAAGAACTCCCAGGGCCAGACCCAGGAACAGCCGCAGTCTACGGAGTTCTGTAACACCTCAACCTCTGTCTATGACTCCTTCCGTGCCGGCCCGCTCTTCGACGGCACCGGGCTGCACCCCTTCTGCTTCCTAGCCCACGATTTCACCGCGGACTACCTGCCCAATGGCCAGGCGGAGATGTTCACCTCCAACGTGTCCTATGCCGTAGGTGACGACATCTTCACGGATCCGGAGACCTGGGAGGATTACCAG
>DXEO01000156.1 GCA_019114925.1 Candidatus Corynebacterium faecipullorum | reverse complement strand
AGGTCGGAAACGGTAACTGCGGCGGGCTTGCCTTCCTCCCCTTCCGTAAGGGTCGAGTTCTCTTGCAGCGCGGCCTTCACCCGAGAAAGCTCAGCCGGTGTCCCGACGATGACAAAGCGCCCCCGCCCGTTGTCGAGTCCGATGTGGGCGCCGGCAGCGCGCAGTTGCTGCTTCGTCGCGCCGGTCACCGCCGCCATGGGCGCGCCCTGCGGGGTGCGGACGAGCCCAGCACTCCGCGCAGTAGTCGCCAGAGCCGCACCGATGAGGCGTGCTAGTGCTAAAGCCGCCACCGGGCTAATCTTCTCCTCCACCACTGCTGCGGCAAGCACCCCTTGAGAATGGCCAATGCTAGTCACGGCATCCTCAACCTTCACTCCGTGCGCACGCAGCGATTCGAGGACCGCCAACTGCGCGGTGAGGATGCCGGGGGTGGAAAGCGAGGCGTCGGCAAGCGAGTGCGCCCACGCCGGCTCCTCGTCTGCCGAGTTCAAAGGCGCAAACCCGTGCGGTGTGGAAGGCAGGAGTTCCTTCTCCAGCGGGGCAAGAAGTTCCTCGGCCTCGGCGAGGTACTCCGCAATGCGTGGCCGCACGCCGGTGGCCAGGGCATCGCGCAACGTCGGCAGCCAGGCATAGCCTTGGCCGGAGAAAGAGAGCGCGAAGGGCTCAGAGCCGAAGCGCTCGAGCAACGGAACAGACATGTGGAAATCAGGCACTTTCGCTACTCCCCCCCAAAGTGCGAGCGACGAGTTGCACTGCCTCTTCGAGGGAAGACTGGGTCTTCGGCTCAGGCGCATCAGAAAAGACCTGGCAGGCGTGGTCCGGGACAACCTCGGCCGAGCGCGTTAGGCCGCGTTCCGCGAGGTACTCGTCAAAGAACATATCGATACTCATACCGTGTGCCGATTCTACCCACTAGGATCAATGCGTCATGGCCACTCGTACCCCGTTCTTCATCGCTGCGCTGCTCAATGCCGCGGTAGCAGTACTAGTGGCCATCGGTCTTATCCTCCCCGCCCCAACCGAACCTGCGCCCGAGCGGCCCAGCGTCACTACTTCAACAGCGCCCACGCAGGAAGGCCAAGCAGAAGAACGCACCGAAGAAAAACAAGCCGACGAGGCCGCGCCCGCACCGGACATCGCCGAAGCGCTCACTGCCTTAGATTCCTTGGAGGTCAAAGGCCGCGCGCCCAAGACCGGCTATGAGCGCGAAGAGTTTGGCCAGGCGTGGTCCGATGACGTCACGGTGGAGTTCGGCCACAACGGCTGCGATACCCGCAACGACATCCTCCGCAGGGACCTAGATTCGGAGAGCCTCGTCCTCAAGGAAGGAACCCACGACTGTGTGGCACTGTCCGGCACCTTGCACGATCCCTATTCGGGTCAGGACATTGAGTTTCAGCGCGGGGCACAAACCTCGAGTGCGGTACAGATCGATCACGTTGTGCCGCTTGCCGACGCCTGGCAGAAAGGCGCCCAGCAATGGTCACCAGAAAGGCGCCGCGACTTTGCTAATGATCCCCGCAACCTCCTCGCCGTCGATGGTCCTCTCAACCAGCAGAAAGGCGCTGGCGATGCAGCCACGTGGCTGCCGCCCAACAAAAGTTTTCGCTGTGAGTATGCGCGCCGCATCGTCGAGGTAAAAGCCGCCTATGAAATTTGGGTTACGGAGGCAGAAAAGGATGCACTCAGTCGGCTGCTGAATGCATGCTGAGCGTTCCTTACCTCCGGTGACCCTTTCGGTGTGGCCTACTTCGGTCAGGTTTAACGTTCCGGCTCCCAGCTCAACCGCTCCGGCACGGGTAGCCCGGACATGGTGGCGACCAGCCCGGACATCGCGAACTTCGGCGCTAAGTCTTTCGCCGTCATCGAGGTGGAAAACATCGGCTACACCAAGTAAGTAGCAAGCCCTGGGCACCGCGTCTCATTCTTCGCAGTGCCTAGCCACCCCATCCGCTGTCTAACATCCACTGTCTAAGGCAGTGAAAGAGAGCCTTCCCCAAGCGGGAAGGCTCTCTTTAATGTGCTGTGCTTAGTTATTGCCCTTGTTGAGCTGGTTGCGCAGCTGGTCAAAGTAGTCGCGCGCGCTCTGCGGCTGGTTGTTGCCCTGCGGCGGGGCTGGGAAGCCCGAAATCTGACCAAAGCCCTGGCCCTGCTGTGCGTTCTGCACCTGCTCTTGTGCCTGCTGCTGTGCGCGCTGAGCCTGTTCCATCGCTTCAGCCTCGCGACGGGCGCGCTCATCGCGCTCACGGCGCTCCTGCTCCTCACGGCGGCGACGCTCAGCAGCGGCGTCCTCGCGGCTGTGCTTTGCTTCGCCGGCCGGCACCTTCGGCTTCGGGGCTTCATTAATAGCGTTAGTGGACAGCAAAGTATCGCGCATACCGCCGAAGAGATCCTGCATGCCGCCCGGGTTAGACGGCATGTACAGCACGTTGGTGTGGGCGCGGTCAGCCACGTCCACCATGGCGTCGAGGTACTGGGAGACCAGCATGAGGGTCTCGGGGTTCTCCTGCACACCGGCAGCACGCAGCAACTCGTACTGCTGGGCAATACCTTCGACGATTTCCTTACGCTGGTCAGCCACACCACGACCCTGCAGCTTCTTAGCCTCAGCCGCACCTTCGGCTTCCTTGACCACGCGGATCTTCTCGGCCTCTGCCTGGGCGACGGCCGCCTCGCGCTCACGCTGCGCGGCGTTAATGGAGTTCATGGACTCGCGCACGCGGGCATCCGGACGGATATCGGTGACCAGGGTATTGACGAAGTTCCAGCCGTAGGCGGCCATGTTATCGCGCAGGGACATCGCCACGTTGCGGGCGATGGTGTCCTTGGAAGAGAAAGAATCATCCAGGTTCATGTTTGCCACGGAGGAACGGACGTTGTCCTGGACGTAGGCCACGATCTGCTGCTCGTGGTTGGACAGGGTGTAGAAAGCCTGACGCTCGCTGCCCTGAACTACCTCGTACTGCACGGCAACAGGAATCTGGACGAAGACGTTGTCCTTGGTCTTGGTTTCCACCATGACATCGAGCTGACGGATCTGCAGGCTGATCTTGGCGCGCACGCGGTCAACGTAAGGCACCTTGAAGTGCAAGCCCGCGTGAGCAACATTCACGAACTTACCCATGCGCTCAATGATGGCGGCTTCCTTCGTCCGGACGATGTAGAAACCGTCGAAGGCGGTGGCAATAATAAGTAAGAGAATCACGCCAATGACGATGAGACCGGCCATAGGCTTATCCTTTCTGCTCGGTTAAGGTTTTCCTAACCAGTGTGCCACACGGTGACCACCACCACATCTCGGGAAAGAACACTCCCCAAGCTCACTCGGAACCTTTAACGCTCGTCAGCCGCCCGGAAGAGCTCACCCAAAATCCCCGCGCCGTCCTCGCTGATACCGTTGTGCTGAAAGCGGTTGGTCACCACTGGGCGCAAGTCACGGTAAGTCTCCCCTGTTGCTAGGGAGTCCTCGAAGGGCACGAAGATATCGTCAAGGTAGATGGCGGCAGAGGCGGTCACGGGGGCGTCGGCAAGCGCAGCGGCGTCATACGGAGAGCGTGCCCACTCGTGGGCGGCGAGCTCCTCGGCTGCCTGCTTGAAGGGGCGCAGCGCCGGGTCCTCGTCGAATTGCCAAGGGAAGATGTGCTCGCCGGTCAGATACGTACCATCCTCGGCAAACTCGGGAAATTCCTCGCGCACGCGGTGCGCCGCCCAGCCGGTGACGGCCTGGCCGCCAACGCCACCATAAATGGACTCATGAATCGCTGCGTAGAGCGGGCCAGCCTGGAAGCTCACGCGTTGCCCGACGTTGTTGAGGAAGTCCGAACGCAAGCGCTTCTCGCCGTTCACCGTCCGGAAAGGCTCCTCCAGGAGGTAGGCCAGAGAATCGAATCCGGTGCCGCGTCCCAACTCAATGCCGATAATGCGGAAGCGGCGGGAGGAGAGGCGCTCCCCTGTCGGCAGCAGCTCTTCCGAGTTATCCAGGTGGTGGAGGATTTCCTCGATGCGTGCTTGCGCCCACGGGAACTGGGCATAGAAGCGTTCGTGGCGGACCTTGAGCTTGGCAAAGGTGGTGCGGTAGAGATCATCCGCGCCCTTGGTCAGGGTGGGCAGGCCGCCTGTAAGGAAGGCGCGCCCGATGGAATCAGGGAACTTCGAAATATAGGCGGTAATGATGAAGCCGCCGAAGGATTGGCCGTAGAGATCCCACGTGTCCTCGCCGAGGTGCTCGCGCAGGCGCTCGGCATCGCGCACGATGTTTTCCTGGCGCAGTTGGGCCAAACGTGTGGCGCTGCGATCCTCAGCGGGGCTGAGTTCGTCGATGCGGTGACTGCGCCCAGTGCCGCGCTGGTCCATGAGGATCCAGCGGTAGCGCTCCAGGCCTTTGCCGATGAGCCCCGTGGCACCCGTCGGCCGCGGCGCCGGGAAACCCGGCCCTCCCTGGTTATAGAGCAGCGCCGGGTAGTTCTCACCGCCCGGCGGGATAATTTCCCGAGCGTAGAGCTCGAACTCCCCCGCAGCGGGATTGTCATAGTCCCACGGGACGGTGATGGTGTGTTCCTTGATGGTATGGCCGAAGCGTTTCATGCTTCTAGTAGACCACGAAACCTTCCTTGCGGAACACCTCGCGGATCTTCTCCACGTCTTCCGGCTTCGGTGGCTTCGTATCCTCCAGGGTGTACGGGTAGCCCAGCTCGTGCCACTTGTCCGCGCCCATGTTGTGGAAGGGCAGCACCTCGACGCGCTCGACATTGCTCTTCCAGCGGGAGACGATCTTGGCTACGTTGGCGACGTTCTCGGGGCTGTCGGTAAGCCCCGGCACCACCACGAAGCGGATCCAGACCGGCTTGCCGATGGCATTGAGGCGATCCCCAAAATCGATCGTCGGCTGCAGCTCGCGGCGGGTGACCTTCTTATAGGTCTCCTCGTCGCCAGACTTGACGTCCAGCAGCACCAAATCGATATTGTCCAGGTCTTCATCACGCAGGCGCGCGCCGAGGTAGCCCGAGGTGTCAATCGCCGTGTGGATCCCCGCATCGTGGACTTCCTTGAGCACACGCCGCGCGAAAGCGATCTGGAAGAGCGGCTCACCGCCCGAGATAGTCAGGCCGCCCCCGGAAGCCTTGAAGATGGGCTTATAGCGTTTGATGCGCTTGACCACATCCTCGATGCGCTCCAACGTACCGACCTTCATCTCCATGGTGTCGGGGTTGTGGCAATACTGGCAGCGCAACGGGCAACCCGACATGAACATGGTCATGCGGGTTCCAGGGCCGTCCACGGCCGTCACCAGCTCCCAGGAGTGCACGAGCGCGACATCGCCAGAGCGGCGAGCCTGCATCAACTCCGGGCGGGTGTAGCCATCGAGGTCGTTGTCCGTTCCTAAACCGGCGGCGGCGCCGCGCACCTTCTCCCCTTCTTCAGGGTTGAGGTGCACGACGCCGGTGATGCCATCTGCCATTTAGGAGCCCTGGTGGAAGGTACGGGAGATGACGTCGAGCTGCTGCTCGCGAGTGAGCTTCACGAAGTTCACCGCGTAGCCGGAAACGCGAACGGTGAGGTTCGGGTACTTCTCCGGGTGCTCAACGGCGTCCTCCAAGGTGGACTTGTCCAGGACGTTGATATTGGCGTGGTAGAGGCCCGAGTCCATGTTGTTGGCGGTGCGGTTGGCCTTCATGGTGGCGAGGCGCTCGTCGAAAGTGGGGGTTGCCATGTTGTGTTCTCCTTAGGGATGGTGTGGACGTGGTCTATTCGGAATCCATGATGAAGCCAGCGTCGAGGATGCCCACCAGGTTGGTGATGCGCTCCTCCGGGGTGCGGCCCAATCCGGACGGGGTGATGGTGTTGGTCAGCGAGATGCCGTCGAGCGCGTCCTTATAATCCAACTTGCCCACCGACAGCATGGAGGCGACCATGCCGTGGCTATCCGCGCCGTTCTCGGGGTTTGCGCCCGGCGCGAACGGGGTGCCTGCCTCGTGGCCGGACGGGAAGGCGCCGGTGGCCTTGCCGTAGACAACGTTGGAGGTAATGGTCAGCACCGACTGGGTGGGGATAGCGTTGCGGTACATCGGGATGGCCTTAATCTTCTCCATCACGGTGTGAACGATGGTGGCGGCGATATCATCGGCGCGGTCATCGTCGTTGCCGTAGAAGGGGAAATCACCTTCGGTCTTGTAGTCCACGATGAGGCCGGTCTCATCGCGCACCGGGTAGACCTTGGCGTACTT
>DXEO01000155.1 GCA_019114925.1 Candidatus Corynebacterium faecipullorum | reverse complement strand
TCTGGCTCACGCTGCCTGTGCGGTCAGCCTCCTCCACTAGGTCGTCGAGGTCCTCGGTGGTGAGGTACTTCGTCACCGAGGCAATCGCAAAACGCTCGTCTCGATCAAGCAGGTCTTTGGCGTAGATGGGTACAAAGTTCTGGGGCAGATCTACCTTTTCATGATCTTTGCAGCCCGGTGCGGACGAAGGATCCACGGTTGTCAGCACTGTGGGCAAAGCATTCATCATCGCAATGTGCGTCTCTGCAAGAAAGTCCCGGTCCTTCGCGTCACCGGCCTCCTCCCGTTCCTTCTCTAGGCGCTTGGCCGTGGGCATATCGAAGCCCGCGAGCGCGTTGCCGGTACATGCCACGAGGAAATTCGACGTTCCCTCTTCCAATACATCCACGCCGGAGCCGCTATCCGGCGTCTGTTCATGCACGAGGCTGGCAGAGCGCCCCTCCTCCCCGAGGGTCTGGATATAGATTTCTCCGAGTACGAGCTCCTGGGGGGAATCAGGGTCCACCGCGATGCGCACTTGTGCCTGAGACAGGGCAGATGCCGCAGGCAACGGCTCCTGGCTCCCGCACGCACTCACCCCTGCCGTACTCACTGCCACCGTTGTGAGAGCCACAAGTCGGCGGGCAAAACGTGTGTGCATGAACGGGGCTCCTTGTCGCGAGATCAGCTCGAATCCAGATGGTACGGGTGACTAGTTTACACGGGAAGATCCGGGACTAAGATGGGTAGCTAATATGACTAACGCAATTGAAGAATCCCACGTACGCGAGGCACTGTCCCGCGTCGAGGACCCCGAAATCGGTCGCCCGATTACCGAGCTGGACATGGTGAAATCCATCGCCATTGACGGCAACGATGTCGCGGTCGAGGTCTACCTCACCATCGCTGGCTGCCCCATGAAAAACACCATCGAACAGAACACCCGCGCGGTGCTCGAAGACCTCGAGGGCGTGGGCACCGTGACCGTGACCATGGACGCGATGAATGACGACCAACGTCGTGCCCTCAAGCAAAAGCTGCGCGGCGGCCAGGCCGAGCCTGAAATCCCCTTCGCCAAGCCGAATTCCACCACGCGCGTCTTCGCCGTGGCCTCCGGCAAGGGCGGCGTGGGCAAGTCGTCCATGACGGCCAATCTGGGCGCCGCACTCGCCGCCCGCGGCCTCAAGGTTGGCATCGTCGATGCCGATATTTACGGCCACTCCATCCCCGGTCTCCTGGGCAATATGGAACCGCCCACGGTCATCGATGAGGAAATGCTGCTGCCGCCCATCGCGCACGGCCTTAAGTTCATCTCCATCGGCCAGTTCATCGAGGGCAATGCCCCCATCGTGTGGCGCGGCCCTATGCTCCACCGCGCGCTTCAGCAGTTCCTGGGCGATGTCTTCTGGGGCGATCTTGACGTTCTTCTCCTCGACTTGCCGCCGGGTACCGGCGATGTCGCGCTTTCGGTCGCACAGCTCATCCCCAACGCGGAGCTCCTCGTCGTCACTACGCCGCAGGCAGCCGCCGCTGAGGTCGCTGAGCGTGCCGGCTCGATGGCGCAGCAAACCGGCCAGCGTGTCGCCGGAGTCGTGGAGAACATGTCTGCCATGGTCATGCCGGATGGCTCCACGATGGAGATCTTCGGCGCAGGCGGCGGCCATACTGTCGCCAATCGCCTGAGCACGCTCCTTGGCACCGACGTTCCGCTGCTCGGTCAGATCCCGCTGGATCCGGCCCTGCGCACCAATGGCGATGAAGGCACCCCCGTAGTCGTTGCGGCGCCTGAGTCCCCCGCCGGAGCTGCGCTTGCCGATGTCGCCTCGAAGCTCGTCGTCCGCAAGGACTCGCTCGCTGGCAAGTCTTTGAGCCTCGGCGTGAAGTAGACGCGCACGAGATAAGGCCTCGCGAACACTGTACCGAGTTCGCGGGGCCTTTTCTTCTGTGGGCTTGTGCTTTGCGGCTGTTCCCTGCGGTTGTTCTCTGCGCCTGCGGCTAGGTGATATCCGCCCAAGAGAAGCCACCACCGCTGCTGTAGTCGCCGCCATTCTCGCCACGCTGCTGCGGGTTCTGCGGTGACTGCGCAGGATTCTGGGCCGAATTCTGAGCGGGATTTTGGGGCGCCGGAGCCGCGCCCGGTCCCTGGTATCCCTGAGCGCCGCCCTGATTCGGTTGGGTGCCTGCAGCAGGCTGTCCGGGCTCCTGGTGTCGCGCAGGCTTGCGCGGATCGAAGTCATCCCAGGCGGAATCATCGCCATCAAAGAGTGCCTTAGTAATCGCCGCGCGCGGCCCCATGCGGCCCCACTCCGCAGCTGTATTGATGGGACCACGCAGAGCGTCAAACTCTTGGCCCAAGCTGCTCATCTCGCCATTGAGTTCCGCCTTGGCACTATTGATAGCCTTGCGCGCAGCATAGATAGCAGCGCGCACGTCCTGAATCACACCAGGCAGGCGCTCGGGGCCAATGACCAAAACAGCAATAATGGCGATGACGAAAATTTCGCCCCACCCGATATTGGAAAACACGCGTTCTTTACCTTCTTATTGCGCGACGCAGCGTGTCGAGCTTATCCAAAAAGTCTTGTTTAGGAGTACACGCGAGCTCTTCCCCATTGGGCCCGGCGCACTGGGGTGATGACGCAATATTCGTGAGCCGTGCGACGAGGCTTTGCGGGATATGCACATCCTCGCTGCGTTGGCGGACCCACTCGGCTGCGCCACGTTGGCGCTCAATCTCGCCACGGCATTCCGGGCAGTGCACGAGGTGCACCCGAACACGATGTTGCGACTTCGGGCCCATCTCACCATCGACAAATGCAACGACGGCTTCTGGACCGAGGTGACCAATGGAATCGTAACGGCGCGCTTTTGCTTTCAGCTTGTCTACCGTGCGCTGGCGCGCTGCGCGTGCGCCGCCGAGCGACACGGGTGCGGCGTGGTTCTTCATGGCCACCTCCTTTATCCAATCGGGTGAATGAATCGGGTCCGCCGCGCTCGTGCTGGCGGGCGTGTGTACGTCTCCAGCCTAGCGCGCTGAATGCTACCGCGTACGGAGCAAAATTCGTGCGTCAGAATCGTTGACGGCCGCGGCCTCGAGTGAGGCGCGCAGCTGCGAGCGCCCGCGGTGGATACGTGAACGAACCGTACCCATCTTGACGCCCAGCGTTTCTGCGATTTCGTCGTAGCTCATTCCTACGACGTCACACAGAACGACGGCGACGCGAAAGTCCGGACTCAGCTCATCGAGCGCACGTTGCAGCGCAGGGTCGAGGTTTGCCACGGTGTAAGCCTGCTCCGGGGTCATATCTTCGCCCGGGACGCGGTCATAGTCCTCCGGCAGCGCCTCCATGCGGATCTTGCTGCGATGACGCACCATGTCAAGGAAGAGGTTGGTGGTGATGCGGTGTAACCAGCCCTCAAAGGTTCCGGCCTTGTACTTATCCAAGGAGCGGAAGACGCGCATAAACGTTTCCTGGGTGAGATCTTCCGCATCATGCTGATTACCGGAAAGGCGGTACGCCAATCGGTACACGCTATCCGCGTGCTCTGCGACGAGTTCCCCCCACGTGGGCATGCTGGCCTCGCCCGCGTCAAAGGCAGCGGTCCCGTGAAGCTGGTCCGAATAATGGTCTGCCATTGCGCGTTTCATGCATTTCATTGTGCTATATCTGTGCTCCAAAAGCCAGATATCGAGCTGCTAATCCACTGTGAATGTTCCTGTGCACGACCTGTCAGCCCCGCGCACCGGCTTGGGCCGCTAGGATAAGCACTGTGACTTCTACTGCATATAATGCCCTGCTCGACTACATCGACACGACCACTGAGCGCTCGGAGGCGCTGCGTGCCGCCTACGCGCATGCGGAGGAATTCTCGCTTCCCGCCCCAGGTATTGCTGTAGGTCAGCTCCTCGCCACTCTTACTTCTGGTGGCGTGCACGCGGAGAAGCCGCAGGCGATTGCCATCACTCCGGCGGTTTCCGTAGCAGGTCTCTATCTACTCGAGGGTCTGCCTGAAGGCGGCATCCTTTCGTGCATCGACCCAGAGGCTGAACACCAAGCCAACGCCAAGCAATTGTTCCGCACGGCAGGCCACCCTACCTCGCGCGTGCGCTTCCTCCCGTCGCGTCCCCTCGATGTCATCGGTCGTCTTGCCAACGAGTCCTACCACGTCATTTACGCTGATGTTCCCACCATGGACCTGCAGGCTCTAACGAAGGCCGCGTGGCCGCTGCTCACACACGGCGGCACGCTCGTCCTTGCTGGCGCATTGCTCGACGGAACACTGGCCGATACGTCACGGACGGATCGCACCACGACTGCTGCGCGCGAAGCCGATGAGTTCGCACGGTCACTGGAGGGCGCTGTCATTACGCGTCTGCCGCTCGAATCCGGTATCACTCTGATTACCAAGCGTTAAGAGCCAGGTCGCGGTAAGCGCCCCGCCGTCACCGTCGGCACAATGCACAAAGACCTCACTATTCCGGTAAGGAACCGTGAGGTCTTTGCATACCTACGCTAGAGGCGCACAGCGTTGAGCAGCCACGCGGGCGCTTCACCACTCACGCCGAAACGGTGCCAATAAGGAAAGTAGGCACCAGCGCTGCGAAGGCCAGAATACCGAATCCGGCTAGCATCAGCGTCTTGTTATCTTCCGAGGACTTATCAGAGTCAAGATCCGCACTTGCTGTTCAACCACTGCCGAGTTGCCGGCCGCTTATTGTCAAGCTCGCACTGCCGCTTCTGCGCGAGCTTTCTCCGCAGCGCGCTCCACTTCGCTCAAGCCGGATCCATCAGCCGCACGATCCATGCCGCGGCCCTTCTCCTCCTGGCCAACCCCGACCCCTCGTTTGCACCGGACTGTCTTCTATCTCCGCCGCTTATGCCTGCGCTCAAGACCGCTCACGCAACATGGCACTGAAACGCTCTACACCCGATTGTGTGCTTACCGCGCTGTACGGTCCATGCTGCCGGGAGCGGACGCGGCAGCGGCGGTGTCATGGACAGCGCCCTTGTCAAAGGCCTGGGGAACCGCCGCCGAACCGCCGACCACGATGGTCAAGGCCGTCCCAAAGGCGACGACTGATTTGAAGACGATATCAAACTGCATGGATTTCATAATTCCCCACTATGCTGACTGCTCTGTGCGCGTTTTATACGCAAACTACAGTCAGAGTAACCGAGAGTGTTATAAGAAAGCAACCTTTTTGTTACGTAATCGCTGTGAGATCGAACAAGGCCCGCACAGGGCGGGCCTTGTCGCTGAAGCAC
>DXEO01000154.1 GCA_019114925.1 Candidatus Corynebacterium faecipullorum | reverse complement strand
CGTTGAGCTGCACCCTAATGACCACGTGAACATGGGCCAGTCCTCCAACGACACCTTCCCCACAGCTACCCACGTTGCGGCAACCGAGGCTGCGGTTAATGACCTCATCCCGGGACTTAAGGTCCTGCATGATTCCCTGCTGGCCAAGGCCAAGGAATTCGCCGACGTGGTCAAGTCCGGCCGCACCCACCTAATGGATGCCACCCCGGTCACCTTGGGCCAGGAGTTCGGCGGCTATGCTCGTCAGATCGAGCTCGGCATCGAGCGCATCGAAGCTACTCTGCCGCGCTTGGGTGAACTGGCTATCGGCGGCACCGCCACCGGTACCGGTCTGAACACCGATGCTGAATTTGGCGGCAAGGTCACCGAGGAGCTCAAGAAGCTCACCGGCATTGACCAGCTCTCCGAGGCCAAGAACCACTTCGAGGCCCAGGCTGCCCGCGATGCCCTCGTCTAGTTCTCCGGCGCCATGCGCACCGTTGCTATCTCCCTCAACAAGATTGCCAACGACATTCGTATGATGGGCTCCGGCCCACTGACCGGCCTTGCGGAGATCCACCTCCCGGATCTGCAGCCGGGCTCCTCCATCATGCCGGGTAAGGTCAACCCGGTTCTGAGCGAGGCCGCCACCATGGTGGTCAGCCAGGTCATCGGCAACGACGCCGCAGTTGCTTTCGGCGGCTCCAACGGCCACTTCGAGCTCAACGTCTATATCCCGATGATGGCCCGCAACGTCCTCGAGTCCTCCCGCCTGCT
Source organism: Candidatus Corynebacterium faecipullorum (assembly GCA_019114925.1). Lineage (GTDB taxonomy): Bacteria > Actinomycetota > Actinomycetes > Mycobacteriales > Mycobacteriaceae > Corynebacterium > Corynebacterium faecipullorum. The sequence goes on along the minus strand of DXEO01000154.1, from coordinate 7,496 downwards.
GGCTAATGTTTCCCGCGTCTTCGCTGAGAAGTGCGTCGACGGCATCGAGGCCAACGAGGAGCGCATGAAGAAATTCGCGGAGTCCTCCACCTCCATCGTCACCCCGCTGAACTCCAAGATCGGCTACGAGAACGCCGCCAAGGCAGCTAAGCACGCACTGAACGAGAAGATCACTGTCCGCGAAGCCGTCATCGACCTCGGCTTCGTCGATGGAGAGAACCTCACCGAAGAGGAACTCGATGAGCGCCTCAACGTTCTCACCATGACCAACCGCGACCGCGATAACTTCTAAGCTCGCTTTCGCCACCGCCGCCGCTCTCCTTCGGGAGGGCGGCTTCGCTGTTTTCTCATCCGCCCTGCTGAGCCAACAACAAGGTCGGGGCAGCAACTGCCCGTTCTGCCAAAACCACCGCTCATGACTCAAGATCTGGCAATAACTTTGTCAACTAGGGCAGTTTTGGGCTTGAGAGTTTCTTTCCAAGCCATCACTTCACGCCCTTCGCGCTCACGGCGAGCCTTCATCAGCCACAGCGCGCGCTGCCGGTGAGCGCGAAGGGTAGGGTTACTCCCCCTTTCCTGTGCGCTGCGCCATAAAGGGCTCTCCACCATCATGAGAATCACCATAATTGCACTTGGTGCAAACTTGCACTGGGTATAGGATTGCACTCCGTGCAAGAAGAACTGTCATTACGCAAGCAAAAACGCCTGAAAACTCGCCTAGGCATAGAGGATGCTGCCACCCTCTTGGTAGACGAGCACGGTTTTACCTCCGTCACGGTGGAAGAGATTTGTGAAAAGGCGGGGATTTCTCGGCGCACCTTCTTTAACTATTTCGATTCCAAGGACTCAGCCGTCTTAGGCAACCCCAGCCAAGAGTTCTCCCAGGAGCAGAAGAGCTACCTGCTCGAAACTCCCACGGAGAACCTCTTCAAACTGGCCGTAGACCTCATCAAGGAACACTTCGTTGGGCAGCACGCCAATAGGGAAATTGCTGAACGACGCCGCCGTATCTCCCGCGATGCGGATGCAGCGGCGGCGTCCTTAAGCAGAAAGCGCGCCAAGTCTAACGAAGTCCTTGAGCTTCTCACCCAGCGGCTGGAGAAGGAGCCTGCGTTAAAGACCATGCCGGATGTCTCCCCTCACACGGAGGCACTCCTCATTGCATCCACCATTCGCGAAGCTTTCTGGTTGGCCACCTCCTCCCCAGACTTCAGCTGCGCTATCCCCTTTGATCAGCGCCTTGACTCCGCACTCACACTCCTCAACAACTATTCGAAAGGACTTTCATGGTAGCTACCGCGAAACCGCCAGTGGCCCACACTGACAACGGCAAGCCGGAAAACAACCTTGCCCTCGTCTTCTCTGCCCTCGTGCTCACCATGTTGATGAGCTCTTTGGGGCAAATGATTTTCGCCTCCGCCCTCCCCACCATCGTCGGCGAGCTCGGCGGTGTCGACCACATGAGCTGGGTCATCTCCGCCTTCTTGGTCACCATGACCATCGCTATGCCTATCTCCGGCAAGCTCGGTGACATGATGGGCCGCAAGTGGCTCTACATCGGCGGTATTGCCACCTTCGTCATCGGCTCCACCGTGGGCGGCTTCGCCAACTCTATGAACCTGCTCATCATCGGCCGTGCCATTCAGGGCTTCGGCGCAGGATTCATGATGATTTCCTCTCAATCCATCATCGCGGAGGTCACCACGGCACGTGAGCGCGGCAAGTTCATGGGCATCATGGGCGGCGTTTTCGGCCTGTCCTCCGTCCTCGGCCCAGTCCTTGGCGGCTGGTTCACTGATGGGCCTGGCTGGCGCTGGGGCCTGTGGATGAATATTCCCCTTGGTCTGCTCGCCATGACCGTGTGCGTGCTTGTTCTGCACCTGCGCGTCGGCGATACTGATCTGCGCAAGTTTGATGCCTTGGGAGCCACCTTCATCGCTATCACTACCGCCTCGCTCATCCTCATGACCACCTGGGGCGGCACCCAGTACGATTGGTCGGATCCCATCATTCTTACCTTGGCCGTCATCGTTGTGATCGGTGCCGTCATCACGGTCTTCGTCGAGAAGCGGGCCAAGGAGCCCCTGATCCCAGTGCTCCTGTTTAAGAACCGCAACATGGTTCTCACGACGGCAGCCGGCACGGTGCTGGGCTTGGCTATGTTCGGCGTGCTGGGCTACATGCCGACCTACCTGCAGATGGTGCATACCCTGACACCAACCAAGGCAGGCCTCATGATGATCCCGATGATGCTCGGCATGATCGGCACTTCTACCACAGTGGGATTCATCATCGCCCGAACCGGCCACTACAAGCGCTACCCCATCATCGGTCTCGCCATTACGGCAGGCGCTCTGTTCTGGATGTCGAAGCTGACTGTGGACACCTCCCTGACTCAACTTGGCGCTGAGTTCCTCGTCTTCGGCATCGGCCTCGGCTTCGTTATGCAGGTGCTCGTGCTCATCGTTCAGAACTCCTTCCCCGTGGCACTGGTGGGTACCGCAACGGCGGCCAACAACTTCTTCCGCCAGATCGGTTCCGCCATGGGCGCATCCTTGGTGGGCTCGCTGTTCATCCACAACATGAAGGATGAGATGGCTGCCAATATGCCGGCTGCCATTGCTTCCATGGGCAATGCCGGCGCCCCCTTTGCAGAGAGGTTCAGCGCCGAGGGCGGCGGTTCTTCCAGCCTGACCCCGTCGATGGTGGCACAGCTTCCGGACCCCATCCGCGACGTGATCCTCAATGCCTACAACGATGGCCTCACCCCGGTCATCCTGCTTATGGTTCCGATGGCCATCATCGCTCTCTTGCTCATCCTGCCGGTGCAAGAGGAGCACCTCAAGGAGAGCATCGATTAGAGCACTCTCCTAGGGATGCAACAACAAGAAATCCTCGCTACGAAGAATCACGTAGCGAGGATTTTCTCGTATCACAGTGCCTAGCGCAGAATTCCTAGCTGGCGCGCCACCTGGGCGGCCACACCAATGAGTGCCAGCAGGCCGGCAATGCTGCCCACGATGGTCGCAGTGCCTCCGGGCCACTCATAACGCGGAATAATTACTTTCTCTTCTGGTTGGCTTCTGCCTTCTTCTCCTCCGGCTTCGGAAGGAGCAGCTCATAGACATCGGTATCGCGCCACTGGCCGGCAAGCTCACCATAAGTCATCTTTGCCATGTGGGAGTAGGTACCCACCTTGACGAAACCGCGGGACTTGTGGAGACCAGCGGAGCCTTCGTTCTCCGGGAAGATCCACGAATGGATGGCCCACTTGTGCAAGTCACGGCAGACCTCAATGAGCTGATCCAGCAAAGCACCACCGATACCCCTGCCCTGGGCTTCCTTGCTCAGGTAGATGGAATCCTCCACCACTCCGTGGAACACGGTGCGGGTGGAGGCCTGCGCAGCGCAGACCCAACCGAGAACCTTCGAGTCATCGTCTTCCTCAACGGCGACGAAGACAGTCGACATGATCTTGACGTTTTTAAATTCCTCGAAGGTCAACGAGCGGGTCTCATAGGTGGCGTGACCTGTGTTAAGGCCCTGCTCATAGATTTCCCGCATCTGCGGATAGTCCGCAGCGTTGAAGGGCCGGATGCGGAAATCCTTCTTCTTGTCTTTCGCGTTGTCGCTCATGGAACAATTATTACTGAGCGCACTGCGTTAATGCCAAGCTGAGAGCAGGTAGATCGCCATTCGCGAACGCGTTAATTCTCATCCACCAACAAATCGGTGACGAGCTCCGCAATGGCGGAGCGTTCAGAGCGCTGCAGGGTCACATGCGCAAAGAGCTCATGCCCCTTGAGTTTCTCAATGACCGCCTGCACACCATCGTGGCGGCCAACGCGCAAGTTATCGCGCTGGGCAACGTCATGTGTGAGCACCACACGGGAGCCGCGGCCCAGCCGCGACAGGACAGTCAGCAGCACATTGCGCTCTAGTGACTGGGCCTCGTCGACGATGACGAAGGAATCATGCAAGCTGCGGCCGCGGATGTGGGTTAGCGGGAGAACTTCCAAGAGGCCGCGGTCTTGGACTTCCTCCATGACGCTTTCGGATACCAAGCCTTCCAGGGTGTCATACACGGCCTGCGCCCAAGGGTTCATCTTCTCGCTTTCAGAGCCCGGCAGGTACCCCAAGGACTGCCCGCCCACCGCATACATCGGGCGGAATACCACGATGCGGCGGTGCTCACCGCGCTCCAGCACTGCTTCTAGGCCAGCGCACAATGCCAGCGCGGACTTACCCGTGCCCGCCCGGCCGCCGATGGACATGATGCCCACAGAAGAATCTACTAAGAGGTCCAGCGCAACACGCTGCTCGGCGGAGCGGCCTTGCAGGCCGAAGACATTGCTATCCCCGCGTACCAAACGCACGGTCCCCTCAGCCGTCATGCGGCCTAGTGCTGACTGCCCGGCTGCCTGCAGCATCACGCCACAGTGCACCGGCAGGTCCTCGACGCGGGTGCCGGCGGTGGTCACGGAGCCGTCGACAAGCACCTCGCCCTCCCCGTAGAGCTCATCGATGACCTCGGCACTGGTGGCCACGATGGCCATGCCGGTGTAGCCGGTGAGCACGACATCTTGCGCATGATACTCATCGGCCTGCAGGCCCACAGCGCCAGCCTTGACGCGTAGCGGAACGTCCTTGGTCACCAGAACGGTGTCCTTCCCCTCATGCTGTAGGTTGAGCGCGCACGCGAGGATTCTGTGGTCCCCCTCCGGCCCACGGAAGGCTACCGGCAGCAGGGACTGGTCCTGGTGGTTAAGCTCCACTTGCAGCGTTCCGCCCGCGGAATTGACGGGCAGCGGTTGGTCGAGAGCTTCATGGGTGGCGCGAAGGTCCTCCAAAAAGCGAAGGGCTTGGCGGGCGAACCAGCCAAGCTCCGGGTGATGACGTTTTCCTTCCAACTCATAGATAACGACGATGGGCAGCACCACATCGTGCTCTGCGAATTTACGCAACGCCCAGGGGTCGGAGAGAAGGACGGAGGTATCGATGACATAGGTCTTGGTTGCCACAGCGGCCTCGTGCGGCTGCTCGGTCAGGACGGAAGGATTGGTCATAGCGGCAGGGTTCTCTCTTGTTATGCCCGTCCCAACTCATCGACCTGGGAGGGCATGGTGAAGCTGGTGATTTTCGAACTGCCCGGAGACTGCACTTAACCTCCGAACACCGTCCACGCTAGAGAGCGAAGGTTGAAATTACATGGGTGCAAGATGAACAGTATTAAAACGGCATTCACCGCAGTCACACCATTCCCACGAGTTGGGAGCCGTTTTTCTTTAGCGAAGCCGTGACCATGGAAAACAGCGACAAGCTCCGCCTCGTTCTATCAGCGCGGAGCTTGTCTTAGAAGCTCAACGGGTGACTATTCCCGCTTTATAGCTTTAAGTCTTTAGTTGATCGTGGCCTCGTACTCGCCGGACTCACCCTGCAGCCAGGAGATAGTGCCGTTAGTGAACTCCTGTACCCAACCGTTGCCCTCGGCCTGCTCCGGGGCAGTCGGCAGGCCGACCTTGCTCTCAAGGCCGCCTTCCTCGGTCCAGGTCTCGGCGATCTTGCCAATGATCGGCTGGGTGCCTTCGCCCTCAGCGAATGCCAGCAGCTTATCCTTGGCAAAGGTCGCAACGCTGCCCTTGTCGGTGTTCTCGATGGACTCCGGGTCACCCCACTCAGCAGCCTTCTCCTTAATGGCCTGAGCGAAGTCGGCAGGGACCTCTACGTCACCGTTAGCGGTGGATACGCTCTCCTTGTCGCCCTCGGCGCCGCCCTCCGAGTCGGCAGAGTCTGATTCAGAGGAGTCAGCATCCCCTGCACCCTCAGCATCGGAAGCATCGGCAGACTCAGAGTCCTTCACGGAATCCTTAGCGTCCTGAGCGGCAGAGCCGGCAGCATCGGTAGCGTCGGACGCAGCAGACTGTGCAGCATCACCTGCGTCCTTAGCGGCATCCTCAGCATCCGAACAAGCAACGACACCCAGGGACAGGGTGGCGGCAGCGATACCAGCAGCGAAACGACGAGTCATCTTCTTCATTCTTAAGCCTTTCTCTTCTAGTTGAGCACTGTTCTAAGTACTTTTGTTGAGAACGGGGCCCACCGTAGGCATAGCCAGTACGTCTTGCCACCATTGAACCTAAGATTTGCCAACAAAGAGCTTTCTTTATCTACGTTTCCGCTGTTGAGAACCCCTATATCTTTTCGATAACGGTGTGGAAATCGAGCTCTTTTGAGGCTTTCCTTGGGCCTTTCTACGTTCTTGCTTAGCCTTTGCTTTGTCACGCGCGCTGCGCTTCTCAGCCGTGTTGCGGGAGGAATTCCGCGTCCTTCCCTTGGCCACCCCGACGAAATCCTGAATCTCGTCACCATCATCAGCCCGGCGCCACACCAAAGCGATTTCTGTGCGTGCCACGGAAGGGTCCTCTAGCCCAAGTGCGACTACCTGCTTCTTGCTCAGCACCTTCAGCAGGGGGCGAGGAGCGATGGCCACGCCCACGCTGGCTGACACAACCTGGAGGGCGGTGCGTAGCTCGGAAACGTCGACGCTGCCGTCCTGCGCAATCCGGTAGTTCACGATCTCTTCTGCGACGTCCTCTGGTGAAATGTCCTCCCCTACCTCGGCGTAAACAGAATCCTTCGGCACCGCAATACCAGGCGCCTCCTCATAAAGACGAACCACATGGAAGCTGTCATCAACCCGCGAATCTGGCAGGCGGGTCAGCGCGAGGTCTGCCTCATGTGTGAGAAGAACCGCCATCGCATCATCGGCGTCGACGGTCACCAGGGACTCGGGGGAATGCGAGTCACGGTAGCGGCGAAACCACTTACCGGGTTCTGTACCAGTGGAAAAGACAAGGCGGAGCATGCACCTCATACTACGGTGCTGCTAGCGTGGTGAGCGTGACTGATACCCCGAATAATGAAACCCCGACCAACGAAACCCAACAGCCTTCCGGTACCGCCATGCGCGCTCAAACCGCGGCCAAAAAGCTGGGCATCTACCTGCCGGCCACCCCGGAGGAGTTTCAAGCCAACGCCGTAACCCACGCGCAACTGCGCGACTTGCAGGAGAATCCGCCGGAATGGCTTGCTACCCTGCGACGAGAAGGCCCGCACCCGCGCCCAGTGGTGGCGCAGAAGCTAGGAATCTCCGTGACCGCGCTGAAGAAGAACGAGATGGACCGCGCGCTCACCACCGCGGAAATTAAAGAACTCCTCAGCGCGATGCCCGAGTGGCTCGAAGCCGCCCGAAAAGCTCACGCCGAGGAGCGCAAGGAAGCTTAGACCAGCTTCCAGTCCTCAAGGCCGTCGTAGAGGGGGAAGTCCGCGGCGACCTTCTCAACGCGGGCGCGCAGCTTGGCGACGTCCGCGTTCTTTCCGTTTGCCAGTGCAGTACCGATGACATCGGCAACCTCGGTAAAGGCCGCCGTGTCGAGGCCACGGGTAGCCAGGGCCGGGGTACCGATGCGCAGGCCGGAGGTGACCATCGGCGGGCG
>DXEO01000153.1 GCA_019114925.1 Candidatus Corynebacterium faecipullorum | reverse complement strand
GGGTATTGGCCCGGTTGCCGCGGTCCCGAAGGCTTTGGAGAAGGCCGGCCTAAGCTTGGAGGATATCGACCTCATCGAGTCCAACGAGGCCTTCGCCGCCCAGGCCATCGCCGTGCAGGACCAGCTGGGCTTCGACCCGGCGAAGACGAATATCTATGGCGGTGCCGTCGCGCACGGCCACCCGGTTGGCGCGACGGGCATCATCCTGCTGACCAAGCTGGCTTATGCGCTGCGCCGCGAGGCTAAGCGCTATGGCCTGGTCACCATGTGCATCGGCGGCGGTCAGGGAATCGCCATGATTATTGAGAATGGAGCGAAGTAAATGAGCATCACCAAGATTGCCGTTATCGGCGCGGGTTCGATGGGTTCTGGCATTGCGGCGCTGTGTGCGTCGGCAGGCATGGACGTCGTGCTGCTGGACCAGGACGCGGAGGGGGCCCAGAGGGGCGTCGAGATCCAGCTCAAGCGCAAGGGCTTCCACCTGCCGGAATTTGCCGAGCGCGTGCGCGCCAGCGATGACTACGCCCTGCTGGCGGACCGCGAGTGGGTCATCGAGGCCATCTTCGAGGACCTGGCCGCCAAGCATTCGCTCTATCAGGCCATTGAGCCTTATTTACCCGCGGACGCTCTGTTGAGTTCGAATACCTCTACCCTGCCGCTGGCTTCCCTGCTTGAAGGTGTGCCGGAAGCCCGCCGCGATAAGTTCGCTATCACTCACTTCTTTAACCCGCCGAAGGTCATGCGCCTAGTAGAACTCATCGCGACTGGCTCGACGGAAGCTGCTTTGCGCACGACCATCGAGCAAACCCTGGGCAAAATTGCTCTTGAGTGCCGCGACACCCCGGGCTTTATTGCCAACCGCGTGGGCTGCTACTGGATGGCCGCTGGCGTGGCCCGCGCCCGTGAGTTCGATGTGAGCTACGAGCTTGCGGACGCCGCCTTCGGCCGCGCCTTCGGCATCCCCCGCACCGGGATTTTCGGGCTGCTTGATTACATCGGATTGCAGCTGGTCAAGCCCATTTGGAAGTCGCTGGAGACGGCCCTGCCGGCGGGCGATCCGCTTCTTGACGTCCCCCTCGGGGATGATCCCTTCATCGAAGGACTCGTTTCTCGGGGGCTGACCGGCCGCACCGGTGAGGGCGGCTTCTACCGGGGCCGTAACGAGGTCATTTCTGAGGGCTATGAGTATGTACCCCGCTCAACGTTGTCCGATCCCGTCGTGGGCCTCAAGGATCCCCGCGAGGTCATGGACACTGACTCCCCCGGCGGCCGCTTCGCCCGCGCGGTCTTCCTCGACACGCTGGCCTACTGCTGCGAGGTAGCGCCCTCCATCGCGGAGCATGTGGGCCTCATCGACGAGGGACTGACCTTAGGCTTCGGTTGGAAGAAGGGCATCTTCGCGCTTGCCGACGCCATCGGCATCGACCACGTCGCCTCCGCTTATGGCCCAGACGTTCCGTCCCTGGTCTCGGCCGCTGCTCAGGCGGGTGGCTTTTATGGCGAGGGCTCGGTGCTTTCCTCGACTGGTTCGCGCCAGGAGCTCGCGCCGCGAGAGGGCGTCGTAACGCTGGCTTCTCTTGATACTGAGACCATCGTTTCTCTGGAGGCGGGCGCGGTGCACGCGGTGTCCACGTCTGCTGGGCGCATCGGCATTATCGACCTGCATACGCCGATGAATTCCTTGCCAACCCCTGCCCTCGAAGTTATTCGCGCCGCCCTCGACGCTGTGTCCTCGGCGAATCTCGTCGCACTGGTCATTGGCAACGACAAGCCGGTCTTCAGCGCGGGTGCTGACCTCGCTTCCATTGCGGCTGCGGGTGAATCGGGTTCCGCTTCGCGCGTCGAATCCTTGATTGCGGATGGCTCGGAAACCCTGCGTGCGCTCAAGTTCGCCCCAGTTCCCGTAGTGGCGGCTGTGCGGGGCGTTGCTCTGGGCGGCGGCTTCGAAACCGCTTTGGCCTGCGACCGAATCGTTGCTCACGCCGATACGCGCCTCGGTTTCCCGGAGCGCACCGTGGGTCTCTACCCCGGATGGACGGGAACCATCTCCTCGCTGGAGCGCCTCAAGGCGGCCGGCGTCGAAGACTATCACCAGAAGGCCTTCGACTTCATTGCCTCGGCGCGCAACTTCTCTTCTGCTTTCGAAGCCCAGAAGGCTGGCTTCTTGTCCTCGGATGACGTCGTGCTCATGTCCTTCGACCACGTCCTCGCCCGCGCTCTGGAGGAGGCCAGCGACTTGGCGGGCTCCTACACCCCGCCCGCCGATACATCTATCGAGATGTACTCCGGTTCCCCCGCCTTGGACCGTGACTGGCCCATCGACGGCACCACCGAGAACGACCACGTTATCGTGGCCAAGCTCGCCAAGATGTACACCGGATCCGACTCGCTGAGCTTCACCGAGTTCTGCGAGCGCGAAGTGGAATTCGACGTGCCGCTGGTCCTCCTGCCGGCCAACGTGGAGCGCGCCAAGCACATGGCTGCGACCCGCAAGCCCCTCAACAACTAGCCCTGCTCTAGGGCCCGGCTCTCCGCTCTCCTACCCAGCCGGCTGACACACTATCTGGCGCATCGTCGAGCGCGCCGCTCAGCGCACTGCCCCGCTCCTCTTCGGAGCGGGGCTTCGGTTTTCTCAGTTGCTCACAGCGCGGAATTCCCCGGCTTTGCTGGCAGCGAGAATCGGAGGTCTAGTCCAACTCCAAATGGCATCTTCTAGACGGCATCTCGCAGAAGGCCTCTTTGGCCCCAAAAACACCATTTGTCAACCACAGAAGGCGTTTTCAGACCTGAAAACGCCTTCTACCTGATGCCTTTTGACAGATGCCATTTGTGAGCTTTCCCAGCCGGCATTCCGTCAAGCCGTCTGGCGCCGCTGCAATCCCTCCAGAGCACTCCGAATCTCACTAACTACCCGCCCTTTCTCTTGAAGCAATTCAGCAGGAGTAAACCGCAGGACTATATAGCCCATATTCTGGATATGCTTCTCGCGCTGCCGCTCTGCCCGGATAACTGCGTCAGTAGGCTTGCCGAACGTTTCCCCGTCATATTTCACGGCACCATCAATTTCGACGACAAGGTTGTCTCCAACAAGAAGATCAGGGCGAAAACCACCGGGCAATTCACACTGCAGTCGAATTTTGGCACCTAGTCCGGCTTCAATAATGAGCGCACGAGCCCATGATTCGTACGGAGCTTCTGGCAGAGAACTTGCATATTTAATCGCCTCCCTAGCGACTGCAATTCCTTTTACTCTGCCAAGCTCGACCGCCATTCTCCTTAATTCATCGACACTCACGAGCCTTCGCCTCAGCGCGCAGTCTATAGCCATGAGTCCTTCAGCGAAAGACCATAAACGCGCAATATCGAGACACGTACGTGCAACAGACGTGCACCTTACGCCTTCATTCGCCAGAATGTGCTCAGAGGGAATTGCCATTTTGCGATAGCTAACTTTATCTCCCCAAACCTGCTTCCGCGGAACCGACTTAGAAGGGCGTGCTACCGAAACCTGCTCCCCGACTGGTGGAAGCGTCCAAAGCCCTAAGAGACGCGCCGCCGAGACCCCGACTACGACGGCATTGTGTGCGCTAAGTCCTACCGCCCTAATATCGATAAGCTGCTGGCGGTGTCTCGGAAGCTTTACGTAGAAATCACGCGAAATTGCGTATCGGGAAGTTAGCCGAATGATGGAACCATTAGCTAAACCGCGCCACACCGGATGCTCATTGGGAAGTGAACGAAGGTAAATGAGCTTATTAAAATCATTCATGCATCTACTTTGCGCAAGCTCTGCCTCGGAATACCATGGCGGGTTCCTCATCTAGCAGAGATCTGTGGGATTCTAGTCCGGAGTCACGCGACCAACACGGTTAGTCGCACGGTTACCAATGTTTGGCGCCCGGCAGCCGGGAGCCGCAGCTCACAAAAGGCGCCTGCCAAAAGGCATCTCCCAAAAGGCGCCTGCCAAAAGGCATCTCCCAAAGGGCATCTTTGCCTCTAAAAACGACATATAGAAAGCCCAAAAGGCGTTTTTGGACTTGAAAACGCCTTTTGACAAATGCCTTCTAGAAGATGCCAACTAAGATTGCGGCTATCCCAAACGCACGGGCCTCTCCACCCAGACGAAGCAGCCCTCCCCTCCACTCGGACGAAGATACCTCCCCACCAGGACTCGAACCTCGAATGACCTCGACTTTTGAGGAACGATCCCTCAGTTGGGCGCGGGACCGACAAGTACACAATGAGCACCGGCCCGACATATACACGATGGGCGTGAGCCCGACATATACACGATGGGCGCGAGCGCTACTTGTAGGCCGAGAAGCCCGTAATCTTCTTGCCCATAATGAGAGACTGCACGGTATCGGTCCCTTCGTAGGTGTGCATGGCCTCGATGTCAGCGAAGTGGCGCGCGATGTCGTTTTCCAGCAGGATGCCCACCCCGCCGAGCATGTCGCGGGCATCGGCGGCAATGCGGCGAGCAGCGCGGGTGTTGTGTAGCTTCGCCGCCGAGGCCTGCTCCGGGGCCAAGGTCCCCGCGGTTTCCCGTAAAGACACCTCACGGCAGGTGAGCATCATCTGGCTCAAGTCGAGCACCATGTTGGCCAAACGCTGCTGAATGATCTGCGCCTTCGCCAGCTCCCGGCCAAATTGCACGCGCTCGAGCACATAAGAGCGGGCAATCTCATAGCAGGCCACCGCCGAGCCCAGCGCCATCCAGGACACACCAATGCGGGTAGCGGTGAGAACGCGGGAAACATCCTTGAAGCTGCGGCAACCCGGTAGTTGGTTGGCGGCGGGGATTCGGCAATCAGTCAACGTAATGTGCGCCTGGTGGATAGCGCGAAGGGAGAGCTTGCCCTCAATAACAGAAGCCGAATAACCAGGGGCCTCCTGCGGCACGATGAAACCGCCAACATTGCCATCCTCCATGCGCGCATAAATGATCGTGATTCCGCCGGAAGCGCCGTTGCCGATCCACTTCTTCTCTCCGTTGAGCACCCATTCATCGCCGTCGCGCACCGCGGTGGTCTCCAAGGCAATCGAGTCCGAACCGTGGGCCGGCTCCGTCAGCCCAAAAGCTCCGAGCAACGAACACGAAGCCATCCGCGGCAAGTACTCAGCCCGCTGCTCCGAAGAGCCCAGCATAGAAATAGAGCGCATAGCCAACCCAGCCTGCACCGCAATCACCGTTCCCATCGAGGCATCCGCGCGCGTGACCTCCATGAGTGCCAAGCCAGCACCGAGCGTGGACATCTGTTCATGGCCTTCCACCGCGAGGCCATCCGTCATCACGTCCAGCTCACCCAAACGCTGAACCAAGTCCAGCGGGTACTCCGCGGCCTGCCAATGCTGGTTGATAACCGGGGCGGAGTACTCGCGGAAACGAGCAGCTCGCTTCCACCCCGCAGCTTCGGACTCAGAGAGGTTGTCAAAAACACCCAAGAAATCAGTGGTGGACTCGAAGAGGTTGTGAGACATGGTGAGTTCTCCAATAAACAGGCAATACGAATAGCGATTAGCCACAATTGTGACCTGACCCTCCATCGACTGTCAAGCACCTCACACACAGTGCGCCCCCACACATAACCACACATAACGCGGCATAACCACGCAAGCACGGAACAAGACAATCCAGCACCCAACCGCTCCCGCAGCCCTCATCGCAGGTACACTAACCACCATTAGCCAACCAAGGAGGACGCCCACCATGGCCAACCAGAGACGTCGCGACCAAATCGCCGCCGCCGCACTCGACCTCTTTGACCAGCGCGGCTATCACGCCACAGGCATGGAGGACATCGCTAAAGCCGTCGGCATGCGCGCCTCCAGCCTGTACAACCACTTCTCCTCCAAGCAGGAGCTTCTCGCCGAAGTCACCATCACCGCCATGGAGGATCTTCTGCGCGCCAACGCCGCCTGCCTCGCCGGGCTGAGCGATCCCCGCGACAAGCTCGTCGCCACCATGAAAGCCCACGTCATCTACCACGCCACCCATGCCCGGCGCGTCCGCGTGGTCAACAACGAGCTCACCAACCTCGAAGAGCCCCACAAATCCGTCGTCCTGCAGCTGCGCCGCGACTATGTCGCGCGGTGGATGGCCGTGGTCAACGAGGGCGAATTCCACGCGGAGAACCTCAAAATCGCCTGCTGGGCTCTCATCGATATGGGCATCGGCGTGGCACAATGGTTCAGCCCCGACGGTGATTACACCGCCGAGGCTTTAGGTGACATGTACGGCCAGTTCGCTCTGCGCCAACTTACCTAGGGCGCACAACCAATCTGCTGCTCTTCCTCACGCCCATCCGGGTACTGCACACGCACGCGGGAGTAGACCTCGGCGTGGTAGCCGCAGGCCACGCGCTTGTCGACGACCACCTTGACGCGATCCTCACTGAATGTGCCCTCCGCGCAGTTGGGGTCGCAATCGTTCTCGATAGCCACGCCCTCCGCCTCCGCGGAATCGGCTCCCCAGCGCTGCCAGTCCAGCTCGTTGACCAGGTAGTTGTTGTCCGCACAGGCCAGTGAGATGCGGTCTGGGCCCTCCAAG
>DXEO01000152.1 GCA_019114925.1 Candidatus Corynebacterium faecipullorum | reverse complement strand
CTGCGGGTCACCGGTGGCCTGAATCTGCAGCGGCTTGGTCTGCAGCTTCTCACCGGAAACAGCAATTGGGGTGTTGACCGGCACGCGGCCACCGCAACCCGCGCCGGAGGCGTACATCGAGTTAAACAGCGTGAAGGGGTCAACCGTGACGTAGTTCGACCAGAGGAATGCCGGAATGAGCGTCGGATCCGTCGGCGCGGTGTTTTCATTGCACATAATGATGTTCTGCATGCTCATCGCGTTGACAAGCTGCTGCTGGGCCTCTTCCGGGTCCTGCTGAGGCTGCTGTGCGGCCTGCTCCTCAAAGTTCATGGGCTCAACACCGCCGATGTGCTTGGCCAGTGCGTCCCACGTTTCGGGGCGGGGAAGGAGCTCCCGGGTTGCGCTCAGTGTGGGCGAGGCGGCCTGGACAGCCTGCGGGTTGCGTACCTTGCCTGCAAGGTGCTCTGCCTGCACGCGCAGCTCTCCCGTGGCCGTCATGACGTTGGCGCCGGGTTGGCCAGCAAACTCCAGTCCTGGAGGGAGGTCACCAATCTGGGCGTTTGGCGGAAGCACAGTCGGGCGCACGCCTGCTTCCTTGGCCACAATCTGGGACCAGCGCTCATAAGCCTTCAAGGGAGTCGTGCCGGCGTGGTAGGTGGCGTCATTCTTGGCCACGTACGCAAAGAAGTCATGGAGCGCATTCTCATAGCCTGCCTGCTGGGAGGCGAAGATCTGGTTCCAGGCCATCTTCGGGTTCATGCCAGAGTCCAGCACTACCTTGTCGGTGTGCTGCGGGTAGAGCGTGGCATAGGTCGAACCCAGGAAGGTGCCGTAGGAGAGCCACGCGATGTTGATCTTTTCCTCGCCGAGCGCCTGGCGCACAACCTCCCAGTCCTTAGCGGTGTTTTCCGTCGTCAGGGAGTCGGTGTAGCCCGGGGTGTTCTTCTCACAGTCATCGCGGGTAATCGCGCCGATCTGTGTCAGCTGCGCCAGCGGGTTTCCGCCTACCGTGCTGGACGTGCAATTCACTTCTCCAGATTCGCGCAGGCCACGCGGCTGGACGCCAATGATGTCGTAGCCTTGCTTGATTTCCTCAGGCCACGCGGCCGAGCTAGCCCAGCTATATGCGTCACCGCCCGGACCCCCGGGATTAGTGAACAGGGTGCCCTGGCGGTTTCCGGTGGCCTTGAGTCGGATGAGGCCGACGTCGATGGTGCCCTTGTCCGGTGCGTCGTGATAGGTCGGAACCGTAACGTGACCGCACTCGGCGCGCTCCTCGGTGACCCCCTCCGGGCACGGGCCCCAATTGATGGTGGGCTGGTCGGCGTGGGCGACGGCGGGCGCGGCAACTAGGCCGGCAGCAACAGCTACGGGGCCCAGCACCGAGCCTAAAACGCGAGAAAGACGCATAGAATAAGGCTCCTCAAATCATTAATTGGTACGGGCCTTATCCTATGTGCCAGGGGTGATGTGAGCCGAGTGTTCGGAAGGGGCGGGTGCCCCCGAATGCCTCATTACTTAACAATCACCACAATGAGATCACGCGGTCCGTGGACACCCTCCACGCGGGAGAGCTCGATATCCGAGGTCGCGGACGGACCAGAGATCCACGTTGCCGGGCGCTCCGGGTTCATGCGGGAGACCATCTCCGGGACGCCGTAGACGATCTGGTCCTTGCGCACGATGCACACGTGACGGTCCGGCACCAAGGTCAGCGCGCGGCGGCCACAGGTCTCATTGGACTCAAGCACAATGGTGCCGGTCTGCGCGGAGGTGACGTGAGATTCGGTCACCACGGCATCGACAGCGTCGAGCTCACGCGGGTCCTTGGCGTTGTCGTCCGGGGTGGTGGTGCCGTCGAAGCCGTCGAGAAGCCCGGCGTCCATGCCGGGTGCGTAGACGACGTTCGAGCAGCCGCGCTCCTTGAGGATGTCAACGAGGGTGGAGTTCAGTCCAGATTCATCGGTGACGTGCACATCAGCCTTGTAGTCCTCGAGGCGGTCCACCAGCATCTCGCGCAGCTCATCTTCGTTGAGCGTGCCTTCCTTCTGGTACTCGCGTGGGATGTTTACGTGCTCCGGCAGGCCCGCCTGCTTCTGGGCGGCTGAAATGCGGTTGAGGATTTCCTCTTTGGCGGTGGTCACTTGATGCCCTCCTTCTTGGCTTGGGCGAGGAGTTCTTGAGCTTCGTCAGTGTTGAACCATTGGCGGAAGGACTTCTTCGGCGGAACGGCAGTATCGCGTACCTCGGACCAACCAGACATGAACAGCGGCAGCTTGTCGATGACTCCGTTGAAACCACCGAGGACACGACCGAGCGCCACCATGCGGGTGATCTGGTTCCAGATCTTCGGGTTCTTCCACACCAGCTCAACGACCTGGAAGAGCTTCTCCTCGACCGGCGGGGTTGCGTGGGTGACCTTCTGGTACCGGTTTTCCAGGATGACCTGGGAGAGCGGGATGCGCACCGGGCACACCTCGTCGCACCGGCCGCACAGCGAGCAGGCATAGGGCAAGCTTGCCGACGGATCGTTGTGGTCCTTCATGCCAGTCAGTTGCGGCGTCAGGGAGATGCCAATCGGGCCCGGGTAGACAGAGCCGTAGGCGTGGCCGCCGGCGCGCTCGTAGACCGGGCAGACGTTCAGGCAGGCAGAGCAGCGGATGCACTTGAGCGCCTCGTGGCCCTTAGGAGAGGACAGTGCAGCGGTGCTGCCGTTATCCAGCAGCACGATGTGGAAGTTCTGCGGGTCATCACCTTCGGTAACACCCGACCACATGGAGGTGTACGGGTTCATGCGTTCCGCGGTGGAGGAGCGCGGCAGCAGCTGCAGGAAGACCTCAAGGTCCTGGAAAGTCGGGACCAGCTTTTCAATACCCATCACGGTGATGAGGGTCTCCGGCAGGGTTAGGCACATGCGGCCATTGCCCTCAGACTCCACGATGTTGATGGTGCCGGTTTCTGCCACACCGAAGTTAGCGCCGGAGATGGCGACCTTGGCCTTCATGAACTGCTCGCGCAAGAATTGGCG
>DXEO01000151.1 GCA_019114925.1 Candidatus Corynebacterium faecipullorum | reverse complement strand
GCACAACAACAAACCAAAGCCAAGGACGCGGACAACACCGACACTAATGCCGGCACCGACGACATCCCCTTCTAAACACCCACCGTCGTTTCAAACGACGACACCTGGCCAAGGAGACTGAAAGGAAAAGAGAAAGACTACAACCCCCACGAACCCCACACCGTCGAATAAAACGACGAAGGCCGGCAGCCTCTCACGCCAGTGAAAGACCCCGGCTCATGCGCACTACGGGCTGACCCGAAGTGCGTGTACTACTTGCGTCCTGCTTCGTAGGCGGCGCCGACCTTGTACAGGCGGTCATCCTTAAACGCCGGTGCCATGATCTGCAGGCCGGTCGGCAGGTTGGTGTCGGATGCCATGCCGGAAGGGACAGACATGCCACACACGCCAGCAAGGTTCAGCGGCAAGGTGCAGAGGTCGAAGTTGTACATCTCCATCGGATCCTCAACCTTCTCCCCCAGCTTGAAGGCCGTGGTCGGGGTCGTCGGAGATACGAGGACATCGACCTGCTCGAAAGCACGCTCAAAGTCCTGTGCGATGAGGGTGCGTACACGCTGCGCCTGAAGGTAGTAGGCGTCGTAGTAGCCGACGGACAGTGCGTAGGTACCCAGCATGATGCGGCGCTTGACCTCAGGGCCGAAGCCAGCAGCGCGGGACAGGGACATGACCTCTTCAGCGGAGTGGGTTCCGTCATCGCCCACGCGCAGGCCGTAGCGCATACCGTCGAAGCGGGCCAGGTTGGAGGAGACCTCACACGGCATGATGAGGTAGTACGCCGCGAGAGCATCGTCGAAGTGCGGGCAGTCAACCTCAATGATCTCTGCACCCTGAGACTTCAGCTGCTCAACCGCTGCGTGGTAGGCCTCCATCACGCCCGGCTGCCAGCCGTCGCGCTCAAATTGCTTGATCAGGCCAAGCTTGACGCCCGACAGATCTCCATTGGAGCCTTCCTTGGCGGCGGCCACCACCGGTGCGATCGGCTTATCCACGGAGGTGGCGTCGAAAGAGTCGTGGCCAGCAATGATTTCGTGCAGCAAGGCGGTATCCAGGACCGTGCGGGCAGTCGGGCCAGCCTGGTCCAAGGAGCTTGCAGCGGCGATGAGGCCGTAGCGCGAGACCGTGCCGTACGTTGGCTTCACGCCCACGGTGTTGGTCAAAGCGGCCGGCTGGCGGATCGAACCACCAGTGTCAGTACCGATACCCAGCGGAGCCTGACCAGAAGCGAGAGCAGCCGCGGTGCCACCACCGGAGCCACCCGGAGTGCGCTCGGTGTCATAGGGGTTGTGGGCCGGACCGTAGGCGGAGTTCTCGTTGGAGGAGCCCATCGCGAACTCATCGAGGTTCGTCTTACCCAGGATCGGGATACCGGCCTCGCGCAGCTTGGTCACCAGCGTGGCGTCATAAGGCGAGACCCAACCTTCCAGCATCTTGGAGGCGGCGGTCGTGGGGGCGTCGGTAGTCACCAACAGGTCCTTGAGCGCTAGCGGCACACCGGCCAAAGCGGAGGCGGGTTCTTCGCCGGCGTCGAGGGACTTATCGACGGCGTCGGCAGCCGCCAGCGCTTCCTCGGCACCGACATGCAGGAAGGCGTTGAGCTCGTCATCGGTCTCCGCGATGCGGTCCAGGAAGGCCTGAGTAACTTCGCGGGAGGTGAGCTCGCGTGAGTGGATCTTCTCAGCCAGCTCGGCGGCGGTCAGCGCGGTAATGCCCTCGGTGGGCGCAATGAATTGTGCCATTCTTATTCGTCTCCTCCACCCAGAATCTGCGGAACCATGAAGCGGTCATCTTCGGTCGCGGGCGCCTGATCTAGAGCCTGCTCAGCGGTGAGGGTGCGCACGACAACGTCCTCACGCATTGGTGCATGTACGGAGTGCGGGTGCGACATCGGCTCCACACCTTCAGCCTCGACCTTGCCAACCGCGGACACGGAGTCCACGATTTCGTCGATCTGCGCGGCGAACTGTTTCAGTTCTTCCTCGCTCAGGGCCAATCGCGACAGCTTTGCCAAGTGCGCGACCTCGTCACGCGAAATATCAGACACGCGAACTCCATCCTTTTATTCATTGAGACGGTTGATAGCTAAGCACCTATGGTACTGCACGGGCGATGCCATACCACCACCGCTCCTCCCCTAAGTGATGCTCAATACTATTGAATAGTATTCGATACCTTGGGTACCATCGATAGGGTTAGTAGAACCTAATTATCCCTTACTTAACCGCTTAGCTCCCCCAGAAAGAACGATATGTCGTACCTCGTCCGTGTTCTTCTCCCCGACACCCCCGGCAGCCTTGGCCTTCTTGCCAACGCGATGGGCAGCATCGAGGCCAATATCCGCTCCGTCGACATCGTGGAAAACTTTCCCGACGGGACGGTCATGGACGATATCGTCTTGGATCTCCCCCAGAGCACCATGGCGGATGAGATCATCACCGCTGCCCAGACCGTGGAAGGCGTAGAAATTGATTCCATTCGCCCGTTCAGCGGCCGCGTTGACCGCCGCGGGCAGATCCACGTGCTGGCGAAGGTTGCTTCGCAGCGCAACGTAACCGCCGCCATGAAGGAAGTCTGCGCAGCGATTCCGAAGGCGCTGACCTCCAACTGGGCCATCGTCATTGCGAACGACGAGAAGATCAGCCGCATCGCCGCCTCCGACGCCGCGCCTGCCGACGATGGCTCGATCCCCACCGACCTCAACATCACGTCCGCCCGCGTGCTCAATCCCGAGAAGGACACGTGGATTCCGGAGTCGTGGACACTGATCGAATCTGCACTGGCGGCCGCTCCCCTCGTAGGCACGAACTATGTTGTGGTAATGGGCCGCGTTGGCGGGCCCGATTATCTCGCTTCCGAGGTCGAGCACCTGGGTGACTTGGGCGCCATCTTGGGCGCATTCCTCACCTAGCTCGACCTAGCGGTCGAGCAATAAGCTGAGACCCGCGGCGACATCGGGAACCACGTGGTCCACCTCGTCGGCGATCTGTGTTCCCGGGAACGTGAAGGACTCGGTAGCGATGGAATGCATCGAAAGATCATTGAAGCTATCGCCGAAGGTGTAGAGTTCAGCTTCTTCGTGGCCGAGGTGACCAAGCAGCCGTGTCAAGCCCTCACCCTTGTTATGCCCAGGCGGCATGATGTCGTAGAAGTCGCAGTTGAAGGATGAGTCGACTGCACAATTCGCACGGACCCACTCGTCAACCTCGCGGCGCAACTCGGAGTTGCCCGGAATCCACAGGGACATGAGAACAGTGCTGCGCTTGGCGACGTCCCCCGGATCCACCACTTCCGCATTCGCCACCATCGAAGATTCACGGCCAGCCAGCCCATCCCACGCCACTTGGTCTGCTCCAGACAAGCCTGTGAGGTAGATGTTCAACGGCAGCCCAGTGAAACGCTCGATGACTGATTGAACAACATCACTAGGCAGGTGCTCCTCGTGCAGGATGGAGTAATCGCCGTCCGTGATGACGGTGCCGTTGTAGAGCACGTGGTAATCCAGCTCCACGCCGAAGGGCTCCAGGGTGTTGCGCGCATTGGCGATGGACTTGCCCGTCGCAGAGACAGCGAGGTTACCAGCGGCCCGCCACGCGGCGATGGTTTCCTTTACGGCCTCAGTTATGTCTTCGTTGACGTAAACGGTGCCATCCATGTCCAAAGCCGCAACCTTCATGCCCCGTAGTGTATTAGACCTTTCACGGCTGAGTCCACCACCGCGGTGCACGCCTCCTGGATGTCAGGGTGCGCCCAGGGGAAGGTGAGGGAGACGTCGGCAAGCGCGTGCATAGGCAAGTCATTGTGACCGTCGCCTAAGGTGATGAGCTCAATCTCGGAACGCTCGCGGCTAAGATGTTCAAGCAGCCAGGTCAAGGCAAAGCCCTTGTCGTGGCCGGGCGGTGTGATATCGAAGAAGTTGCGGTTCATCGCGGTGCCGACGGGAAAGCGCTCGGTAACCCACTGCGCAATCTCTTCCTGCAGGCTTGGATCGTCCGGCGTCCACGTGGCGACGAGGGGAAAGACTTCCTTCTCGATGCGCTCGGGCGCGACCGCCATAGGCTCGCTGATGATGGGGTTGTGTACGCCCTCTACGTTGCGGACGAGGTGGCCATCGGGGCCTTCCAGGCGCGTGCAATACAGATCGAGTTTCGGGATATCACGCACTCGCTCATACACAGCACGGACTGCCTCGGGCGGCACATGGCTTTCATAGAGCAGCTCATAGGATCCATCCGTGATGACCGTGCCGTTGCAAAGCAAGTAGTAGTCGAACTCGACGCCAAAAGGCTTGAGCGCGCGCCGCGCCGAGTGGGGCGACTTACCCGTGGCCACGACGGCGAGGTTTCCCGCAGCGCGCCACCGGGAAATGGCTTCTGGGACTTCCTCAGGCATATGCCCATCGAAGTAGATGGTGCCATCCAAGTCGAAGGCGGCTAACTTCATGCCTCGCCCGTTTCAAGAAGCCGGTTAAAGCCTTCCTCATCCAGGATGGTCAGCCCCAGATCGCGGGCTTTCTGTTCCTTGGATCCGGCATTCTCTCCGACGACAACGTAGTTCGTCTTCTTGGACACCGAACCGGATGCCTTTCCGCCACGGGTGATAATGGCCTCCTTGGCGGAATCGCGCGTGAAGTTCTCCAAGGTGCCGGTCACCACCACGGTGATGCCTTCAAGCGTCTGCGCTGGTTTATCGCTGGCTTCTTCCTCCATGGTCACTCCAGCGGCGGTCCACTTCTGCACGATATTGTCGTGCCAGTCCACCTCGAACCATTGCTTGAAGGATTCCGCGATAATGTTACCCACACCATCGGTATCCGCCAGCTCCTCCACCGATGCCGCTCGCAGCGCCTCCATGGAGCCATACCGGGTGGCTAGCGCACGCGCCGCGATGGGGCCAACATGGCGGATCGACAGCGCGACGAGCACCCGCCAGAACTCAGCCTGGCGGGCCGTCTTGAGGTTCTCCAGCAGCTTCTTGCCAGAAGCATTGAGCGTACCCTTCTGGGTGGTATAAACCGAGGATTTAAGGAGTGCTTCTTCATCAAGATCGAAGAGCTCCGCCTCATCCTTGAGCACTCCGGAGGAAATCAAATCCGCGGCAGCCTTCTCCCCCAGTTCACCAATGTCGAGCGCCTTGCGGGAGGCCAGGTATTCCAGGCGCGCCGCCAGCTGCGCTGGGCAGCTGCGGGTATTCGGGCAGCGCCAGTCTTGGTCGCCTTCCTTCTGCGGAGCCAACTTCGTGCCACAGGCAGGGCAATTCTCCGGGAAGACCCATTCAGTCTCGCTGCCATCGCGCTTATCCAAGACGGGGCCTAGAACCTCGGGGATGATCTCTCCGGCTTTGCGGATGATGATGGTATCCCCGATGAGGACGTTCTTGTTCTTGACCTCGAATTGGTTGTGCAGGGTCGCCATGGAAACCGTCGAACCAGAGACAAAGACCGGTTCCATGATGGCGAAAGGCGTCACGCGCCCGGTACGCCCCACGCCGACCTCGATGTTGAGGAGCTTAGTGGTCACCTCCTCTGGTGGGTACTTGTAGGCGATTGCCCAGCGCGGCGCGCGGGAGGTCGCGCCCAAGGCACGCTGGCTAGCCAGGTCATCGACCTTGATGACGAGCCCATCCATCTCAAAATAGGCATCATGACGGTGCTCCTCCCAGTAGGTCACGCGCTCCTGAACCTCTTTTGCGGTGGTCACCCGCTGGGTATAGGGAGAGACTGGGAAGCCCCAAGCCTCCAGGGCCTTGTAGGCATCGTGCTGCGAAGTGGGCTGGAAGCCCTCGCGCGCGCCGATGCCGTGGCAGACCATGTGGAGCCGGCGCTTCTTGACGTCCTCCGGGTCCTTCATGCGCAGCCCGCCTGCCGCCGCATTACGGGGGTTGGCGAAGGTGGGCTTACCGTCCTCGCGGCGCGCTGCGTTGATCTCTTCAAACTCGTCTGGACGCATGTACACCTCGCCGCGGACCTCGACGAGAGACGGCACCGGATACTCATCCGTGCCAGTGAGCTCGTGCGGGATGTCCGGGATAACGCGCGCATTGGCGGTAATGTCCTCGCCCACGCGACCATCACCGCGCGTGGCGGCCGTGACGAGCTTGCCATCGCGGTAGACCAAATCAATGGACAGGCCATCAATCTTGAGCTCGGTCAGATAAGCCTCAGCCGGCGTGCGGTCCAGCCAGTCCTGCAGCTCATCCGAACTGAAGACATTGTCCAAGCTGTACAGGCGCTCCAGGTGCTCGATATCAACTGCACCTTCCGGGGCTGCTCCCACCTGCTGGGTAGGCGAATCCGGAGTCTGCAGCTCCGGGTGTTCTGCTTCCAGCGCCAACAAGCGCTGGAAGAGCGCGTCAAAATCCGCATCCGGGATTGACGGCTCACCGTTGTAGTACAGCTCGCGGTGCTTGCGCACTTCCTGGGCAAGCTCGGACCATTCGCGTTGGATTTCTACTGCATCACTCACGAGTCACTAGTGTAGCGGGGACACCGGACAAGCCTGTGACCTGCGGATGGTCATACTGCAGGGATTTGTCCGTCATTCTGCAGGACTTCCACAGTGCATGTCCGAGCCGGGCGCTAGAGTGTTGTCCATGAACTTCGACGCCACCCGCATGCTCTCCTTTGACCTTGAGACCACCTCCGTAAAGCCCAAAGAGGCCCGCATCGTCACCTCTGCTCTGGTGCGTATCGACGGCCGCGAAGTGGACAAGCGAGAAATGCTCGCCGACCCTGGCGTGGAGATCCCCGAAGAGGCCGCCAAGATCCACGGCATCACCACCGAAAAGGCCCGCGCGGAGGGGCGCCCGCACGAGGAGGTACTCAAGGAAACGGTCGATTCCATCTATCAGGCCTGGGACGAGGGGCTCACGCTCATTGTCTACAACGCCGCCTACGATCTCTCCGTCCTACGCGCGCTGACCGGAGACTTCACGGTCAATGGCCCAGTGTTCGATCCTTTCGTCATCGACCGCGTGAAAGATAAATGGCGCAAAGGCAAGCGCACCTTGGAGGAGGTCTCCGCCCATTACGGCGTGGAGCTGAGCAACGCGCATGAGGCGACTGCTGACGCCCTCGCGGCCGCCCGCGTGGCCTGGAAGCAGGTGCGCCAGCACTTCCCCGAGCTCGCACAGATGGATACCAACGAACTTATGGAATACCAGGCCGTCGAGTGGTACAAGGACCGAGAATCCTTCAAGAAGTACCTGGAGGGCCGCGGTCGCGATGCCTCGGATGTCTCCACCGCGTGGCCGATGATTTCTTAAGCCTGCCCCTTGCCAGTTTTCTAGAGTTCTGGAATTCTAGAACAAATGGAAACGACAGTCGAAGCACGCCTCGCCGAACTTGAAGCGCGCGTCGCCGCGCTTGAGGGGCGCATCAAGCCCACCGACGCCAGCCCCGCATCCACCACTGAAGAGGGCTCGGCCTACTGGCTGGTCGACGCCCTCGCACCCAACGGGCAGCTTCCCGACGGCTCCGTCATCTTTGGCGGCAACATAAACGTCGGCAAGCGCACTTATGCCTATCAATGGCAGCGCCCCACCAACTTCGTCACCGATGAGGATTGGGCGGAGAATCTCGAGCGCCTCTCTGCCGTTGCCCATCCGGTCCGCGGCGAAATTCTGCGCCGCCTCCTCGCCGCACCCGCCACCGCCGCCGAGCTTGTCGAAGAAAACATCGTCTCTTCCACAGGCACCGCCTACCACCACTTAAGCGCGCTGACCCATGCCGGCTGGACCACGAAGTCTGGCGGCGAGTATTCCATCCGCCCCGCCCGAGTTATCCCCCTTCTCACCATCATCACCGCGAGCGAGGACCACTAATGCGTAGAATTTCCCTAGCCCTCATAGCTGCCATCGCCGTTGCCGCCGTCCTCCTCATCGCAGGGCCGCAAAGAATTACGCTGTCAAAAGACAAAACTGGCGACGAAGCACTAGCAACCCAACTAGAAGAGCACTCCGAGCCCGGCTTCCACAACCTCACCGCTTTTACCCTCCAGGACGGCAAGGTCACCTTTGCGGGACTGGGCAGCGACGAGCACACAGAGGTCGAGATCGGCTCCGTGACCAAGATGTTCACTGGCGAACTGGCACATCAACTCGTTGAAGAGGGGAAGCTGAGAACCGAAACCACTGTGGGCGAGGTCCTCGATGTCGGCGATGCGCCCGTCGCCGACGTCACTGTAAGGGAGCTGCTCGACCACACCTCTGGACTACCGCGACTGGCGAGCGCGAGCCTCCTCAGCAGTCTCGCCTCGGGTGTTACCGGTTCGAACCCCTATGAAGGCGAGACCGTAGAGGACATCATGGATGCAGCCACGAAGTCTGAGCTGAAGAGCCGCGGCGAAGAGTCCTATTCGAACCTCGGCTACGGACTCCTGGGCCACATGCTCGAAACCGTTGCCGGGCAGCCTTATAAACAAATGCTCAAAGAACGCATCTTCGAGCCAGCTGGCATGACAGAGACCTATCTCATGACGCCGGGCTCTGTGCCTGACGACGCCCCACGGGGACTTACCGCCACCGGCCGCCACGCTGAGCCGTGGGAAATGGAAGGCTCCGCACCCGCGGGAGCGATCCGCTCCACGGCGAGTGACATGGCCAAGTTCGCTGAGTGGTTTATGAAGAACGGCGATACCGACTACGGCTGGCAGCCTCCCAGCGAAGACAATGCTGGGCACTGGCACAACGGCGGTACCTACGGTTACTCGACCATGCTCATCATCGATCCGGAAACCAAACGCGCCGCCTTCGCCAACAACGATTCTCTCGCCGGTAC
>DXEO01000150.1 GCA_019114925.1 Candidatus Corynebacterium faecipullorum | reverse complement strand
TCGGAGTAGGAGAAATCGGAAGGAAGATTAGCCATGAGAAGGGATGTCCTTTCGGTAGTTGACTTCAGCAGTAGTGGAGTTTACTTATCGCGCTTACAGAAAGGCAGCGCGGAGACTTCGAAGGGGTAGCGCTTGCCGCGGATATCCACCTCGACAGCCGCACCCGGCTCGAGTCCAGCGGCGGTATCAATGAGCGCGAGTGCCACCGGGTGTCCCAGGGTGGGCGAGGGCTGGCCGGAGGTCACCGCGCCCACTTTGTTCTCACCCACGTAGACCTCGGAGCCGGCACGGGCGGCGCGGCGCTGGGAGGAGACAAGTCCGGTGATAACGGCCTGCGGGCCCTCCTCGGCGCGCTGGCGCAGCACCTTAGCGCCCACAAAGTCCTGCTCCTTCTTGGCAAAGGCGCGGGACATTCCGGCTTCTACCGGGGTGATATCGCGGGTGAGCTCGTTGCCGTAGAGCGGCATGCCAGCCTCCAAACGCAGGGAGTCGCGCGCGGCCAAGCCGCAGGGCTTGATGCCGTATTCCTCGCCGGCCTTGAGCAGCTCTTCCCACAGCTCCGGGGCATCGGAGTTGTAGACGATGAGCTCGAAGCCGTCCTCGCCGGTGTAGCCGGTGCGGCAGATAAACGCATACTTGCGGGCCACCTTGCCGGTCATCGCGGCGTAGTAGGGCAGGTCCATCACTGCCTGCTGCTTGGTGCCCTCCACCAACGGGATGAGGATCTCCAGGGCCTTCGGGCCCTGGACGGCAATCATGGCCACGTCACGGGACTCGTTCTTCAGATCCACATCGAAGCCCTCGGCACGCTCGTTGAGTGCCTCCCACACGGTGTCGGCGTTGCCGGCATTGGGCACGACGAGGAACTTGGTTTCCTCCAAGCGGTAGGTGATGAGGTCATCGATGATGCCGCCATCCTCCGCGCAGATCATGGAGTACTTCGCCTTGCCCTCCTTGAGGGTGGTGAGGTTGGAAATGAAGCAATAGGAGAGGAACTCAGCAGCGTCCGAGCCGTTGACCCAGATCTCACCCATGTGGGAGAGGTCGAAGAGGCCAGCAGCGTTGCGCACTGCGCGGTGCTCCTCGAGCTCGTTGTCATACTTCAGCGGCATCTCCCACGGCCCGAAGGGCGTGAAGGTAGCGCCGAGTTTCTCGTGCTCAGCATGTAGCGGGGAGTGCAGGTAGTCAGTCATTGATTAAACCTCCTGGTTCTCGTCGGAGTAGTCAAAGGCCTCTGGCGGCGGGCAGGTGCACACCAGGTTGCGGTCACCATAAGCCTCGTCGATGCGGCGTACCGGCGGGAAGTACTTATTAGCGCGCAGGGAGGTCACCGGGTAGGCGGCCTGCTGGCGGCTAAAGGCAAAGTTCCACTCGTCGGCCACGACGGATTCGGCGTTGAACGGTGCGTGGTGAATGACGGAGTCCTCGTAGGCAACCTTGCCGTCGATGATCTCCTGGATTTCAGCGCGGATGGAACGCATGGCTTCGATGAAGCGGTCCAGCTCACCCAAGTCCTCGGACTCGGTGGGCTCCACCATGAGGGTGCCGGCCACCGGGAAGGACAGGGTCGGCGCGTGGAAGCCGTAGTCCACGAGGCGCTTGGCCACATCAGCGGCGGTGACGCCGGAGGCGTCGGTCAGCTCGCGCAGGTCAAAGATGCATTCGTGGGCGACCAAGCCGGCATTACCCGTGTAGAGCACAGGGAAAGAATCTTTCAGGCTCTGCGCCAGGTAGTTCGCGCCGAGGATAGCGTGGCTCGTGGCCTCCGTAAGGCCCTGGGAGCCCACCATAGCCAGGTAGGACCAAGAAATCGGCAGCACGCCGGCGGAACCGTAGCGCGATGCGGTGGACGGCACGCCGGTGCCTTCTGCGGCCGGCTGCGCGGGGTCCAGCTGGGGATCGTTGGCATCCGTCGGCAGGAAGGGCACCAAGTGCTTGGCGACGCCCACCGGACCCACACCCGGGCCACCTCCGCCGTGGGGGATGGTGAAGGTCTTGTGCAGGTTCAGGTGGGAGACATCGCCACCGAAGATGCCCGGGCGAGCCCAACCGGCCAGCGCGTTCATGTTCGCGCCGTCGATGTAAACCTGGCCGCCGGCTGCGTGGACCTTGTCACAGACCTCGCGCACCTCAGGGTCGAAGACACCGTGGGTGGAGGGGTAGGTAATCATGATGCCGGCGACGTGCTCGCCGTGCTGCTCGAGCTTGGCGTCGAGGTCGGCGACGTCGATGGAGCCGTCGTCAGCGGTCTTGACCACCACGACGCGCAGGTTGGCCAACGTCGCCGACGCCGCGTTGGTGCCGTGTGCCGAGGCAGGGATGAGGATGACATCGCGGCCATGGTCGCCGTTGGCCACGTGGTAGCGGCGGATGGCCAACAGGCCTGCCAGCTCGCCTTGGGAACCAGCATTGGGCTGGATAGAAACCTGGGCGTAGCCGGTGATTTCGGCGAGCCAGGACTCGAGCTCGTCGATCAGCGCTCGCCATCCGGCCGTGGTCTCCTCCGGGGCATAGGGGTGGATGCCCGCGAACTCCGGCCAGGAGATGGGTTCCATGGCGGAGGTGGGGTTGAGCTTCATCGTGCACGAGCC
>DXEO01000149.1 GCA_019114925.1 Candidatus Corynebacterium faecipullorum | reverse complement strand
CGATGCCAGCTTCGTTGGCAGCGATCTTGAAAAGGGTGTTCTTGGCGACGGAGTACTCAACGTCAAAGCCGAGGTTGTTACGCAGCTCCTGGAGCTGACCCACGGTCAGGCCACGGTACTCGGTAAGCACGATGGAGCTTGCGCCCTCGAGCTTCTCCTTCAGTGCCGCCAGGTCTGCGGTGTTCTTCGGGTTTGCCATTTTCTACTTCGCCTCCTTTCGAAACATCTCTTGTGTTTTCCGCCGGGGCCTTCCCTACTCCGCTTGCCCGATGGACAAACGAAATAACAAAAGCCCCGTGCAAGAGCACAGGGCGCGCGCGGAAATCCGCGTTCATTCGCAAAGTGTCTCCTGCGTGGGCCGCCCTCTAGGATGAGGAACCTTCGATCCGGATATCCGGATGGCCGACGGTCTTCGGTGAACTTTGACTCGGCCTCAGCTGGCCGTTCAAACTTCGCTAGGTACTTTACAACCCGACCTGCCACAACTCCAAATCGCTCCGCTGGGCGCTTTCCACTCGGGCCCCTGTATGAGCAGTGTTAGTCGCGGAGCACCCCACGCGGAACGATGACGGGGGCGTCGCTGCGCGGGTCATCCCAGATCTCGACGTCGATGCCATAAGCGGCTGCCAGCACGTCTTTCCGCAACGCTTGTTGGGGAGTTCCCTGCGCGATGACCTCACCGTTGCTCATGACCACCATGGTGTCGGAGTACTGACCTGCCAGCATGAGATCGTGCAACACGACGACGACTGTTTTCCCGGTATCGGCCTGTTTGCGCACGAGCTCCAAAACGCTCATGGCGTGGGCTGGGTCGAGGAAGGTGGTGGGTTCGTCGAGAAGCAGCACTGGCGTGTCCTGCGCCAAAGCAAGCGCCAGCCACACGCGCTGGCGTTGGCCACCCGACAGCGCCGCGATATCACGGTCAATGAAGTCCGTAATGCCCGTCTCCGCGCACGCCTGCGCGATGATGTCGCGGTCTTTCGCGGACAGTCCCCGACCACGGCCCAGGTGCGGGTAGCGGCCGCGCGCGACGAGCTCGCCCACCCGCAGCCCATCCGGCGCCGTCGGCTGCTGCGGAAGCAGTGCCACGTGGGCAGCCGCTTCTTTCGGGCTCATGGCGTGCACGTCCAACTCGCCGATGTGCACGCTCCCCTGCCGCGGGCGAAGAATCTTCGACAAGGTCTTCAACAGCGTGGATTTGCCGCAGCCATTAGGTCCAAGGAGCGTGGTGATTTCACCCGGGCGGGCCACCAGGTCAACGCCGGACAGGATGTCGTCCCCGTCCTTATAGCCGGCGTGAATGCCGGTAGCCGTAATTTCTCTGTTTTTCACTAGCTTTTATCCTCTCCGCCGTGCGGCGTTCCACACCAAGATGACCAGGGCACATCCTCCGATGATGGAGGAGACAGCACCCACTGGAGCCTCGATTGGCAACGCTCCAGCAATGACAGCGCACGCGCTCAACAAGGCGGCGCCAGCAGCACACGAAACCAGCGGCACAGGCGTGGGCGTCCGGGAAATAATGCGCCCCACATGCGGGGCCAGAAGCGCTATGAAACCAATGGGGCCGGCCACGGATACGGTCACCGCGCAGATGCCCGTAGCAGCCACCAACAGCAGCGCGCGTGTTCGCCTGATGTTGACCCCGAGGGATAGGGCTGAGAGATCATCGTGTGCAAGGAGTGGTAGCTCCCGAGCACACCACAGGCCAAGCACCACGAAAGGCGCCAATCCCACGAGCAGCGGAACAATAACCTCCATCCGCACGAAGCCCGTGGTTCCCGCCAGCCACAGCTGGGATTGCGCCGCGCGGAGGAGCTCGGCTGCGCGCAAGAGATACGCCACCAGCGCTTGGAATAGCAGGGAGAGCGCGATTCCGACGATGACGATGCGGTTGCTCGTGCCGATTCCCCCCAGCGCCACCAACAGGATGGCTGCTAGCACGGCACCCAGCAACGCGAGTCCGGCCCGCCACCAGAACAGGGAGAGCCCGTCGGCAAGCAGCGGCCGAGAGAATACCGTCCCGAGGACTACCATGACGGACGCGCCACCAGTTACGCCAAGAATGTCAGGCGAGGCCAGCGGATTACGCGACATTGACTGTGTCCACGACCCCGCTAGTCCGAGCGCAGCACCCACGATGAGGGTCGCTAGCGCTACCGGCATGCGTAGGTCCCAGACAACGCGGATTTCGCTTCGGCTTCCCCCGCCGTTGAGAATCTCCAGGACCCGCCCCGGGCTCAAAGCCACAGGCCCCTGACCCAAAAGGACGACATAGGAGGTTGCCGCAACCAGAACAAAGAAGCAGGTCGCCGCCCATATCCATGTCCGGCGCTGCCGTTTTAGGGAACGCAGATGCTTGACGACGTCCCCCTGCAACTCCACACTCATAGCTTGTGCTCCCCACGGTTTACGGCCCAGATGAGAAATGGCGCGCCCACAAAGGCCAAGACGATGGACATCTCTAACTCTGAAGGGCCCGCGATGAGGCGGCCCAGAATATCCGCAGCGAGTACGGAGCAGCCACCGAGCAATGCGGCCGGAGCAATCATCGCGGTAACTTCTGGCCCCGTGAACCGGCGCAGCAGATGGGGGATGGCAAAGCCGACGAAGGCAATGGGCCCCGTCGCTGCAGTAGCGCATCCCGCTAGGAGGACAATACTTAGGGCCGCGCCGCGCCGCGCCAGCGTGGGCGAGCCGCCTAAAGCAACCGAGGATTCCTCCCCCATTGCTAAGAGATCGAGCGGGCGCGCCACACGTGCGGCGATGAAAAACCCGATGAGCAACCCGACACCTGCGATGGCGACATCTTCTGGGCCGCGCCCAAATGTGGATCCGATGGTCCACCGGCGCATGCTGTCGAGGACATCCGTGGAGTACAGGCCGATCAACATGGCGCCAGAGCTCAAGGCAGCAGCAACTCCTGCGCCAACTAGAACCAGCGTCAGGGGATCCTGAAACCGCCGGGATACACCCAGAACTAATGCTGTGGCCATGCCGGCACCGATGAGGGCGAGCGCGGTCCGCATTCCGGTTGAGGTGGCGACACCTAACGCCGTGCCGAGGGCAACCAGGAACGAAGCTCCCGCAGTAATACCGATGAAGCCCGGATCAGCCAAGGGGTTTCTAGTCCAGGACTGAGCGATAACACCCGATACCGCGATGGCCGCTCCCGCGAAATAGGCCACGAACGTGCGGGGAATACGCAAATCCCACACGACATTCTCGATATCTGCTTCGCCTCCGCGGAGGAGGGCAGAAAACAGATCAGGCAACGGGATAGCCCTAGAGCCCACCACCAGTGAGCACAGTAGAAGGAGGAGGGTCGACACCACTAGTGCCGTGGTGAGCAGTACGCGGCTTCTCCCCCGCGAATCCAGCGCGACTGCCGTGCCACCGTGACCCGCACCCGCAGCACCGTGGATAGCCTTAGCCTTCCTCGGTAGTGCGAGCACTTAGAGCTTCTCTTCGAACTTATCGATGGCCCACGGAATAGTCAGCGGGTTCGGCATGCTCATTGCATTACCAGTGTCCGTGTCCAGGTAGCGCACCCGACCATCCTTGACCACGTCGAGGCCTTGGAACGTGGAATCCTTCTTCAGCTCATCGGCCGCACCGTTGTAATTCAAGACGAACAGGTAGTCCACGTCGTTGAGCTGGGAGTAGTTTTCCGGTGCGTAGTCCACGAAGAAGCTGGAACCATCGCCCTGCAGTTCCTGCGGGATCTCAAAGCCCAGGTTCTCAATGAACTGGCCGCGGCCGTCCTCCGCCGTGTAGAGACCCAGCTTCCCGTCATAAGGCATGACGATGGCTGCTCGCTTGCCCTGCAACTCCGGGTGGGAGTCCCTGAACTGCTCAAAGGCCTCCTCCGATTGGTCAATAAGCTTTTCCCCCTCCTCTTCCTTATCCACAGCAGCAGCAATGGTCTTGACTTGCTCCTCCCAGGGAATCTGCCAGTCCTCGAAACCTTCGGGCTTCACGGTCAGCGGGGCGATATCCTCGAGGGACTTCTTTGCTTCCTGGTCCACTGCCTGGTTCACGGCGATGATCTGCGTGGGATCCGAGGCAGTGACCTGCTCAAGAACCTCGGCCGTGAAACCGGAAGCGGTGTTATAGATAACCTCGGGCTTTGCATCTCCCAAAAGCTCCTTCGCCCATGGGCCAACGCCCGAGCCATCGCCGTCGCCTTGCGAACCCCACGGCGCTACGGCAACGGGAGTGATTCCGAGCGCCAGTACGGTATCGGCGTCACCCAACCCCAAGCTGGCAACGCGCACCTCCTCAGCGCTGCCTGCACCCGCGCTGTCCTCGCCGCTTCCTCGCGAGCACCCCGTCAGAGCAATCGCTGCCGCCGAGACAATGGCGAGCGCGGCTTTCGCGCGCCGGTGGATAGCAACCATGGAATAAACCTTTCCTTCACTGGGAACGACCGCGCAAGCATTCGCACCCCCTAACCTATTTGAGGCTAGCCTAACCTCTATTTTATGATGGATTCAAATTTCCCTTTTACCTAGGAACAATTCCCTTGACGCACCACCGCTTATTACCCGTCACCCTCACGGGGAATACCCGCCTCAAGCCGCGGCTGCACCGCCTTACTTTCCACTCACCCGCCTTTGGCTCCTACCCCTTAGCCGGGCCTGATGAGTACTTTGGGCTCCTGATGCCCCAGGACGGACAGGAGTTTTCGCCCTTCCCTGTCGAAGACGCCAATGTACGCGCCGCCGTCACCGGATTGCCCGACGATGTTCGCCCGGCATTACGGTGGTACACAATCCGTAGGCTCAACCATAAAACCTGCACCATCGATGTCGATGTGGTGACCCATGGCGATAATGGCCCGGGCTCGCGGTGGATCCTCAAGGCTCAACCCGGGGACACCGCCGGAATCTATACCGGGCAGGCACGGTGGCAGCCCCCTAAGAAATCACAACTATTACTGGCGGACGCCTCCGCCCTCCCAGCGCTGTGGCACATTCTGGAGCACTACGAAGCCTTCTCACCGGAAACCTTGGACAGCGTCGACGTCGTTGCACTAATCGCAGACGACGCCGAGATTGAAGACAGCTTTGAAAAGACGTGGCGTAGCAAGGTTCATTCGCTCACCATGGTCACCGCCCCGCACGAGGAACACAGCACGCGCGCTAGCCAGCTTCTTGGCTCCCATTTCACCGCGGATAATGCTCCTAATTCGGTGTGGGTATCCGGCGAAGGGGACCTAGCCAAAGCGGTGCGCTCGATAGCCGTGCATGACTGGGACGTACCGCGCGAGGACGTCATCTGGTCCGTGTACTGGATGAAAGGCAAGCCGCGACCTTAGTTCCTTCGCACGCATCTAATACTTTTAACCGGCAGTGGGTAGCCGGTGAATAACTCGGTGCGCTTCCACATGGTTCCCTCAGAAGGTTCCCGTCAAGAGGTTTCAATCAGAAGGTTTACTTGCCCCAGGCCTGATGCATCTCCGCCCAAGTCCATGGCAGGATTCCGCAGCATGGGGCCCTGACTCGGGATAGACAGCACAACGCGGGTCCCAGTAAATTGTGGAACCCGCGTTGTAAGGGGTCTTGTTTATCAGGCGGTTTCTCACGCCGCCCGCCCTGCAAGACTCAGGGTGTTCTCTCTATCTCTCATGCGCCTCTCTCAAACGCACAACATTATTATGCGGCACGTTCCTTGTAATGCCATACCACCAACCTGCCAATTGCCTGTCAGTGAGAAAAGTGTCATTACCCTGCACAAATCCAGCACTAGACACGGGAAAAGACTCCGCTCGCAAGCGAGCGGGCGTCTTGACGCCGTTAACACTGATGGGCACAACCGCGTGCGGATGGTGGTGGGCTCGTTCCTCCCGAAGAACCCGGGCATTCACTGGTGCCTCGGCGAGGAATGGTTTTGGGACACCTTGGTGGATGCCGATGCCGCCTCCAACCCCCTTAATTGGCAGTGGGTTGCCGGCTGCAGCGATGATGCCGCGTCCTTCTTTCGCATCTTCAACCCCGAAACGCAGGCCAAGCGCTTTGTTCCCGACAGCGACTATGTGCGCCGCTGGGCATCCGGCTTGTTCGCGCCGCCGATTGTGGATCTCAAGGAATCGCGCCAAGCTGCCCTCGATGCCTATGCGGGGATCAAAGACTCAGCCGGCAACAAAGGCCGCAGGCAGAGGCCTACCATGGGACTAATGAAGCCACGTATTCATTCTCAAGCCCAACCACCTATTGGCCATACCCCGCTGATGCGCGTGGACGCCATTAATCCCCGTACCGATGTGCACCTTTACCTCAAGCTAGAGCAATTCAACCTGGGCGGATCCGCCAAGGACCGCACCGCATGCGCACTCATCCAAGCCGCGCTTGACGCCGGCGACATAGGCCCCGGCTCCACCCTGGTGGAGTCTTCCTCGGGCAACCTTGGCATGGCGCTGGCCCGCCAGGCCTCACTTGCGGGTATGAAATTCCACTGCGTGGTCGATCCGCGCGTCAATTCCTCCACCGTGGCCACGATGCGGGCCTACGGCGCCCACGTAGAATTGCTGGATCACCCGGACCCGGAAACCGGCGATTGGCTCACCGCCCGCCGCGCCCGCGTGGCCGAGCTTCTAGAAGAGATCCCCGATTCTTTTAATCTCAACCAGTACTCCAACGAGGCCTCTTTTTACGCCCACGCCGAAGGCACGATGACGGAAATCGTGGAGCAGCTCGGACAGGCGCCCTCCCACTTGCTCGTCGCAATGAGCACCACCGGCACTCTCGGCGGCTGCGTGCGCAAGCTCACTGAGCTTGGCGCAGATACGGAGACCATCGGTGTCGATGCCGAAGGCTCCGTGCTGTTTGGGGGCCAGCGCGGCACCCGCATACTGCCGGGCTATGGTGCTGGCAGTATCACCGATCTATCCACCAAATTCTCGCCGTCCTCAGTAGAGCGTGTGCCTGATCTGGATGCCATTGTGGCAGCCCGTCGCCTCGCTCAGGCCGAAGGGCTTCTACCTGGGGCCTCCGGCGGCGCGGTCATCGCGGCATTCCAGCGTCTCGCGCCTACCCTTCCGGCTGGTGCGGAGGTCGTGGCCGTACTCCACGACGGTGGCCAGCCTTACCTCGATACCATCTACAACGATTCCTGGGTCTGCGAGCACTTCGATATCTCTCCTGCCGAGCTCGCCGCGCGCGTCGAAGGGGATTCAGAGTGAGCCCGCAGGAACCTTCCCGCTGCATCGCCATCATCGGCGGCGGCCCACGCGGGCTGTGGGCCGTAGAAGAGCTCATCGAGCGCGCCCGCATCCCCGTGGATATCACCGTCTTTGATCCCTACCCCGCCGGCGCCGGCGCGGTGTATCGCCCGCAGCAGCCGCCGCAGTGGCGCCTTAACGTCAATTGCGCCATCGTCACCACCGCACACGATAGCTTCAACGCTTGGCGTACCCGCCGCGGGGAATCCACCACCGATGCCTTCCCACCGCGCGCGCAGGTGGGGCAATTCCTGGCCGATACGTGGGCTGCTGCCCTGTACCGCGCCCCGCAGCACGTGCGCATTCGACACCTACCCCAACGTGTGCGTTCGGTCTCTGCCGCTGACGGCGGGTTCATCGTCGATGGCTCGCCCTTCGACGAAGTCCTCGTCTGCACCGGCCACGATCACCTCCACCCCGGTGCCTTAGTCCACGAGCCTTCCCGCGTTCCGGTCACCGGACTCTACTTCGGCGCCGATTTGCCCAGTGCCCCGCGACGGATTGGGGTGCGCGGTGCTGCCTTGAGCTTCATCGATGCCTGCCTGCTGTACGGCGATACTGCCGAGGTCATCTTCCCGGTGAGCCGCAGCGGGCGTTTCATGGAGGTCAAGCCCGCTCCCAGTGCGCCCCAGCCTGAGATTCCGGACGACGTGAGGCGCGCCTGTGTTGACGTGATAGATGCCGATGAATTGTGCGACGTCCTCCTGGCGGCCGCCGGATCGATGGGTGAGTTTTCCACCGGGGACCTCGCTGCAGTGCTCGACGGCCACGACTTTTCCGGCGATGCCGTCGCAGAGCTGGACGCCTCCCTCCGCGCCGCTGAGGGCACAGGGCCCCTTACCCCGGCGGCGGCTGTGGGCACGGCGTTTCGGGGGCTCTTTCAAGAATGCGTGGACTGGCATAAGGCCCACGGCCCCATGCCCGGCTTCCGTGAGCTCTCGCGCACCCTCGAGCGCGTGGCCTTTGGGCCACCACCGGTCACCGCGCTGCGCCTGCTCGAGCTCATCCACACCGGCGTGGTAGATACCCGCTACCTCGCCGCCCCGGACCAGATAGACCACTGGCGCGTGCAGGGTGGCATTGACCTGCTTATCGATGCCACCGTAGCTCCCCAAGCCACCCCCTCCCCTTTCCACGATGTCCCCGGCGTAGTGGAAATCGGCCGAATGAATGAGCTTGAGCTTCCTGGCCATGACTCGTTGAACCGTTCCGTGCACGATGATATCCCCCGCTGGGCGGAGAAAGTAGGAAACCCATGACCCACCACACCACCCCGTTACCCGTTCATGGCACCGTTGCGCTGCGCGCCCGGTGGGAAGAATGGATGTCAGAATTGGTGGCTGACCCACAGCAAGTCTCCCGCCTCACCTCCGAGTATGGCTCGCCCGTTAATGTGCTCAACCCCGCACCGCTGGGCCGCAACGCCCAAGAGCTCCTCGATGCCGGCGCCTCTCATGGCGTGGACACCCAGGTTTTCTTCGCCCGCAAGGCCAATAAAGCCTTGTGCTTCGTCGACGCCGCCCGCGAGGCTGGCCTGGGCGTGGACGTCGCCAGTGAAAATGAGCTGCGCCAAGTGCTCAACCGTGGAGTCGCGCCCGAGCGGATTATCCTCAGCGCGGCTATTAAGACCGACGCGTTGCTGCGCCTAGCTATCGACCGCGGAGTCACTATTTCCTGCGATTCGCGAGCGGAAGCCGAGCGCATCGCTGCCCTTGCCAAGGCCCTCAACCACACCGCGCACGTCGCACCGCGCCTTGCCCCCAACCCGGATAACCTTCCGCCGACGCGCTTCGGTGAGCTCCTTCACTCATGGCAAAGCCATGCCTGGCCCGAAACCATCCACGCTGACGGCGTTCACGTACACCTGCATGGTTATAGCGAATCGGACCGCCGCACCGCACTCGCGGAGGCCATCGCCCTCGTCGAGCACCTCCGCTTAGTTGGCCAGCCTGCTTCCTTCATCGATATCGGCGGTGGTGTTCCCATGAGCTACCTCGAATCCCGCGAGCAATGGGAGTATTTCCAAGAGCGTATCGCAGCTCAGCGCGCCGGCACCGGTGAGCCTTTTACGTGGAAGTCCGACCCGCTCTCAAATACCTATCCCTTCTGGCAGACGCCCGCCCGCGGCGAATGGTTGGCCCACCTGCTTTCTGGTGAGGTGGCCGGGTTTGGCCCCGCCGGCCGTGCCTTGCGGGAGCGGAATATTTCTCTTCACTTGGAGCCGGGGCGTAGCCTGCTCGATGGCGGCGGCATCATCCTCGCCGAGGTCAGCTTCCTCAAAGAGCGCTCCGACGGCCTGCCTCTCATCGGCGCAGCTATGAACCGCACCCAGTGCCGTACTGCAGCGGATGATATATTGCTCGACCCGCTCCTCGTCCCCACTGCCGGAGGGCGCGGTGCGGTGGGCCGCGAACCGCTCACCGGGTTCGTGGTGGGCGCCTATTGCATCGAAGATGAGGTCATCCTGCGCCGCGAACTCAATTTCCCCGAGGGCATTGCGGTGGGCGATACCCTCGCTATCCCTAACACCGCCGGTTACTTCATGCATATTTTGGAATCTGCCTCTCACCAGATTCCGTTAGCACGCAATGTCTACTTGGACGCAGACGGCCGGGGCTGGGTGCCGGACGATATCGACGCCTAGCGATCCGAGCCGCTATCTCCATGGGAATGGCTGGGCAAAGGAAAAGGGCTCCGAGGGTAAACCTCGAAGCCCTGTGCCATTTAGCGCGATGCGCTAGACCGATTTACTCGGTGTAGTTCTTCTCCACGGAAGCGTCGACCGGGATGCCCGGGCCGGAGGTGGTGGAGATGGTGATCTTCTTGGCGTAGATGCCCTTGGCGGAGGACGGCTTCAGGCGAATGATCTCGTCGTACAGCGCGCCGTAGTTCTCAGCCAGCTTCTCAGCGTCGAAGGAAGCCTTGCCGATGATGGCGTGCAGGTTGGAAGCCTTGTCAACGCGGAAGGAGATCTTACCGCCCTTGACGTCAGCAATAGCCTTGGTCACGTCAGCGGTCACGGTGCCGGTCTTCGGGTTCGGCATGAGACCACGCGGACCCAGGACGCGAGCAACGCGGCCAACCTTGGCCATCTGATCCGGGGTAGCGATAGCAACGTCGAAGTCGATGTTGCCCTCGTTGATAGCAGCGATCAGCTCTTCGGTGCCCACGATGTCGGCGCCAGCAGCCTTAGCAGCCTCAGCGTTGTCGCCCTCAGCAAAGACGGCCACGCGGACGTCCTTACCGGTGCCGTGCGGCAGGGAGACGGTGCCGCGAACCAGCTGGTCAGCCTTACGCGGGTCGACGCCGAGGCGGAAGACAACGTCAACGGTGGCGTCGAAGTTCTTGGAGGAGGTCTCCTTGGCCAGCTTGGCGGCCTCGATCGGACGGTACAGGCGGGAGCGGTCTACCAGCTCAGCAGCAGCCTTGTATGCCTTGGACTTGGTGCTCATAGGTGCAATTCCTTTTCTTGGATTGATGTGGTGTTAGCGGGCCGAAGCTGGCCCTGCCACGCGCGGCACTCAGCGTGCCGCGCACTATTCGAATTTTTACTTAGCCGGGACGCCGTCAACGGTGATGCCCATGGAGCGAGCGGTACCAGCGATGATGCGGGCGCCGTTCTCGATGTCACGAGCGTTGAGGTCCTCGAACTTGGTCTGTGCAATCTCCTTGCACTGATCCCAGGTCACGGAGCCAACCTTGTCGGTGTGCGGAACGCCGGAGCCCTTCTTGATGCCAGCGGCCTTGAGCAGGAGCTTAGCTGCCGGCGGGGTCTTCAGCTTGAAGTCGAAGGAGCGGTCCTCGTAGACGGTGATTTCCACCGGCACGACGTTGCCGCGCTGGGACTCGGTCGCAGCGTTGTAGGCCTTGCAGAACTCCATGATGTTGACGCCGTGGGCACCGAGTGCCGGGCCGACCGGCGGAGCCGGGTTAGCAGCGCCTGCCTCGATCTGGAGCTTGATCAGGCCAGTGACCTTCTTCTTGGGAGCCATCGAATTACCTCTTTCCTGTGGTACCGGAGTGCCGCCACGATGAATAACAGCACCCCGTCCGGATGCTCACGCATTGTGGGCCACCGGAGGATGAACGTTTCAAGATGCGCAAAAGCGCACGGCGTTCAAGTTTAGAACACCGTGCGCCCAGCTCAAAATCGCTTTTTAGGAGATGCGCTCGATCTCCGTCGGGGACAGCTCCACCGGGGTCTCGCGGCCGAAGATGGACACCAAGCCCTGCATCTTGCCGGTCTCCTGGTCGATCTCGGAGATGGTGGCGGAGACGGAAGCCAGCGGGCCAGACAGGATGGTGACGGCCTCGCCCACCTCGAAGTCGTGCGCGTAGGCCTTGGCGGCCTCCTTCTCCGGCATGGCCACAACTTGTTCGCCCTCGGAGTCTGCTGCGGAAGCTTCCGGAGAGACCGTCGGATCGTTCGGCATGAGGAACTTAGCCACGTCGCGGATCTTCACCGGGGTCGCGTTGCCCTCATTGCCCACGAAGGAGGTCACGCCCGGGGTATCGCGGACGACGGACCAGGCAGCGTCGTTAAGCTCCATGCGCACCAGCACGTAGCCCGGCAGCAGCTTGCGCTTAACTACCTTCTTCTTGCCGTCCTTCTTTTCAATGGCCTGCTCGACCGGCACGACGACCTCAAAGATGGAATCCTCCACCTCGAGGGTCTGGGCGCGCATGTCGAGGTTGGTCTTTACCTTGTTCTCATAACCGGAGTAGCACTGGATGATGTACCACTGGCCCGGCTGCTTCTTTAGCTCCTTAGTGAAGGCGCGCAGGCGGGACTTGTACTCGGCGTCTGCGGCAGCGGCGGCGTCTGCCGCAGCGCTTGCCGACGCCTCCCCCGCATCCTCACCTTCAGCCTCATCCGAGACGCCACCGAGAGCAGCCTCAGCGGCCTTAGTAGCAGCCTCCTTCTCGGCAGCTTCCTTCTCCTCGGCGGACAGTTCCTCCTGCGGCTGCTGGGCTTCCTCAGTAGCCTCGACCACCTCGGCGGCCTGTTCCTGGACGTTATCGATCATGGCCTGCTCGAGGGAGGTGCCAGTGTTTTCTTCGCTCATTGTCTGCTACTCCAAATTGGTATTCATTCTTCTAGTCCCCAACCAGGGTACTCGGCGGGACTAGGGCAAAAAGTATCCCGCCGTTTCCCCTAGTCGAGCTAGCGGGAATGCGGCGGGATGAAAGTATGAGATTAGTTTACTAAGGCGCGAGGATTGCTTCAACTCCAAGGCCGGTCAGCGTGTCCACGCCCCACACCAGAGCGGTGAGGAGGATAAGGAAGGCGAAGGTCACCAGAACATACTGAAGCATTTCCTTGCCGGTAGGCCACACGACCTTCTTCATCTCAGAGACGACTTCACCCGGGAAAGAGCCAACGGATCCGCCGAAAGAATCTTCCTTCTTATCCTCGACGCGCACGACGCGCTTGTCGGTGTAGGAATCAGTAGAGGTGGTCACTGCGCCAGAGAGCTGACGCTTGCCGGTTGGGCGCGGAGTCCCGGTGCTCGGCTGCTTTTCATCGCTCACGGCGATTCCCTCCTTGGAAGTGATATGGCAGGGGCGACAGGACTCGAACCTGCAACCTACGGTTTTGGAGACCGTTGCGCTACCAATTGCGCCACGCCCCTCTGCGTATCCTTTTGGGACAACGCACAACCCTACCAGAACGATGATTCCCCATGGAAACCACGTGCCGTATAAGGCTGGGAGTCGGTAGTGAAAAAGCGCCCATTAAACGGGCGCTTTTCTTTCCCGGTAGCGATGGCGAGAATTGAACTCGCGACACAGCGATTATGAGTCGCTTGCTCTACCACTGAGCTACACCGCCATATTCACTTTCTGAAAGCTTCCAGAAACATGAATGGAGCCCCCTGACAGAATCGAACTGTCGACCTTTTCCTTACCATGGAAACGCTCTGCCGACT
>DXEO01000148.1 GCA_019114925.1 Candidatus Corynebacterium faecipullorum | reverse complement strand
GACCCGGACCTCATCGAGGGT
This sequence comes from Candidatus Corynebacterium faecipullorum, assembly GCA_019114925.1. Lineage (GTDB taxonomy): Bacteria > Actinomycetota > Actinomycetes > Mycobacteriales > Mycobacteriaceae > Corynebacterium > Corynebacterium faecipullorum. The sequence goes on along the minus strand of DXEO01000148.1, from coordinate 6,470 downwards.
ATCGTCAACGCCGTGGACATCCCGGTGATGGCGAAGGCGCGTATTGGCCACTTCGTTGAAGCGCAGATTCTTGGCGAGCTGGGCGTGGATTTCATCGACGAGTCTGAGGTGCTCAGCCCAGCCGACTACGTCAACCACATCAACAAGTGGGACTTCGACGTGCCTTTCGTCTGTGGCGCGACTAACCTGGGCGAGGCCCTGCGCCGCATCACCGAAGGTGCGGCCATGATCCGCTCCAAGGGTGAAGCCGGCACCGGCGACGTCTCCGAGGCCGTCAAGCACCTGCGCACCATCAAGGGCGAAATCGCGCGTCTCCAGAACCTCGACCGCGACGAGCTCTACGTCGCCGCCAAGGAACTGCAGGCCCCGTATGACCTGGTTGCTGAGGTTGCAGAGACCGGCAAGCTGCCGGTCGTGCTGTTCGTCGCCGGTGGTGTGGCCACGCCTGCCGACGCCGCTCTCGTCCGCCAGATGGGTGCTGAAGGCGTCTTCGTCGGCTCCGGCATCTTCAAGTCCGGTGAACCCGCGAAGCGTGCGGAGGCCATCGTGAAAGCCGCGACGCTCTACGACCAGCTGGCCGAGCTGGCGAAAATCAGCCGCGGCCTGGGCGAGGCCATGGTGGGCATCAACGTCAACGACATCCCCGCCCCGCACCGCTTGGCCGAGCGCGGCTGGTAGGCCCTGTGCGCGTAATGAACATAGAGCGCGCAAAGGCCACGATGACGTCGGTAGACACGGCGCGTCCCCTGGTTGGGGTGCTCGCCCTGCAGGGCGGGGTGGAGGAACACCTCGCCGTGTTGGAGAGCCTCGGCGCCGAAACGCGCCGGGTGCGCCTGCCGCAGGACCTCGACAGGCTGGACGGGCTGGTTCTGCCGGGCGGCGAGTCGAGCGCCATCGATAAGCTGGCGCGCTCCTTCGGCGTCGCAGAGCCGCTGCGCCGAGCCGTCGAGGGAGGGCTGCCGGTCCTCGCCACCTGCGCGGGGCTCATCTACAGCGCCCGCGAGCTGGAGAACCCCGCGCCGGGACAGCAGACGCTAGGGCTTATCGACGTCACCGTGCGCCGCAACGCCTTCGGCAATCAACGCTTCTCCGAGGAGCGTGTCGTTCCCGTCACGATGCAAGGTCAGCGACCCGGTGCAGAGATCTCAGAGGTCGGGGCGCGGCGCCGGGACGCCGAGGCGCATGACAAAGGTTCCGGAAGCATCACGCTAGACATTGAGGCGAGCTTCATCCGCGCGCCCATCGTTACCCGCGTGGGTGAAGGTGTCGAAGTCATCGCCACCGTGCCTGCGCCTGCGCCTGACAGCGTAGCCAGTGGTGCGGCTGGCGAAGATAGCGCGGCGTGCAAAGATAGTGGCGAACATGACGGGGAGCTAACTCATCCCGCAGCGGAGCGCGAGGTAATTGTGGGCGTGCGGCAGGGACGCGTTACAGCGCTGAGCTTCCATCCGGAAGAAAACGGCGACCCGCGCCTCCACGCCGCGTGGCTCGCTTCTTTTGCTAAATAACTATCACCCTATAGTGATCTGGGCTACATTGAGATGTGCCAGCTGAACACATCACTCCCAGAAAGGCTCCTCGCCGTGAGCGCACCCGCCCCAGAACAAGTCCGCGAAGATATCCGCTTCCTCGGCCGGGTGCTCGGCCGAGTTATCGCGCAGCAGGAAGGCGAGGACGTCTTTGAGCTCGTCGAATCCACCCGCCGCATGGCCTTCGACATCGCCCACGGCGATGCCAAGCCGGAAGATCTCGTCGCCATTTTCCGCGACCTCGACATCACCAAAGTCAACCTCGTGGCGCGAGCGTTCAGCTATTTCGCGCTCATCGCCAACCTAGCGGAGGACTTGGACGACGAGTCCGTCGAGGCACCGGTTTCCCTGCGCAAGACATTCACCAAGCTCAAAGAAGAAGGCGTCGCACCTGCCGACGCCGCCTCCGTCATCCGCGGCGCCCACGTCGCCCCCGTTCTCACCGCGCACCCCACCGAAACCCGCCGCCGTACCGTCTTTGACACCCAGACCCGCATCAAGAATCTCCTCAATGAAGCGCACCGCGGCGGCGACATGGTGGCGATCGAGAAGGAGATGTACCTGCGCATGACGCTGCTGTGGCAGACCGCGCTGATTCGCATCGCCCGCCCCACCCTCGAAGACGAAATTGACGTCGGCCTGCGCTACTACAAGCTTTCGCTGCTCGATCAGGTTCCCGCCCTCAACCGCGCTATCCGCCACGCCATGCGTGAGACCTTTGGCCAGCAGCTGCCTGATTCCCCCGTCGTCCGCCCCGGCTCCTGGATTGGCGGCGACCATGACGGCAACCCCTTTGTTAATGAGCACACCCTGGCCTATGCCACCCGCAAGGCCGCGGCGACGGTGCTCCAGTATTACGCCGACGAACTCGGCGAGCTGGAGCGCGAACTCTCCCTATCAGACCGCTATTCCTCCAGCTCCAAGGAGCTGGGAGCGCTTGCCGACGCCTCCCACAACGACGAAAAGTCCCGCGTCGACGAGCCCTATCGCCGGGCCATCTTCGGCATCCGGAAGAAGGTGCTGGCGAGGTTGGAGGGGGAGACGTCGCCAAGCGCGTATGCGTCGCCGGAGGAACTCAAGCGGGACCTAGATGTGATCGACCGCTCGCTGCGCCAGTTCAACGATGACATCATTGCCGATGACCGCCTGGCTCGATTGCGCTCCGCGGTGACCACGTTTGGATTCCACCTCTCGACGCTGGATATGCGCCAGAACTCGGAGTCCTTTGAGAACGTCCTTACCGAAATTTTCGCCGCGGCCAGCATCACCCCGGACTATTCCGCGCTGGGGGAGGAGGAAAAGGTCGCGCTGCTCGTGCGCGAGCTCCAGACCAATCGCCCGCTGCTCTTCCCGGGCACGGAGAAGGAATTCAGTGAGGATACCGCGAAGGAGCTGGGGATTTTCCGTGCAGCGGCACGCGCTGTGCGGGACTTTGGACCGAAGTCGGTGTCGCACTGCATTATTTCCATGACGGGAACGGTTTCTGACATTTTGGAGCCGATGGTGCTGCTCAAGGAGGTGGGCCTGGGCCAGGTGGACGTGGTGCCGCTGTTTGAGACCATCGAGGATCTGAAGGCGGGGGCCGGCATCCTGGAGAAGCTTTGGCAGGTGCCCGTGTACCGCGAGCATTTGCGCTCGCGCGGGGATGTCCAAGAGGTGATGTTGGGGTACTCGGACTCCAATAAGGACGGTGGTTACCTGCAGGCGAACTGGGCGCTGTACGACGCTGAACTGGCCCTGGTTGAGCTGTGCGCGCGCCACGGAGTGGAGCTGCGTTTGGCGCATGGCCGCGGTGGTGCGGTGGGCCGCGGCGGTGGTCCGACTTATGATGCGATTCTGGCGCAGCCGAAGGGCGCGGTGTCCGGGTCGGTGCGTATTACTGAGCAGGGTGAGGTGATTTCTGCAAAGTATGGGGCTCCGGAGACCGCGCGCCGCCACCTGGAGGCTTTTGTTTCCGGAGCTTTGGAGGCCTCGTTGTTGGATACCGAGCCGATTGCGGATCCCGAGCGCGCCTACGACATCATGCGCGAGCTGGCGGACTTGAGCGGCACGGCGTACCGCGTGCTTGTCGATGACCCGGGCTTCATCGCCTACTTCACCCAGTCCACCCCGCTGCACGAGATCGGTGATCTCAACTTGGGCTCGCGCCCGACCTCGCGCAAGCAGACCACCGCGATTACGGATTTACGAGCGATACCCTGGGTGCTGTCGTGGTCGCAGTCCCGCACTAACATTCCAGGCTGGTTCGGCGTGGGCAGTGCGGTAACGGCGTGGGTTCAGCAATCCGCTGGAGGGGAGGTTTCGGGGAGCGAGGAGAAGCGCTGGGAGGAGCTGCGAGAGCTGTACCGCACGTGGCCTTTCTTCCGCTCCGTGTTCGCTAACATGGCGCAGGTCATGGCTAAGGCGGAGATGCAGCTGGCGCGCCTGTATGCCAACTTGGTCGATGACAAAGAAACCGCGGACCGCATCTTCGGTCTGATCTCGGAGGAGTTTGAGCGCACCCGCGAGGTCTATCTCAAGGTCACCGGCAACGCGGAGTTGGTCAGTGAGAACCAGCGCCAGGCGAGGTCGCTCAAGCGGCGCTACCCATACCTGCTTCCGCTCAACGCCATCCAGCTGGAGCTGCTGCGACGCTACCGCCGCGGCGATGACCAGTTCCTGGTCTCCAAGACCATCCAGGTCACGATGAACGGGTTGGCCACCGCGCTGCGCAACGCCGGCTAAACCGCCCGCCCGCCAAACCGACCGCCCGGCCAACCAGCACGGCCAAAATTCCTGCGGGACAGGCTTGAGCGCATGATCAGCTTCATGAGTTAAGCCGGCACGCCGAATGCCCCGCGAGGAGGTGGTCTCCTGCGGGGTACGACCAAACAGTGCTGGAAGAATGCCTTGGCTTTGGTAGCGGCGTTACCTGCACTGCTACCTGCACTGGTGGGGCGGGGCACACCGGTGCTTTAGCGGGCATTGGGGTTAGTTGAAGAGTTAGTTGAAGGCGCTGGTGAAGACCGGCGCGGCGTCATATGGCGGGATCCATGCCACCCGCCCGCCGATGCGATCCATGTGGCCGCGTGAGGGCGGGGCATCGGGATCATCGTCGTTGACTCCGTTGTGGTACGGGCACAGCGGCACCAAGTTGAGGATGTTGGTGGGCCCGCCGCGGGCCCAGGCCTTGATGTGGTGGATTTGGCATTTCTCAAAGGGGACCTTGCAGCCCTCCCAGGCGCAGCAGGGATTCTCCGCGGCCAAGGCGAGGCGCTGCTTGGCGGTGGCGAAGCGCTGGAAGCGAAACACATCGAGCGGGCCATGCTCACGGCTGACCGCCACGATGATCCCCTTGTCCAGCAGAACACGCTCTACCAGCTGCGAGCCGGTCATCGTCGCCCCATTGGTTGTCTGGACGATGAACTCTTCGCCGTCCTTGTCGGTATTGCCCTTGAGCAGCTCTGCGTAGTCATCGAGCTGCAGGACCGCCATGGTGGCGACTTCAGTCTTGATGCCGCCGCTGTCCAAGTTTTCCAGGAAGCTCTCACCGGGGCGTTCCTGGTCGATGCCTTCGAAGACGCCGGTAAGCTGCAGCGAGTCCGCGGTGACCGTGAGCGTGGCTAGACCGTTGCCATGCTGGGTGAGCTTGGCGCGCTCGGCATATGTGCGGGGTTTGCGCATTTGACGCAGGCGCTTGCGCGCTACGTTCTCCACCAGCTCCGCGTTGGTCTGGCACAGCTCTACCCGCAAATCCCACGCTTTGTTGTGGTCCCGGACTTTGGCCACGAAGTGCTCGATAAGCTGCAAGGTCACCAGCCCGTGCCCGCGCCGGCGCGCGGCTGCAACCGCCGTGCGCTGCTTCTTCGTGGAGGAGGTATGCCCGAAGTAGGTGTGGTGGAGGGAGAGGAACACGGTGGCGTCGGCAGGCGTGGCGCCGAGGGCGACTAGGTCAGATTCAGACAGGCCCGCGCACTCGGCCACCAGGTCAATGGCGCGGCCGAGGGCGGCGAAGAAGGTCTGCAATCTCATACCCCGCAGCCTAAAAGCACCCCACCCCACCACCAAGCCCCGAACTAGCTTCCCACCGAAATCTGTGGATAACTAGTCAGCACTCGGCTTTAGGCGCCGGCGAGGCCGCGCCGCTTGAGCAGCGGCGCAACGTCTTTGTCGCGGCCGCGGAACTCGCGGTAAGCCTCCGTGAAGTCGCGGGAAGCACCCTTCGACAGGATGACATCGCGGAACTTCTGACCGGCTGCGCGAAGGTCGGTTTGTTCCTTGAACCACTCGAAACCGTCGGCGTCGAGCGCCTCGGCCCACAGGTAGGAGTAGTAGCCCGCGGAGTAGCCACCAGCGAAGATGTGGTTGAAGTAGGTCGAGCGATAGCGCGGCGCAATGAGCTCGTTGTCCAGCCCGGCCGCGCGCAGGGCCTCGGCTTCAAACTCGGCGACGGCCTCCGGTGTAGCTTCCAACTCGGCGGCCTCGGCAGCACTCAGGGAATGCCACGCGAGGTCGATGATCGACGCTCCCAGATACTCCGAGGTGGCGAATCCCTGGCCGAACTCGGAGGCGGCGGAGATGGCGTCGAGAAGCTCGTCCGGAATAGGCTCGCCCGTCTCCACGTGGCGGGCGTACTCCTTGACCAATGATTTATCGAGCGCCCAGTTCTCGTTGATCTGCGAGGGGAACTCCACCCAGTCGCGCGGTACGTTGGTGCCCGCGAAGGTGGGGTAGCGGACGTCGGAAAGCAGGCCGTGCAGGGCGTGGCCGAATTCGTGGAAGACGGTGCGGACCTCGTCCATGCTCAGCAGCGGTTGGGAGCCGTCGGCGGGCTTGGTGATACCCATGACATTGACGATGACCGGCTTGCGCTCCAACAGTCGGGATTGCCCCACGAATTCGCTCATCCATGCGCCGCCGCGCTTGGTGGGGCGCCCGAAGTAGTCGGTAAGCAGAAGACCG
>DXEO01000147.1 GCA_019114925.1 Candidatus Corynebacterium faecipullorum | reverse complement strand
CAGACAACGCTGCAGCACCGGAGGCCGCATCAGCTACCGAGGGCGGCGAGAATGCCGCGGAGGCCCAAGCCCGCGAACAGCTGCGGGGTCTCGAAGACAACCAGAATAACTAAAACTTTAAACGTTGTTTTCTCTCCCTGGCACTAGCGAAAAGGATTCTTAAAACACGTGACCACCCCTACGCCTGAAGAGCGCGATTTCACTGAGCGCGGCACCGACCCCAGCCCCGCAAACACCGCGGGTCCGAGTACCGATACCTCACCGCAGGTAATGGCCGTGGTCCCGGATGTCGAGGCGCAACCATCGTTGCTTGAACAGATGGGAGGCCTGACTGGGCTCGTGTCCGCGACCCTGCCGGTGCTGGTTCTCATCCCAGTCAATAACGTCTGGGGTCTGGGACCAGCGCTGGCTGCGGCGCTCGGCGTGGCATTGGCCATCAGCGTGTGGCGTTTGGCCCGCAAGGAGACCTTGCAGCCGGCTGTTTCGGGACTGTTGGGAGTGGCTATCTGTGCCGCTATTGCGTGGTTTACAGGGGATGCCAAGGGCTACTTCCTGTATGGAATCTGGATGTCGCTCGTACTGTTCATCGTGGCGGTGGTTTCCATCATTGCGCGCTGGCCACTCGTGGGCGTGGTCTGGAAGGGCCTGAACGGCGATGACATGGGCTGGCGCACAGTGCCGAAGGCGCGCCGAGCTTATGCCTTGGCAACAGCTGGGTGGGCCACAGTCTTCATCGCCCGGTTCATAGTGCAGCGCGCGCTGTACGACGCCGACGAGACCACCACCCTCGGCATCGTCCGGATCCTCATGGGCTGGCCGCTGACCGGTATCGTCACCATCTTGACTGTATGGATGGTGCGTCGCGCCAACGCTGCTGTTGAGGAAACACGGGGCTCCGAAATTACTCAAGGAGAAAACTGATGACTGAAACTGGACTGGACGCTGAGACGGCAGCCGTCATTAAAGGTCACGCTTTCGATACCACCATCGATCGCATGGGCCATGGTGGCGTCGGAATCGGCACAGCGCCCGATGGACGTGTGTGTTTCGTCCCCGGCGCCATTCCCGGAGACCAGGTGACGGTGACTGCCACCAAGGTCAAGAAGTCTTTCGTGGAAGCCGAAATCAATGCTGTGCTCACAGCAAGCCCTGACCGCGTTGAATCCTCCTGCCCGGCGGCACAGCGTGGTGCTGGTTGCTGCGACTTCGCTGAACTAGACCCCGCGGCGGAGCCAGAAATCAAGGTCGCAGTTTTGCGCGATCAGCTGCGCCGGGTGGCACGCCTTGAGAATGTTTTAGAAATTGAGGCCATTGATGTGGCGCCCCAGCGAGGGTGGCGCACGCGGGTCCGGTTGGGCGTCGACAAGCAAGGCCGTGCTGGTGTGCGCAAGCGCGGATCCACAGAACTAATTACGGACGTGGCGTGCAGCCAGCTAGTACCGGGCCTTGTCAGCGGCCTGGTCGGTCCTGGTGCCCGCACTTTTAGCCCTGGCGCGGAGGTTATTGCGGTCATGGACAGCGATGGCAACCGTCACGTCGTGGAAACCCGGAAGGCGCCACGCGGCCGGCGGATCGAGACTATTCGGGAGATCATCGAGGCGCCGACGCAGGACGTGGTTCAACGTGCTGATGGCCACGAGTTTCATTTCCCACCCACCGCCTTTTGGCAGGCGCACATCGGTGCACCTGATGTCTACACACGGCTTGCGCGTCAGTGGCTCGCGGCCGAGGGCGAGGCCGGAGAACACGAAGCAACAAAGGAATCCGAGGTCGCTGCAGTGGCCTGGGATCTCTATGGGGGGGTAGGACTATTCGTTCCCGCTCTGGCTGAAGTCACTGCACCTGAAGGCGGGCACACCACAGTGTATTCTGTCGATTACTCGCCGGCAGCTGCGGCAGCGCAGCCGGGCCTTTCGGGAATTGATGTGCACTTCCGGACGGCCAAGGTGGAGCAGGCCGCGCGCCACCTGCCGCGGCCAACTACGGTCATTTTGGATCCGCCGCGTACCGGTGCGGGTGTTGAGGTGGTGGAGTCCATTGCCGCCGCGGCGCCGCGGCGTGTCCTCCACATCGGCTGTGACCCCGCTACGTTTGCGCGTGATATTGCTGCATGGTCTGAGCGCGGCTACCGCATGGAGCGCCTAGCTATGGTGAATGCCTTTCCGGGAACACACCATTTTGAGACCTTGGCACTGCTGGTTCCTGCGGCATAAGGCAGGATGCATCCGCGCCGGAAGAACCCGGGGTAATGATTGACGTGTCACGCGTATAAGCGGGTACGGTGGTAGAGAAGAAAACGATCGATGAAGGGGTTTAAGGCAAGCTCTATGGGCATTCTGGATTCCATTCAATCACCAGGCGATCTCAAAGCCCTGAGCAAGACGCAACTGGTTGAGCTCGCGGCGGATATCCGCCAGCGCTTGATCGAGAAGGTGTCTGTCACTGGCGGTCACCTCGGGCCAAACCTGGGCGTTGTGGAGCTCACGGTGGCGATCCACCGCGTCTTCGATTCCCCGCGGGACCCCATCGTCTTTGATACCTCGCACCAGTCTTATGTGCACAAGATGCTCACCGGCCGTGCAGACCAATTTGATTCCTTGCGCCAGAAGGGCGGCTTATCCGGATACACGGACCGTGGGGAATCGGAACACGACTGGACCGAATCCTCACACGCTTCAGCGGCGCTATCCACGGTGGACGGCCTTTCCAAGGCTTTCAAGATACGCGGTGAATCGCACCGCAATGCGGTGGCAGTCGTCGGTGATGGTGCCCTCACCGGTGGCATGTGCTGGGAAGCGTTGAACAATATCTCTGCGGATAAAGACCGCAACGTCGTCATCATCGTTAACGATAATGGTCGCTCCTATTCGCCGACCATTGGCGGACTTTCGGAGAACCTCGGGCGCATTCGTGCACAGCATGGTTATGACGAGTTCATGGAGCTGGGCAAGAAGCGCCTGAAGTCGATGGGCTGGGTGGGCGAGCGGACCTTTGACGCTTTGCACGCGGTCAAGGAGGGCGTAAAGTCCACCGTTTTGCCCACCGAGATGTTCCCAGAGCTGGGAATCAAATACATTGGCCCAATCAATGGCCACGATATCGACGCGGTGGTTCGGGCGCTGAGCTATGCCCGAGACTACGACGGTCCCATCATCGTGCACACCGTCACGGAGAAGGGGCATGGCTTTGCCCCGGCGGTCAATGAGCCGAAGGACCAGATGCACTCCACCGGGGCTATCGACCCGGTCACCGGTGTATCCAAGGGCCAGAAGCAGCCGGGCTGGACTGCGGCCTTTTCCGAGGAACTCATCAAGGCCGGTCATGCACGCGAGGATATCGTGGCTATTACCGCCGCTATGGCGGGGCCGACGGGCCTTGCTCCCTTCCAAGAGGAGTTCCCAGAGCGATTCTTCGACGTTGGCATCGCGGAACAGCACGCCATGGCCTCCGCTTCTGGTTTGGCGCTGGCCGGAATGCACCCGGTAGTGGCGGTGTATTCCACCTTCCTTAACCGTGCAGTGGACCAAGTCATCATGGACATTGCGCTGCTCAAGCTGCCAGTGACCATTGTCCTCGACCGTGCCGGCGTCACGGGCTCTGATGGTGCTTCGCACAACGGTGTGTGGGATATGGCGCTCATGAGCATCGTCCCCGGCATGCGCATCGCCGCCCCGCGCGATGGCGCACGACTGCGAGAGCTTTTCAACGAGGCCATCGCTATCGAGGATGGCCCGACCGTCGTGCGCTTCCCCAAGGGTAACCTCCTTGATGATCGCGACGAACTCAAGCGGCTTGATGACGGGGTAGACATCCTGAGCTATTCCGATGCCGCTGCCTCTGCGGAGGAAGCCACTGATGTGCTTATCGTCGCCATCGGTGCCATGAGTACGCGTTCCCTGGGAGCAGCTGAGCTGCTCGAAGCCCAAGGCTTCAACGTCACCGTCGTGGATCCGCGCTGGCCGGTGCCGGTCCCGCAATCAATCGTTGCACTCGCTGCTGATCATGATCTTGTGGTCACGGTGGAGGATGGCCTCCTGCGGGGCGGCGTGGGGTCCATGGTGGCGGAAGCACTCGACGCCGCGGATGTGGATACCCCAGTCCACCGCCTTGGTGTTCCTGGGTGCTTCCCCAAGCATGCCAGCCGCGGAGAAGTCCTTGAGGAATTCGGGTTGACCCCGGAGGGAATCGCAGAATCCGTGAATGGGTGGGTAGCTGCCCGCAGCTAGAGGCGCGGTGGCGTAGAGCGCATTCGCGCTAGTCCGCGACGCAGGAGCGGCGTGGACAGCTCTACCTGCCATTCGCGCGCGCCCTGGGAACGCAGGAAGTCGGGGATATCGACGTCTGTTGCGATTTCGCCCGCCACACCGCCTTCAGGTCCGCAGGCCGCCCAGACTACAGTTCGGACCAAGCTGGGTTTGAGGATCAGCTCGTAGCTCATGCCCAGTTCTTCACCGAGGTCTTCGAAGTCCCTACGGATTTTGGTGTAGAGCTCCCATAGCTCGGGGAAATCCCGGTTAAAAACCGATTTGGAAGGAACCGGGTGTGGGCTGCGCAACGCCTTCGGCCACTGCTGGCGCGGGCTAGCAAGGGCGGTCTCGACGGCATCGAACCAGCGCAAGGTGGCGCCGCCGCGGCGGCGAGGGAAGCCTTTAACTTGATTGATTTCGTGCGGCGACCGAGGCACGCGGCGGGCGATTTCGATGAGCACGCGGTGTGATAGCACTCGGTTAGGAGCGATGTCTTGGGAGCGGGCGATGGATTCGCGTCGCTGCCACAGTTCACGGGCTATCACGAGTTGCTCGCGGGAGCGCAGAGAGGAGACTCCCTTGAGAGCCCGCCACGACCTGGGCTCAGGCCCAGTGATGCGGGCGTGGTCTTCGACGATCCGCTCAAACTCTTCATAAGCCCAGTCGAGCTTTTCCTGTTCCGCAAGAATATCTCGCAATGTTACGGCGAGCTCGTTGAGAAGTTCCACGTCGAGCGCTGCATAATTGCGCCATTTTCGCGGGATGGGGGTTTCGGACCAGTCGGAATCGCCGTAGCCTTTTTCCAGTTCAACGTCGAAAAGCTCCAGCACCATTGCGGCCAAGTTAGGGCGTGCAAAACCAGCGAAGCGGGCAGCCAACTCGGTATCGAACAGCATGCCTGGGTATAGGCCCAGCCACGCCAGGCTCGGGAGATCGGAGGGGGCGGCATGGACCACCCACTCTTGCCCATTGAGCACCGGTGCGAGTGCGGCGCGGAGCTCATCGCGGTGGTGCTCTGGGGCGAACAAGAACGTGCCGGATCCTTCTCGGCGGATTTGCACGAGGAAGGCGCGGTCATCAAAGCGGTAGGACGAGGCGCGTTCGGTGTCGATGGCAAATGGCCCCGTGCCTGCAGCCAAGCGGTCGGCACCGGCCTGAAACTCACGGGGAGAAAGGAGGACTTTCGGCGTTCCATCAACCGGTACCTGGCGCAATTCGCTCATCTTAGCGTCCGAGTTCGGCTACGCCCTCTGGCGGCAAACCAGCGACGAGGGAGAGGACTTGCGCAAAAGCTTCGACGTGTGGGGCGAGATCCAGGCCGGATGCAGTCCACGAGGCGCGCATTTCTAATTGGTAGGCGCGTGGTGGTCCGCCAATTTCGCCGAAACGAACGGAAGCGGTCGAGGTGACGGTGCCGCCCAGGTTCGTATGGGTAGCCTCGCGTACGTCGAGGGATTCAGTGAGCCATTCCCAGGCGACGTCGGGAAGCAGCGGGTCCCCGGCTACGGCATCGTCTAAGTCTGCTTGGATATAGGCCACCAGGCGCATCGCACCTTCCCAGGCTTCCTCAGCGGCTGGGTCGTGCAGCAGGATGAGGCGGCCGAAGGCATCGCCTTCAGAGTTAGTAGGGATAAGGTCCTCGTGTTCATTGCGCTCAACCTCTAGGCCGATAGCGTGGCTGAATGGGGCCAGGCGTTGCGGTGGGCGGATGGTGCCCAAGGTGATTTCTGGGCGCAGTTGTGCGGCATGGAGGGAATCGACGGCCTCCGTGAAGGCGGTCGGAGTGCTCGGCTCCGCAGGGCGCGATTCGGTGGAAGAGGCGGCGGCGCGATCGTGCAGGTTGGTCGGTGCCCCTGCGAGGTTGCGCGAAGAAACGTCGGAATTGCTCACGGGGAACAAGGTATAAGCTCCGCGCTCCTGGCGGGGGAAGGCGCGCCGAAAGGCTAGTGGCGCGTGGGGGAGTATCCAACTTATGATGGATAGGAAACTCTGTCGGTTGAAAAAAGGAGAAAAAGATGTCGAAGGTCCACTTCGCCGAGCTCAACAAGGTTCAGCGCTACTCGCAGCACGCGGTCTTTCAGGTGATCCCGGGAGCGCTGGGCACCGAGCGCGAGGAGATCATCGCGCAGGCGCAGAAGTTCTTCGCCCAGCTGGAGGAAGCAGGCGTGGTTACCGTGCGCGGTATCTACGATCTTTCCGGAATGCGGGAGAGCGCGGATTACATGATCTGGTGGCACGCTGAGGAATTCGCCGACATCCAGAAGGCTTTCGCGGACTTCCGCCGCGAGACTGTCCTGGGCCAGGTTTCTGAGGTGACGTGGGTAGGAAATGCTTTGCACCGCCCGGCGGAGTTCAACAAGTCCCACCTGCCTTCCTTCATCATGGGCGAGGAACCCGGCGAGTGGATTTCCGTCTACCCCTTCGTGCGTTCCTATGACTGGTACACCATGGATGAGGAAAAGCGTCGCCGTATCCTCATGGAGCACGGTATGCAGGCGCGCGACTACCCGGATGTCCGCGCCAACACTGTGCCGGCCTTCGCACTGGGTGACTATGAGTGGATTCTGGCCTTTGAGGCTCCGGAACTGCACCGCATCGTGGACCTGATGTACCTTATGCGCTACACGGAGGCGCGCCACCACGTGCGCGAGGAGATTCCTTTCCACACCGGCCGCCGCGTGAAGGATGTGGCAGAGCTCATCGCGATTTTGCCTTAAGGGTCGCGATTTTGCCGGAAGCCGGTTGAGGGTTTAGTCCTCGACCGGCTTTTCTTCTAGGTCGAGGCAGATGGAATTAATGCAGTAGCGCAGGTCAGTTGGCGTATCGTAGCCTTCGCCTTCGAAGACGTGTCCGAGGTGGGACTCGCAGTTTGCACACAGCACTTCGATGCGGCGCATGCCCAGTG
>DXEO01000146.1 GCA_019114925.1 Candidatus Corynebacterium faecipullorum | reverse complement strand
CCCGCTTGCACCGGCTGAACTCGTTATTGACCACTCGGTGATTGCCGATGTTTATGGTGAGCCTGACGCGTTTCGTAGGAACGTAGAAATCGAGTACCAGCGCAACGGTGAGCGTTATCAGTTCCTCCGCTGGGGCCAGGGCGCCTTTGATGACTTTAAGGTGGTTCCTCCAGGGACAGGTATCGTCCACCAGGTCAACATTGAGTACCTCTCCCGCGTTGTCTTCGACAACGATGGTGTTGCTTACCCGGATACCTGTATCGGTACCGACTCTCACACCACCATGGAGAACGGTCTGGGCATCCTGGGCTGGGGCGTCGGCGGTATCGAGGCCGAGGCTGCAATGCTGGGCCAGCCGGTGTCCATGCTGATTCCGCGTGTCGTGGGCTTCAAGCTCACCGGCGAGATTCCGACCGGCGTGACCGCAACCGACGTGGTTCTGACCATCACCGAGATGCTGCGTCAGCACGGTGTCGTTCAGAAGTTTGTTGAGTTCTACGGCAATGGCGTGAAGTCGGTGCCGCTGGCCAACCGCGCCACCATCGGCAACATGTCCCCCGAGTTCGGTTCTACTGCCGCAATCTTCCCGATCGACGAAGAGACCATTAAGTACCTCGAGCTCACCGGCCGCCCGCAGGAGCAGATCGACCGCGTCGAGGCATACGCCAAGGCGCAGGGCATGTGGCTGGAGCAGGACGCTCCGGAGGCAGAGTACTCCGAGTACCTCGAGCTGGACCTGTCCACCGTTAAGCCCTCCATTGCCGGTCCGAAGCGCCCGCAGGACCGCATCCTCCTCTCCGAGGCCAAGGAGCAGTTCCGTAAGGACCTGCCGACCTATGCTTCCGGCGAGGTTGTTGTAGACGAGTCCACCGTCGAGGCGAAGCGCATGACCGCTGAGGGCGGCGACGAGAACTTCCTCGTCGACGTGACCGGTGGCCTGAACAAGTCTCGCGCTGGTGAGGGCGAATCCGCAGCCAAGGGTAGCTCCGGCCGCCAGTCCAACCCGGTGACCGTTACCTCCCCGAACGGCGGCGAGTACACGCTGGACCACGGTATGGTCGCCATCGCTTCCATCACCTCTTGCACCAACACCTCCAACCCGTCCGTCATGGTCGGCGCAGGCCTCATCGCCCGCAAGGCAGCCGAGAAGGGCCTGAAGTCCAAGCCATGGGTTAAGACCATTTGCGCTCCGGGTTCCCAGGTTGTGGATGGCTACTTCCAGCGCGCAGACCTCTGGAAGGATCTGGAGGCCCTGGGCTTCTACCTTTCCGGCTTCGGCTGCACCACCTGTATTGGTAACTCCGGCCCGCTGCCGGAGGAAATCTCCAACGCTATTAACGAGCACGACCTGACAGCTACCGCCGTGCTGTCCGGTAACCGTAATTTCGAAGGCCGCATCTCCCCGGACGTCAAGATGAACTACTTGGCTTCCCCCATCATGGTCATCGCCTACGCTATTGCCGGTACCATGGACTTCGATTTCGAGACCCAGCCGCTGGGCCAGGATCAGGAAGGCAACGATGTCTTCCTCAAGGACATCTGGCCTTCCCCGCAGGAGATCGAGGACACCATCCAGCAGGCTATTTCCCGCGAGCTCTACGAGGCTGACTACGCCGACGTGTTCAAGGGCGATGACGCATGGCGCAACCTCGATGTTCCGGAGGGTGAGACCTTCAAGTGGAATGAGGACTCCACCTACATCCACAAGGCTCCGTACTTCGACGGCATGCCGGTTGAGCCGGAGCCGGTTCAGGACATCAAGGGTGCCCGCGTCCTGGCTAAGCTCGGTGACTCCGTGACCACCGACCACATCTCCCCGGCCTCCTCCATCAAGCCGGGTACCCCGGCCGCTCAGTACCTGGATGCCAACGGCGTGGAGCGCCAGGACTACAACTCCCTGGGTTCCCGTCGCGGTAACCACGAGGTCATGATGCGCGGCACCTTCGCCAACATCCGCCTCCAGAACCAGCTGGTCGACGTCGCCGGTGGCTACACCCGTGACTTCACCCAGGAGGGCGCACCGCAGGCCTTCATCTTCGATGCTTGCGAGAACTACAAGGCAGCCAACATCCCGCTGGTTGTCCTTGCTGGCAAGGAGTACGGCACCGGTTCCTCCCGCGACTGGGCCGCTAAGGGCACCAACCTGCTTGGCGTGAAGGCTGTCATCACTGAGTCCTTCGAGCGTATTCACCGCTCGAACCTCATCGGTATGGGCGTCATCCCGCTGCAGTTCCCGGAGGGCGAGTCCCACGAGTCCCTGGGCCTGGACGGCACCGAGACCTTCGATATCGAGGGCATTGATGCTCTCAACGAGGGCGGCATTCCGAAGACGGTCCACGTGACCGCCACCAAGGAATCCGGCGAGACCGTTGAGTTCGATGCCAAGGTTCGCATCGATACGCCTGGTGAGGCCGATTACTACCGCCACGGCGGCATCCTGCAGTTCGTTCTGCGCCAGATGGTCAAGGCCTAAACCAGCCTTGTCCCGCATGCGGGGTACGCCAGCAACGGATAGCCCCGCATAACTAGGCAAAAGGCCAGCTAGCAACAACGAGTGCTGGCTGGCCTTTTCTATTTCCTAACCCGTACGTACTTTCATTACCTGTCTATTCGCCGCTGTGCTTTAAGGAGCGAGATTCCAGCCATGCCGATTATGAGCGATTCCGAACTTCATCGCCGCCGCAACGACATCCTGGTTGGGGCTCGAAAATGCTTCGCGGAGCACGGCTATGACGGTGCTACAGTCCGCCGCCTTGAAGAAGCCACGGGCAAATCGCGCGGGGCTATCTTTCATCACTTCGGCGATAAAGAGTCTCTCTTTCTGGCCCTGGCTCGGGAAGACGCGGCCCGCGAGGCCGAGGTTGTGGCAAACAACGGTTTGGTTGAGGTCATGAGCGAAATGCTGCGGCACCCCGAGCGCCACGACTGGTTGGCCACACGCCTGGCCGTTACCTCGATGCTGCGCACCGATCATTCTTTCGCTGCTCGGTGGCACGAGGAACAGGAAGTTCTGGATAAGGCAGTCCGCGCCCGCTTGGAGTCCAACGCCGAAAAGGGTCGTCTGCGCGATGACGTTTCCATCGACACCCTCGTGACGTACCTAGAGACTTTCATGGACGGTTTTATTAACCGCCTAGCACTCGGAGACACGAAGAACTTAGAGCAGGTGCTCTCCTTGGTCGAGCAATCGATTCGCGGCTCCCGCGCCGAGCACTAAGCGTTTAACACACGGTGGCGGAGTGTGATTGGCGCTACGCTGTGGCCCATGGACCATACTCCCCTACAGCTTCCGCGGACGCATTGCGGAATTAGTCTGAACGCCACACCCCGGCTTGCTCCGAAAGAACAGCGCGCCCACGATGCTCAGCTGAACCCGCGAATAGATAATTCAGGGCTCCGTGAGGTCATCGAAGGGGCTGGGCCTCAGCCGGGACGTCTAAAGCGCGATGACGTGGCTACCTGGACTTTTGCAATTATTATGGTGCTCCTCGTATGCAGCATGGTGTTCGCTTTCATCGACGATTTTCTTGGCCCAGCGCGACATGTTATTTCACGGTTTCAACTCATATCTTTCATTCCCGTCTTCCCTTTATTGATCTTCCTGATTATCGCGGTGATTGGTGTGAGACGTGTGGCCACGAAAGTTAGCCGTGTCCGGCGCCTGCGCACTGCGTGGCGCAACGGCTGGGTAGAATACCGTCCCGCTCTCATCGGTGAGTTGGTTTACCTACGCAGCAAAACTGAAGGTCCCGAAGACCGTGAACGGACCTATTTCTATTACTCGGGACCCCTTCTACTCCTTCAGTCCGAGGGCACACTAGCGAAGGCCATGTCCGGTGAGTTCTGCGCTGCCAATCCGAATTGGCTGAGATCACGGGGCGCTGCCCTTGCCGAAGGATCCCGGGTAGCGACCGTGGATACCGCGAGCAATAATGGATGCCTTCCTTTGGGGGCTAGTCCCCAGCCGCCGAAGGTCACTGAGAAAATGGGAGTGAGGACCATTAAGCTGTGACCCATGACTCACTCGCCCATGCAGCTTCCCCGCACTCCGTTGAAGCTTCCTTCCACTAGTGCAGAGTCTCTTGCGCCTAAGGCCTTGAAAGACCATGACTAGCAGCCTAACCCAAACACGGATCGCACCGGCATCCGCCAGGCCATTGATAGCGTCGGAGCTCCGATCGGTCAATCCAACGTCGGCACAATTATCGTTGGCTTTATTCTCACCTTCATTGGAGGTTCGGCTCTACTTTTCTCGGTGGCGCACACGCTCTTTATCTCGGCCCTGTTTCCCGGCGCTGAGGGAACGATTGGGAATATTCCGATATCCAGCCTCATCACTGGGGCTAGTGCCTTAGGGTTTATCTTTATCGGAATCTTGATTCTGCGGGGACGCGCGGGAGCAAGAACAGGGCTTCGCACCGCGTGGGCGAATGGATGGATTGAGTACCGCCCCGCACTAATCGGTGAGCTGATATACAGACGGCGTGTCAATTACAACGACAAGACCGACTATTACTACACCGCCCCGATACTGATCTTGCAGCCGGACAGCTCGTTGATGAAAAGCATGACCGAAGAATTCATTGCTCCAAACCCGAACTGGCTGAAGCTCCGTGGCCGGCTGCTTGCCGATGGGCCACGTGTTTCGACCGTCGATTTCAACCACAACAACGGATGGGGCGTGGTGGGATACCGAGCTGATGACCCCAATCCCTCACCCGAGCTTCAGCATGGACTCAAAAGAAAGCACGTCGAAGCTGCCTTGAGCTTTGCGGAAAGCACTTGGGTGAAATAGCTCATGTCTCAGCATTCACTCCCGCCATTTAGCTTTCATAATCATTTCTATTCTGACCGGATCATCCCGAAAAGTAGACGGTCCGTATCATCACCCAACCCTGCCCCGCAACCTCCGAGATTGCACGAGCTGTGTACGCAGCTGATCCTTTCCCCGGAAACTCAGCACTAAACAAGAGGTGATTGTTGGGGCGTGCCATCGTGGCATTGCTTCTTGTATGTTCCACCATAGCTCTGGCCATGGACGACGAGGTCATTATTCACCCTCTGGTTTCCTGGGCAATCAAGTTGCTCGTCGGTGTAGCTTTAATTGCGGGATACTCGATCTTGGGGAATCAATTCGACGCAACACATGGGGCGCACACCTTGTTCGACTCGCCGCACAGAACGGGTGGATTGAATACTACCCAGCGTTAATTGGAGAAATCTGGAACATTGGCAAGGTCAAGCATGAATATGCTCCGACAGAGTATCGATACCAAGCCAGAGCACGATTGTTCTCTCGAAATGGTTCAAGCGTTGACATCACCACTGAGGATTTTCTGGTGAACCACTCTCCCGAAGAATTTACTCAAATGGGCATTGCGGTGGTCAACGATGAAGAAGACGCGAGATTTGAGCGAGTTAATGGCTCGTATCTAGCAGGTCATATTGCTACCAAACCAATCGATGAAGCCAGCTCCTTGCACCGCCTTACGGAAAGGCAAGTGCGCGCTGGCCTCAGTTCCGCACTGGATGCCTACTAAACGGGGAGCGTGCTCATCAAATAGAAGGCCAAGCGTTAAATATCCTTGACGCTGCCTTCACCATCAATGAACTCGAGAGGCGAGGCCGGGAAGCTACCGCGGCGAGCCACCTCAGTGACAACTTCGGCGACAAGCTCCCGGGAAGTCGTCATGTCACTCGTGCGCTCGGCATCGCTATCGAGCACGGTGATGCCCTGGGAAGGCTCTTCTGTCAGCGCCGCGGGCCCCAGAATAAGGTAGTTGAGATCCGTCGAATTGAGCTTGTTGTCTACGGCCTTCTTGGACTCCACGTAGGCGTACCATTTCTCATCCGCAGGATCGGTCGTGTTCTCCGTTGCACCCATGTAGGAAATCATCACGTAGGCCGGGGTCTGCTTTCCCTCCTCCGCTAGCTTCTCCAAGCCAGCGATGGATGCGAGTGCGGCATCGCGGTCGACTGCCCATGTTACTTCCGCGCCCGCGCGGCCACCGTTTCCGGCGCCCCACACGACGACGTCATAGTCAGCCAAAAGCTTTGCCCAGTCATCAACAGAAAGCTCGGTGAGATCGCGCACCACTGCGGTGGCGCCGAGGGACTCGATATCGGCGACCTGGTCGGGATTACGGATAAGAGAATGGACGGTGAGGTTGGCGTCGACAAGCTTGGGCGCCGCTAAAAGCCCAACCTTGCCATGCCCGCCGATGTACAGAACCTTCTTGTGTGCAGTTGTTGTCGTATCAGTCATGGGCGCTACCGTACGCGCTATCTGGTCTCTCTGCAGGACCCCAGGGCAGCGGGAAAAACGTACAGGCTACAATCTAGTCATGATCGCCATCATGACTGTTACCGGTGTCGATAACACCGGCATTATCTCCGCCGTATCCACCGCCCTCGCAGAACTTAACGTCAATATCGTTGACGTCTCCCAGACGCTCATGTCTGAGTACTTCACCATGATCTTGCGCGTCGAATTCGATGAGAACGAGGTCACCATCCAGCAGCTCCAGGAGCGGATGAACACCGTCGGTGAGTCCATCAAGCAATCCATTCGGGTGCAGTCGGAAGCGCTGTTCACCGCAATGAACGAGCTTTAGGGGCGATAACCAGTCATGCTTAATCGCTTCAATACCGCCAGCATTCTCGACACCATCGAGATGATCGAGAAGTACCGTCTCGATATCCGCACCGTTACCATGGGCATTTCGCTGCTCGGCTGCACACGCTCCACAATGGAAGCCACCGCCGAGGCCGTGTACGACCTCGTGACCTCCCGCGCCGCACAACTGGTTGAGGTGTGCGAAGGCATCGAGGCCGAGCTCGGCATCCCGATCGTCAACAAGCGCATCTCCGTCACCCCTATCGCGCTCATCGTGGCCGGCGTCGAAGGAAACCCCGTGGACGTTGCCCGTGCGCTGGATCGCGCTGCCGCAGCGACAGGCGTCGACTTCGTCGGCGGCTACTCCGCGCTCGTCGAAAAGGGAGCAACGACCGCCGAAAAGACCCTGATTCGTTCCATCCCGGAGGCCCTGGCTGAGACGAACCTGGTGTGCTCCTCGGTCAACATCGCCTCCTCCCGCGCCGGCATCAACATGAATGCCGCGGCACAGATGGGACGCATCATCAAGGAAGCCGCCGAGCTCACTAAGGATCGCAGCGCCATCGGCTGCGCCAAGCTCGTGATCTTCTCCAACTCCGTGGGCGATAACCCCTTCATGGCCGGTGCCTTCCACGGCATTGAGGAGCCGGACTGCGTCGTTTCGGTCGGTGTATCGGGCCCAGGCGTGGTCGATCGCGCGCTCGGCTCCCTTGAGGGAGCCACCCTCAATGAGGTCGCCGAAGAAGTCAAGAAGGCGGCTTTCAAGGTCACCCGCGCCGGCCAGCTCGTGGGTGAAATGGCTTCCGAGCGCCTCGGTGTGCCCTTCGGCATCATTGACCTCTCCCTCGCTCCCACCGCGGAACTAGGTGACTCCGTCGCACACATCCTGGAGCACATGGGCCTCGACCAGGTGGGCACGCACGGCACCACGGCGGCGCTCGCGCTGCTTAACGACGCCGTCAAGAAGGGCGGCATGATGGCCTGCTCCCGCGTGGGTGGGCTATCCGGTTCCTTCATCCCGGTTTCTGAGGACAAGGGAATGATCGATGCAGTGCGTACTGGTGCCATCTCCATCGACAAGCTGGAGGCCATGACCTCTATCTGCTCTGTGGGCCTAGACATGATCGCTATCCCGGGCGATACCTCTGCTGAGACCATCGCCGGCATGATCGCGGACGAAGCCGCCATTGGCGTGATGAACCATAAGACAACCGCCGTGCGCGTTATCCCTGCCCCAGGCACCAAGGCTGGCGACGAGGTCAACTTCGGCGGCCTTCTGGGCTACGCCCCGGTCATCCCGGTTAATGAGGTGGGCAACTCCACCTTCATCAACCGTGGTGGATTCATTCCGGCACCGGTGCACGGTTTCCGAAACTAAGGCCCCACCAACTCGGATTAGTTTTACCAAGCACTTGACCCTCACACTATGTGAGGGTTTAGCTTTGTCCTATGAAGATATCGGACGTCGCCGCGGTCGCTGGATGCTCGGTTCGATCTGTACGGCATTTACACGAGATGGGCGCAGTTCCTGAACCCGCACGCACCAGCGGAAACTATCGCGACTATTCTGTCTCTGACCTGGCTTCGGTGCTGCGTGCACGTGCGCTTATCGACGCCGGCGTCCCGATCGCTGATGTCTCATCTCCCAATGCGGTCAAGCGCTCGTTTAGCATGCTGGATGAGCGCATTGCTCGGCTGCAGCAGCAGCGAGAACGTTTGCGTGCCCTTTCTCAAGCCCCCCAAAGGGACACCAGAGGATATCCGCGCCTTCCTCAGCCGGGTCATCGAGGATCCGGCAATGCTTCAACTCGAACTAGATTCCTGGGATCTCATGGCGCTTACCGGAGTAGCTACATCCGCCACCTGGGAGCAGCTGCGACAGAACCTCGCCGACGACGACTGCCTTGCAGCTCTCCGTGAAGGTGAAGCCTTATGGCGAGAGCTTGGCTCGCTGTCTCCGCTTGATCGAGGGGTTGCGCGCATCATCGACAACCTGCAGTCCATACTTCCACGGGGCTTGATGCGAGGAATCTATCCAACGCTTCGGCCTGGCAACGCTTCGCTGACCGTGGCTGACACTCCGACAAAAGGTGCGCAAGGTGTAGCACTCGAGGCTTTGGTGGGAGGCTTACGAGGCTAGCGCCTGGCGATTTGTGGAGAAACATCCTGGGTGTCGCCTTGCCAAGTATGAAGTGGGACTTTACCAGGACCTGTGGCGTTGGATGCGGGGCCAGACGTTGATCCCCACAGGCGCGGTAGCACTTCCCCACCCTCCTGGCAGGCTACAGATGCTCGGATTTATCACTGTGGTGCTGGAGGTTGAAATGGTAGCCGTGCACCTTCTTTTGCCTGGAGGTGTTCTAAGAATTGTGGCGTTGCTGTTGTCACTGTGGGCCATCATCTTTGTATGGGGTTTGATTGCCGCTGAACGTATTCGGCCTAGCTATGTCACGGAAGATCTCACGGTTTTGCGGCGCGGAAAAACTGTCTTCGTTGAGGTCCCGATGGCTCTTGTTCGAAACAAGCGCGCGGACCGTACCTTCGAATCAGCGGTTGTCATATGCAACGGCGAGCTCACAGTAGGCGGCCCAGCCGGGACCGATACTCTCCTCGACCTCAGTGAGTCTATCGAGGCATCACCAGACCGCTACCCATGGCAACGCGGTCGATGGGCCGCGGTAACTAAGGTGCGTTTCTATGGCGCTGCTTCTCGCTAACTGCTAGCAGTGCGTAGTTGCTCCTCAAGCTCGGCAATCATTGGCAAGGCCAGCTCCGCGCGTTCGGCATCAATTCCCCACTTCTCCGGTTCACTGCGGACCATGTGGTCTGTGGCGCTAAGAAAGTGAGCAAAGTTTTCTACAACTGCGCGGTTTCCATTGCGCACACCTTCGTTAAGCACCGTCGTGCTCAACCGATCGACCCAAATTTCCAGGATCTGAGGGGATGTGCTCTTGGCAATTGTGGTGCAGGCAGCGCGCGCAAGGCGCACGCTCTCATCGTCGTGCCACACTCCTCCGGGCGCGCGAAGGCGGCACGAGATGATCGCTGCGCCTTCGACGGCCGGGATCATTCCCTTGCGAACACAGGTTTCGACGTAGTCAGCGCCGTAACCAACGGCCATGATGGGACCGATGTCTTTGACAATGCCGCGTGTGTCGTCCTCTGTGACATACCACGCGCGGAACGTGAGGTAGTCCTCGTAGTGGAAGTGGCCTGCTTCCGCGAGGACATTAAGCAACCGAGCAGACAGCGCCTTAGTCCGCACCTTGTCTGTGCGCAGGTAGCCAGTGAGGCGTTCACGAATCTGAGCAACATGGTCATTCCACTGACCTGACTCTATGCCCTCCTTCAATTCGGTATAGGCCCAGTCCACGCGAACTTCAGGCCGTTTGCTTACCAATCCGGTGAGTAGCGGTTCAATGACGGAATCGAGGTTATCGGCGGTATTCATGACTTTTTCTCCTGCGGCAGCACGGCGGGGTCTGACCACTTCTAGACCCTGTGCATGGGAAGCGGAAGGACCCATGAGAAGAGTCTTCAGCGGTATCGGGTTGTGCCCCTGATTCTAGCGCACTATAGGTTTTCCGGAAGGGCGAGAATCTTTGCAGCGCGCAGGAATTCCTGGTGTGCGCTGTCAACATCGACGGCGGTGACCAGCGTGCCATTGGGACGCTGTCCCCAGTATCCACGTAGATCCGCCACGCTCGTTCCGCGTAACCACTCCGGTTCGCTCACCACCCGCACAGTGGTCGAGGCGGAAAAGAACGGGACCTTCTGCAACGCCACCATGCAGGTGAGCAGATCGTGTATCTGAGCCTGATAACCCGAGCCGTGCGCTTCGTGGAACTCGAAGTAGAAACGCATAATCTCCGGTAGGGCGTCCGCTAGTGAATGCTGCGTGAGCGCTTCACATAGCCGTTTCAGCTGCGTCGGGCCGATGAGCATCGTCTCAGTGACGTTGAGTGGGCACAGTGTGATTGGCCGCGTAGTGGAGGCAAAGAGGTCGCGCGCGGCATGCGGGTCGACCCAGAAATTCCACTCCGCAGTTGGCGTGGTATTGCCCGGGTAATTAACCGCACCGCCCATGACGGCGATGTCCGCGAACGAAGCATAGTCGGCGGCATTCGTCGCGGCGAAATAGGCCGCATTGGTCAGCGGGCCTGTCACGATGAGGTGCGCAGCGCGGGATGAAGCGTCAGTCCAGATGCCAGTCCACTCGGAAGGCCCTGTAACTGCATACTGCTCCGGCACCCTTAGATACCCGAGGCCGCTCGGGCCGTGGGTTTCCGGAGTAGTCACGAGCTTGACCTGACTGGGTTTCGGGAGCCCCGCTGCAACGGGGATGTCGTCTAGGCCGCAGAGACTTAAAATATAGGCGGCATTGCGGGTGGTCTGCTCAATCCCGACGTTTCCGGCGGTGGTGGTAACCCCGACTAGTTCAATCTCGCCGGCGCGGTGCAGCGCAGCGAGGTAAATCAACGCTAGGGCATCGTCGATGCCAGGGTCGCAATCAAGGAGCACAGGCTGAACGGTCATGCCCGAAAGTGTATTAAGCCAGCTCTACGATTTCCATGTATTCGTCGTTCCATAAATCCTCATCACCGTCCGGCATGATGATGACACGCTCGGGATTGAGAGCCTTGACCGCGCCTGGGTCGTGGGTTACGAGGACCACAGCACCCGTGTAGGTGCCCAAGGCATCGAGAACTTGCTCGCGGGACTGGGGGTCGAGGTTGTTCGTGGGCTCGTCGAGAAGCAGCACATTGGCACGCGAGGACACCAGCGTTGCCAGTGACAGTCGGGTTTTCTCACCACCGGAGAGCGTGCCGGCGGGTTGCTCTAGCTTGTCACCGGAGAACATGAAGGCGCCGAGCAGGCCACGCAAATCCTGCTGGCCGGCATCCGGACAAGCCTCGATGGTGTTTTCCCATACAGTCTTGTCTGGGTCGATGTTGTCATGCTCTTGGGCAAAGTACCCGATGCGCAGGCCGTGGCCGGAGACGATGCCGCCCTCGCCATCGGTGCGCTCCACGCCCGCCAGAAGCTTAAGCAGGGTCGTCTTACCCGCGCCGTTGTAGCCGAGCACAACGACGCGGGAGCCCTTGTCGATGGCCAAATCGACGCCAGCGAAGACCTCCAGCGAGCCATACATCTTGGTCAGCCCCTTGGCGTTCATCGGGGTCTTGCCACAGGGAGCAGGCTCGGGAAACTTAATGTGGGCGACTTTATCGGCCACGCGGACATCGTCCAGCTCATTCATCATGCGTTCGGCGCGGTGCAGCATCTGCTTGGCAGCGGCGGCCTTCGTGGCTTTCGCGCCTAGCTTAGCGGCCTGTTTGTGCAGGGCCGCAGCCTTCTTCTCGGCGTTAGCGCGCTCGCGGCGGCGGCGTGCCTCATCGGTGGCGCGGGCATCAAGGTACTTCTTAAAGCCCATGTTGTAGACGTCGGCCTCGGCGCGCACGGCATCGAGGAACCAGACCTTATTGCACACGGCCTCGAGCAGGTCGACGTCGTGCGAAATCATCACGAGGCCACCCTCATGCTTGGACAGGAAGCCGCGCAGCCAAGTAATCGAGTCCGCGTCGAGGTGGTTAGTGGGCTCGTCGAGAAGCAGCGTGGTCTGAGACTTGCCTGACCCAGCCGAAGCTGCGAAGAGAATCTGCGCCAGCTCCACGCGGCGGCGCTGACCGCCAGACAGCGTCTTAAGCTGCTGGTCGAGCACACGCTGCGGCAGCCCCAAGTTATCGCAGATCTGCGCGCATTCGGAGTCCGCCTCATAGCCACCTAAGGTGTGGTATTCCTCTTCCAGGCGGGAGAACTTACGAATAGCCTTGTCACGGAATTTATCGTCTGTGGCCGTCTCCATGAGCTCTTGCTGCTTGGCCATGCGGCGCTTGATCTCATCCAAGCCGCGCGCAGAGAGCACGCGCTCACGCGCAGTCTGCTCAATATTGCCCTCGCGGGAATCCTGCGGCAGGTAACCAATAGGACCTGAGCGTGTTACAGAGCCGCCATAGGGCTCGGTCTCCCCCGCCAGGATGCGCATCGTCGTCGTCTTGCCCGCGCCATTGCGCCCGACCAGGCCGATGCGATCCCCCGGCTGTACGCGAAGGTGCTGGCCGGGGGCGTCGAGAAGCGTGCGTGCGCCCACGCGCACCTCGAAATCATTGGTCACAATCACGTCGAAACAGTCTAGCAACCAGGGTAGTTAAACCCGAACCGCACAACACCTAGACTCGGTTCCCAGTCAGGGCAGCGCCCTCGGCGCCACCATCGACGCGTAGATCCCCAGACCTCGATCCCGAAACCTCCTGGGCGGTGGTGAGGCGTCGGCAAGCGCTTGGCAACGCCCACCTGGGCCTTTCGGAATTGAGGTCTGGGGCTTTGCAATTGGTTGAAGAATCCGCGTTGCCACACGCCGGTGTTGTTCCCGTAAACACAGAACACCGCCGGCTCGCGCGTGCACACAATAACAATGCGCACCTTCGAACCAGCGGTGGGATTAACTAAGGCGAGTCGCGGAAGCTAGACCGCAAAGCCGAGAGCCTGGAGCATCTCGCGGCCCTCCTCGGTAATCATGTTCGGGCCCCACGGCGGCATCCAGACCCAGTTGAGCTGGACTGCCTCGGCGAGCTTGTTGCCCACGATGACATCCTCGATCTGCTCGCCAATAACATCGGTGAGCGGGCAAGCCGGGGAGGTAAGCGTCATGTTGATGACGCAGGTGTTCTTGCCGTCAATATCGTCGAGCCAGACGTCATAGACCAAGCCCAAGTCAACGATGTTGATTCCGAGCTCCGGGTCGATCACATCACGAAGGTACTCGGTGATATCGAAGGTCTTAGCAATCTGCTCTTCGGTCTGTTCAGGCTTGACAGCAGCGCCATCGAAGGAGGCATTCTGGTCCTGGTAAGGATCGGTGCTGCCACCGGTGGTCTCAGTGTTATCAGCCATCTACTTCTCCAATTCGTTCAACGCTTCCACGGTAGCGGCTTGAAAAGCCTTCCAACCGAGGAGAGCGCACTTAACACGGGCGGGGAACTTGGCCACGCCGGCAAAGGCGATGCCATCCCCAATGATTTCGTCATCACCTTCCACTTCGCCGCGGGAAGTCACCATGCGGTCAAATTCCTCGAGCTTGGTGTTGGCCTCCTCGAGGGGGATGCCCACGATTTCTTCGGCCATAACCGATGTCGAAGCCTGCGAGATGGAGCAACCCTCGGCGTCGTAGGACACGTCCTCCACAGTGGTGCCGTCAGAGGAAAGCTTTACACGGAGAGTGATTTCGTCACCGCAGGAAGGGTTGACGTGGTGAACCTCTGCTTGGCCTTCGCGAAGGCCAGAGAACTTCGGGTTCTTATAGTGATCCAGGATGACGTCCTGGTACATGGAATCTAGGTTCATTCGCTCACTCCAAAGAAGGTACGGGCAGCCCGCACGGCCTCAATGAGGGCGTCGACCTCGTCCTCAGTGTTGTACAGGTAAAAGCTAGCGCGTGCGGTCGAATTAGCCTTGCACGCGCGGTGCAGCGGCCACGCACAGTGGTGGCCGGTGCGGATGGACACGCCATGAGAGTCAAGAACCTGGCCCAGGTCATGCGGATGGATCCCATCCACAATGAAGGAGACCGCTCCCCCACGATCCTCGGTGGTTTCTGGCCCTATAATTCGCACACCGGGGATCTCAGAAAGCTTCTCCAAGGCTAATGCGGTGAGTTTTTGCTCATGGGCGTGGATGGCCTCCATTCCCACCTCACTCAAGAACTTCACTGCTGCGCCCAACCCCACAACCTGGCTGGTCATTTGGGTACCGGCCTCGAAGCGGGTTGGTGGCTCGGCAAACGTCGAGCCTTCCATCTTGACTACTTCGATCATGGAGCCACCGGTGAGGAAAGGCGGCAGCTGCGCCAGCAGCTTTTGCTTTCCGTAAAGAACGCCCACGCCCGTCGGCCCGCACATCTTATGCCCGGAGAACGCAGCGAAGTCGACGTCGAGGGCGTGGAAATCCACCGGCATGTGTGGAACCGACTGGCAGGCGTCGAGGACCACCATAGCGCCGACTTTGCGGGCACGACGTACCAACTCCGCGACGGGTGCCACGGCCCCGGTCACGTTGGACTGGTGGGTAAATGCCACGACCTTGACGGAGTCATCGAGCTCGAGTGAATCAAGATCAATGCGGCCGTCCTCGGTCATGGAGTACCACTTCAGCGTCGCGCCGGTGCGCTGGCACAGCTCTTGCCACGGCACTAGGTTCGCGTGGTGCTCCAGCTCGGTGACCACGACGGTATCGCCCTCACCGACATAGAGGCCGCCCGCGCGCTCGTCACTGAGCACATAGGCAACTTCATTCAACGCCTCCGTGGCGTTCTTGGTGAAGGAAATCTCATCGCGGTCGGCACCGACGAAGGCGGCGATGGCCTGGCGAGCGGACTCATAGGCGTCATCGGCTTCCTCCGCCAGCTGGTAAGAGCCACGGTGCACCGGCGCGTTGGTGCCGAGCACGAACTCCTCCTCGGCCTTCCATACCGGCAGGGGACGTTGCGAGGTCGCTCCCGAATCCAGGTACACCAGTGGTTTACCGTCGCGCACGGTGCGCGAGAGGATAGGGAATTGTTCCCGAATCGCATTAACGTCTAGTTCAGGCATAGGTCCTTGTGCTCGGTTCTTTATCTCTAGCGTGTCGTGGTGTTGTCCGTCGTGGTGTCGCCGGGGGCGGCTCCGGCCTACTTGAGGAACTGCTCGTAGCCATCCGCCTCAAGCTGGTCAGCCAGCTCAGCGCCGCCGGTCTTGATGATATGTCCGTCGGCAAAGACGTGAACGTAGTCCGGGACAACGTAGTTGAGGATGCGCTTGTAGTGCGTGATGAGAAGGATGCCGCCCTTGGTCTCCTCCTGATAGCTATTGATGCCATCGGAGACTATGCGCAGCGCGTCGACGTCCAGACCGGAGTCGGTCTCATCCATGACGGCGAACTTCGGCTTGAGGATATCCAGCTGCATGACCTCGTGGCGCTTCTTCTCACCACCGGAGAAGCCCTCGTTCACGGAGCGATGTGCAAAGGACTTGTCGATAGCCAGCTTCTCACGGGCCTCGGTGAGCTCCTTGTTCCACTCACGCAGCTTCGGAGCCTCACCACGAATAGCGGTTACGGCGGAGCGCATGAACTGCGACATCTTCACGCCCGGCACCTCAGTCGGGTACTGCATGGCCAGGAAGAGACCAGCGCGGGCGCGCTCATCGACTTCCATCTCGAGGATGTTTTCGCCGTCGAGAAGCACCTCGCCCTCGGTAACCTCATACTTGGGGTGGCCAGCGATAACGTAGGACAGGGTGGACTTGCCGGAGCCGTTGGGGCCCATGACCGCGTGGGTCTCACCGGAGTTGATGGTGAGGTTGACGCCCTTGAGGATCGGCGTGGGCTCACCGTCCTCCTCATGTGGGAGCACCTGCGCGTGGAGATTCTTGATTTCCAGAGTAGACATTGAGTTGGTACCTGCTTTCGGGAAGTTTTAGGCGTTGATCTTGGCGAGCTCGTCGACGACGCGGGATTCCAGATCCTCGCGCAGGGACTCGACCGGGATGCGGGAGATGACTTCGGAGAAGAAGCCGCGGATGATGAGGCGGCGTGCCTCGGCGGCAGGGATACCGCGGGACATGAGGTAGAACAGCTCGAGGTCATCGAAGCGGCCCACCGTCGCGGCGTGGCCAGCACCGACGATCTCACCGGTCTGGATCTCCAGGTTCGGGATGGCGTCAGCGCGCGCACCCTCGGTGAGGATCAGGTTGTTGTTCGTCTCATAGGTGTCCGTGTTGTTCGCGTTCTTGCGGATGAGCACATCACCGACCCAGCAGGTGCGGGCCTCGGGGGTGCGGGAGGCGGA
>DXEO01000145.1 GCA_019114925.1 Candidatus Corynebacterium faecipullorum | reverse complement strand
ATCGAGCGCCCCCTGCACTTGGGGGCAGCAATAGCGGGCGCCCCCGAAAAGCTCGTCGCTGCTTTCCGCGGCTACGGCCAAGACATCGGGGTGGCCTTCCAGCTGCGCGATGATTTGTTGGGGGTCTTCGGTGACCCGGCCGTGACAGGCAAGCCCGCCGGTGATGATTTGCGCGAGGGCAAGCGCACAGTCCTCTTGTCTTTGGCACTGCAGCGCGCGGATGCCTCCGATCCCACCGCAGCTGCGGAATTGCGTCGCCTCATCGGTCAGACCGAGGATCCAGCAGAGATCGCCCGCATGGCGCAGATTATTGCGGATTCGGGTGCGCCGGATGTCGTCGAGCAGCGCATCGACGATCTCACGCGCTCGGGCCTTGACCACCTCCGCAATGCTCACGTCGCTCCCGAGGTGACGGAAACCCTGGAAGAACTTGCTCACAAGTCCACGGCCCGTCGGATGTAGCATGGCTCGTTCCACAACCACGCGCGTGCCCCTGCGCATTCCCCATCCCCTACCCCTGGGCATCAGTGCCGCTGTTGTGCTGGCACTCGCCTCTTTTTCCGGTGGCGCGACCCGCAACCGCGGTAGCTTCCTTGAGGCGCTCAATATCGGCTTTCTAGCTTATGGCCATGGCCGCAACATCGGCATGGTCCTCTATTGGGTTGGCCTTTTCGGCTTGGTTGCCGCGTGGGTTTTGGCCGGCCGCTACTTCATTGCTCCGCAGTTGAAGAACCCACAACCAGACGGCGCGCTGGCCGATATTCGTCGGATGCTGTTGTGCTGGGTTGCTCCTTTGTTGTGTGCAGCACCGCTGGCTTCTCGCGATGTGTATTCCTATCTCATGCAAGGCGCGATGGTGCGTGATGGCTTCGACCCTTATGTTGAAGGCGCGGCGGTGAACCCTGGCCCCTTCCTCTTGGAGGTCTCCCACGACTGGCGCAACACCACCACCCCTTATGGCCCATTGCACCTGTGGATGGGCAATGGAGTGACCCACCTAGTAGGAGAAAACGTCGCCGCGGGCATCATCGTCTACAAGGCGATATCGGTCCTCGGCTTTGCCGCCATTGCCTGGTCAATTCCGCGTTTGGCACGCGGCATTGGGGGAGATCCTGCCCTCGCGCTCTGGCTAGGCGTAGCGAATCCGGTGATGCTCCTGCACCTCATCGGCGGCATGCACAATGAATCCATCATGGTTGGGCTGGTTTCGCTGGGTCTGCTTGCCGCAGTGCACCACAAGTTCCATGCCAGCCTCCTCCTCGTTGGCGTGGCAGTCTCGCTCAAGGCCACCGCCATTTTCGCTGCACCTTTTATCGTGTGGCTCATGCTGCACCACTGGGCACCGAAGGGGACGAAGCCCATCAAGCGCTTCGGAGTCTTCCTCCTGTCCGGCTTCCTTGCCGTGGTGGAGGTCGCGCTGGCGGTGGCGGCGATTACGTGGGCGTCGGGAAGCTCGTGGGGCTGGTTGTCACAAATCAGCGGCAATTCCAAGGTCATCAACCCCCTAGCCGGCCCTACCCTGCTCGCTGACATCCTTGTACCGCTCATCCAGGTCTTCTCCCCCGATACCACCTATAACGGTGTGCTCACCGCGCTGCGCTCGATCGCGATGGTCCTCATGCTCCTTGGCCTCGTCCTCGTATGGTGGTGGGGTCGCACGGGCGTGCGCCGGGCTATCGCTGCCACGGCCGCTGCCTACCAGGTGGCATTCGTCTTCAACTCTGTGACGCTGCCGTGGTACTACGCCTCCGTGCTCGCGCTCATGGGAACGTTCCGCCCACCATTGCCCTTGATCAAGCTCACCACCGGCGTAGCTATCTTCATCGGCGTTGCCTTTGCTGGCGACGGGAACCACCAGCTTTATAACTGGTTCTGGGATATCGCCATGGTGGTCGTAGCTTGGTCAGCAACGCAGTGGATTTTCGATGGTGTTCCGCGCACCACCGCGACCCCGAAGCCCGATGAGGGTTCTAAAAAGCCGAAGCCTGTGCGCGCCGAATAACCTCGCGCGCTAGGTGCCCGTGCAGCGCGTCAATGGGGCGGCCTGGCAAGGAATCATCTTCGGTAAATAGGTGCGCCAGAATCTCGTTGTCGCCCCACCCGTTGTCGCTAAGGACCGTAATCACTCCGGACACATGCTTGGAAATGACGCCTTTGGAGTTGAAGAATGCTTCCGGCACGAGGCGCTCTCCCTCGGCATTGCGCCACACAATGAACTTGCGCGCATTGAGAAGATCGAAGACGCGCGTGATCGGGAGATCGAGCCTTTCAGCAACCTCCTTCAGTGTCAGCAGCTTCTCCCCGGCGAGGAGCTGCGGCAGTTCTGGGTGCGGATTCTCGGTGTTTTTCTCAGATTTAGTCACGAACACAACTGTAGCCGGATCACACTTTAAGGCGCCGATCAGCCATACTGGAATCCATGACAAGGCTGAACGTGGGCGACATTCTTGAGGGACGCTACCGCATCGATCGGCCGATCGCTCGCGGCGGCATGTCCACCGTGTATCGCTGCGTGGACATGCGTTTGGGCCGCGCAGTGGCGGCCAAGGTGATGGATGAGCGCTATCACGACGATCCCGTCTTCGTCACCCGCTTTGAGCGCGAAGCTCGCGCGATGGCGCAGCTGAGCCACCCCAATCTCGTCGCCGTGCATGACTTTTCTGCGGATGGACTGCCCATCTATCTCATCATGGAGCTCATCACCGGAGGTACCTTGCGCGAGCTTCTTGCGGAACGCGGGCCCATGCCGCCGCATGCCGCAGCCGGCGTCATGCACTCCGTGCTGGCCGGGCTCACCGAAGTCCACCACGCCGGCCTCGTGCACCGAGATATCAAGCCGGACAATGTTCTGATCACGGATAGCCATCGCGTCAAGGTCGGCGATTTCGGTCTGGTTCGCTCCGCCAAGGCGGAGCACGATAGTTCGGGCCAGATCGTCGGTACCGTCAGCTATCTCTCCCCCGAGCAAGTCACCGGCGCGGACATCACGCCGGCCTCCGACGTCTACTCCGCAGGAATCGTGCTCTTTGAACTATTGACCGGCACAGTCCCCTTCCACGGCGATACCCCGCTGGCGCACGCCACCGCGCGCGTGCACGAAGATGTGGTGGCGCCCTCCTCCCGCATTGAGGGGGTGCCCATGCTTTTCGACGCCCTCGTGGCCACCGCCACTGCACGCCAGCCAGCCGAAAGGTTTGCGGATGCCGGCGAATTCCTCGATGCCTTGGATGATGTCTCCCGCGAGCTGCAACTCCCGAAGTTCACTGTCCCCATCCCGCGGAACTCGGCTGCCGCACGTACTGCTGCCGTACCAACGGATTTTTCGGGTACGGACAATACCCGGGTCTTTGAAGCGACCTCAGCTATCCCAGCACCCCAGCCCCCAACGCGGGAAACCCGGGTAGAGCCGCGCAACGACGCCTTCCTCCCGCCAGCCACGCCTGTAGAGCCCCCGGCGCCCTCCCCTGCGGTGCCGGAGCCTTCTGCCCCCGTTCCCCCAGCTGGGGCCGAGGAAGAGCCGGAAGAACGGCCCTTGAGCAACCGCAGCGCGATTTCCCTCATTGGCTTCCTCGTCCTCGTCGGCCTCGCCACCTTGGCCGTCGCGGTGGCGGCTTGGTGGTTTGGCTCCGGAGAATACGGCACGTGGCCGATTCTCTGGAGACCGTATTAGCCTGCGCAGCTTCTAGTTGCGCAGCATCTCAGCGATAAGGAAGGACAGCTCCAGCGATTGCTGGGTGTTCAGGCGCGGATCCACGGCGGACTCGTAGCGGCCCGGCAGATCCACATCCGTGATGTCCTCAGCACCACCAAGGCACTCGGTGACGTCCTCACCGGTGAACTCCAGGTGCACGCCGCCCGGGTGGGTGCCCAGTTCACGGTGGACCTCGAAGAAGCCTTGGACCTCGTCGACGATCTTGTCGAAGTGACGGGTCTTGTAACCGTTCGATGCCGTGAAGGTATTGCCGTGCATAGGATCGGACTGCCACACCACCTTGTGGCCAGAGTCCTCCACTGCCTTGATGATCGGCGGCAGCACGGAGCGCACCTTATCGTGGCCCATACGGGCAATCATGGTGAGGCGGCCCGGCTCACGGTTCGGGTCAAGCTTCTCCGCGTATTCCACTGCCTGCTCCGGCGTCACGCCAGGGCCAAGCTTGATGCCCACGGGGTTGCCGATGATGGAAGCAAACGCCACATGGAAGTCCTCGAGACCACGGGTACGCTCACCAATCCACAGCTGGTGTGCGGACAAATCATAAAGCTTGGTTTCGCCGTTGAGATCCGTGCCCAGTCGGAGCATGGAACGCTCGTAATCCTTCAGCAATGCCTCGTGGGAGCAGTAAATCTCCGCCGAACGCAGGGTCTCGTCCGAAACCCCACAGGCATTCATGAAGGCCAGGCCGTTCTCAATCTCATCCGCCAGCGCCTGGTAGCGTGCACCCGCCGGGGAGTTGGCCACGAACTTACGGTTCCACTCGTGAAGGCGGTACAGGTCAGCGGTTCCGGAGTGAGTCAGCGCACGGACCAAGTTCATTGCCGCCGAAGAGTTCGCGTAGGCGCGAATCATGCGGGCAGGGTCGTGACGGCGGGACTCTTCGTTAGCTTCCACGCCGTTGACGATGTCACCGCGGTAGTTGTACAAGCCATTCGCGTCCAGATCAGAGGAGCGCGGCTTCGCGTACTGGCCAGCAATACGGCCCAGCTTCACCACCGGGGTGGACGCGCCGTAGGTCAAAACCACGGCCATCTGCAGCAGAGTCTTGATGTTGCCACGGATGTGCGGCTCAGTGTTGGATTCGAAGGTCTCCGCACAATCGCCGCCCTGGAGGAGGAAGGCGTTGCCCAAGGCGACGTCGGCAAGCTTGCGCTTGAGTTCCTCAACCTCCGGGGCCACGACGATAGGCGGTACGGATTCAAGAATCTTGCGAACGTTATCAGCCTGCAGCTGATCCCAGCTCGGCTGCTGCTTTGCCTCGCGGGAAATGGCGTCTTGGAACTTCTCGTTGATCCCCTCCGGCAACGGCGGCAGATCAGGAAGCACTTCTTTGGGAATATCTACTGTCCAACTCACACCCAGTATTTAACCATCTTGGGCCTGTCACGCGTTAGTTAATCGGCTTTTCGGTCGCAGTATTAATTCACGCTTAATGCACCCGGTTGCCCCTAGTCAGCGGTAAATACTGCTCGCAGACTCGAAACTTAGCCAGATTATGGCGGGCGTCGACCAACGCATCATGGTTGCCATTGGGCACTGGAGGCAGCTTAGGGCAGCCGGCAAACTCCCAATACTGCTTCAGTTCCCGGGTATAGCGCGGCATCCCCTTGGGCAGGCTGGCCATATCTCCCCATAGTTGCGCGAGAACCACATGGTCATAGGCTCCTACCCAAGCCCACAGCTCGATGGGCGTGGAATGCCGGCCCAAGAATTTCAGGAGATCTTCGCGGATGGTCTCGCGCGATTTCCAGACTGGGTCTGCGGGGCTTGGCAATTTATCCAAGACGTTCTCCCGCACCCATCCATTAGCCTTCGCAGGATCAAAATCTGTGGACACCGCGTAGTACTCGCTTCCGTCTTCCCCGACAATTCCGATGGAGACCAACTCAATGGTCGATCCGTCCTCAATAAACTCGGTGTCGTAGAAGTAGCGCACGCCCCGTATCCTAGTCTCCTGCCCACATACGCCTCTCCACTGGGGCCTATACTTAACTGCGTGAAGAAAGCTCTCTCCTCCCTTCATCTCCCCTTGTTCATAGCAGGGCTGGCCTCCCTAGCGTGGATTATCCAGCTTCCGGCATTATTCAGCAGCGGCAGCATTGCGCCTTATTACCACATTGACCTCGACGTCTATCGCGAGGGAGGGCGCGCGCTTCTACACGGAGAGAATCTCTACGCCCAGAGCTATGTGCTCGACAACGGTTTTTCGCTGCCTTTTACCTACCCGCCTTTTGCTGCAGCGCTTTTCGCCATGGTGTCATGGCTCCCGTTGTGGCCATTGTCCGTTCTTCTCATCGCAGCATCGCTCGGGGCGCTGTGGGTTTGCCTGTATGCCGTGATTTCTCGGAGCTGTGCTACTGAGCGACCTGGTTGGTGGTCCTCGTGGGCATTGTGCGCCTGCATGCTGACGGAACCGATTACTGAGACGCTCAGCTTCGGCCAAGTGAACCTTCTGTTGACCGCGGCGGTCGTTGTAGATTGCCTACTGCTGAGCCCACGAAATCAGTGGCGCGGTGTGCTTACGGGCATTGCCATAGCCATCAAGCTCACCCCAGCGGTTTTCCTCGCCGTGTTTTTCGTTCGCCGCGACTGGCGCGCTCTTGCCACGGCGGTGGGGGCCTTTGTCGCATGTGGCGTGGTGGGGCACCTCGCCTCCCCGGCAAGCTCCGCGGTGTATTGGACCGATACCCTCCGTGATTCCTCGCGCATCGGCGGGTTGGCCTACTCCGGCAACCAATCGCTCCGCGGCCTGCTAAGCCGTATTGTCCCCGAGCAAGCATCGACCCTATGGATTCTCGGATGCATCGCCATCGTCGCGCTTCTGTGGTGGCTCATGGAACATACATCATCGCAGGTCGAGCTCGTGCTGCTCGCTTCCTCGGCGGCGCTGCTGTGCTCCCCGGTCTCGTGGTCTCATCATTTCACGTGGCTCTGCTTGGCAGCGGTCTATCTGACGGCCCACCGACACTGGTTCCTGGCTGCACTCACATGGCTGACGTTACTGGCCCGCGGCCACTGGCTCGTCCCGCACAATGAGCAGCTGGAGCTGGCGTGGTCGTGGTGGCGGCAGATTGCGGGCAATGACTATTTCTTGCTCGTCGTGCTTCTTGTCGCGGTGAGCTGCTGGCTCAGGCTTGAGCCTACAGACGACGGTTCCGTTTTTCGCCGACTCGCACCGATTGGCGGCGGTTTAAGCGTCCAGCCCACGACGGGCACCTTGCCCAAAGCCCAGAGTGCTAGCGACGCGACAGCGCAATAAAGAACGCACATGCTAAGCCAGAACCACGTGTTTTCCAGCGGCCACTGGCCCGCCAGGCTAACCTCCCGAGGATGTAGCGCCATCGGGTAGCCATAAAGAATGGTGAGGCCGATGGGATGCCCAAGATAGATAGGCAGCGTGTGCGCACCGATGAAACGCAGACCGGTGGACAAGGCCGGAATGTAGGACACCGCCACCGCCACCGCGATTCCCACTGGAACCTCGAAGAACTGCTCGACCATGCGAACAAGGATGTGAACGTCATCCCGCACCAGCGCCTCCGCGCCTGGTAGCAACCAGGTGACATCGACTTCCCCTGAGTAGTTATCCCACGCGCGGCGGGTGAAAAATCCGATGGCATAGGCCACGGTCATCCCGGAATATGCCCAAAAGCTACGGTGATCCCACGTTCCCTTAAACGGTGCCTCGATGGCGGAGGCGAATGCAGCAATGGCATCCCGGAAATAGGCGGCGCCAACGAATACCGGGAGGAACATGATGGCTTTTGCAATCGAGGTGTACTGCGCCTGCCAAGCGATGAACAGAATCGGGGTAAAGCTCAACGCCATCGCTGCCCACCCGGGCAGCTTGCGTACGCACCAGAGGAAGATATTGAACAGGATCAGCGCATGCAGGAACCAGGCCATGGAATGCCCCACTAGGAGGCTGGCGGTCATCTGATTTAGATCGAAAATAGGATTCCCGAATACCCAGTGGTACTCCACGCGCTTAGTCTGCTGTTCCACCAGCATCCACACCACATAAGGCACAAGGAAGTACCACAGGCGGCGCGTGAAAAGCTCTGCGAAGCTAAAGCGAAACACCTTTTGTGCGAAGAATCCGCTCACCAAAAAGAACAAAGGCAAGCGCAAGGGGTCCAGCCACACGTTGAAGGCAGCCAGCCACGTGTCCTTGGATTCTGGAACCGTGAGCGTGATGTGCAACAGCACAACACCCAGGATGGAGATCCCCTTTGCTACATCGGGCCAGGCTAATCGCTGTTTGGGGGAGGAAGTCACTGATTACCGCGCCTCCGAACCGGGCTCGGCCCCTTCCGGGTAGCCGTGTCCGGCTTGCAGGGAAGCCTTGACATCGGAAGCGTACACGTCGACATAAGGTTCGCCCGTCAATTCCGAGAGTTGCTTCATCACGTAATCCGTAAAGGCACGAGCGGTGGCGTGATCCTGCGGGTCAAGGTTGCGCTCAACGGCCCATGCTTGAGGGTCGATGGGCTCTCCCACGCGCATGCCGACGCGAACCGGGCGCGGAATCCACGAACCGATCGGGTTGGCCTTCCGGGTATTGATCATGGCGATGGGAATGACCTTTTCACCCGTAGCCAGCGCGATGCGCGCCATGCCAGTGCGGCCCTTGTAGATACGCCCATCAGGCGAACGAGTTCCTTCCGGGTAGATGCCAAAAAGATCTCCCCGGCCGATAATGCGTTCCGCGCTCGCCAGCATCGCGTCACTGGCGTCCTTGTTGACGCGGTCAATCGGCACCTGCCCGACCGAGCTAAAGAACCACTTTTGCAGGCGGCCGACGAAGCCGGGGGTAGTGAAATACTCGCTCTTTGCCAAGAAGGTAATCTGCCGCGGGCACAGCAGCGGGAAGTAGAAAGAATCCATCACCGCTTGGTGGGAGGAGGCCAAGATAGCCGAGCCAGACTCCGGGATGCGATCCATTCCTTCGGACCATGGGCGGTTCCACACTCGAAGGGCAGGGCCAAAGAAGATATGCTTGAAGGCCCAGTACCACTTGTTTCGCATCGCTTATAGTCCTATCTGTATATGCCGAACAGGTAGTTCTGCCCGGTGAAAGAAAAATGTGCGGTGTTAACCTCGGTGCTCCTGGCGGGCGAGATCAGCGACTCCGATCATACCTGCCGCAGAACCCAACTTCGCAGTTGCGACTCGGGCCAGGGGCCTGTGACCGGCCCCGACAATCTGGTTAGCCATAGATTCCCGTGCCCGATCCAGGTAAAGATCCGCGTCCTGGGACACCCCGCCGCCGATCACAATCAGCTCTGGATCAAGCACATCCGCCACCATCGACAGCCCCTGCCCGAGCCATTGGCCGAAGTTCTCCATGACGGCCAATCCCAGTGGATCACCCTGTCGAGCCGCAGTGGTGATCTCCTCGCCGGAGGGGTTGAGTGGAAGGGCGGTGTCATAGTCACCGCGCAAATCCGCGCAGGTATCCGGCAATGCAGTGCCGGAGGCGTAACGCTCGAGGCAACCACGCTTGCCACAGGAGCACAGGCGCCCACCCGGTGACACGACAAGGTGCCCAAACTCTGGTGCGGTACCGAAAGCCCCGCGGTAGATTGTGCCGTCAGTAAAAAGCGTGGCGCCAATGCCGGTTCCCACGGCAAAAAAGACCCAGTCCTTCGCGCCGCGCCCAGCGCCGAAGCGCCATTCCCCCCAAGCAGCCGAG
Organism: Candidatus Corynebacterium faecipullorum; assembly: GCA_019114925.1. Taxonomy (GTDB): domain Bacteria; phylum Actinomycetota; class Actinomycetes; order Mycobacteriales; family Mycobacteriaceae; genus Corynebacterium; species Corynebacterium faecipullorum. Next base: position 8,976 of record DXEO01000145.1, on the reverse strand, counting down.
TTAGCATCATGCTCTAGGCGAACCGGAACGTCCACACGGTTGCTGAGGAGCTCCCGTACTGGTGCATCACGCCACGGCAGATGCGGTGCGAAACGAACGACTTCACGCTCGGGATCCAAAAAGCCTGCGAGGGCAAGCCCCACGGCCTCGATGTCATGGGATGCGGCCAGGGTGTCTACGCAGCGCACGATATCATCTTCGAGTGTTTGCGCATCCGTGGCGGTGGGGACACTCAGCGAATCCACAATCTCTCCGGAGGGATCAATCACCGCAGCACGCAGGTTTGTTCCACCGATATCGAATCCGATGGTGAGGCCAGCGTGGCCGCCTGCAGCGGAGGGATTGTGTTTAAGCATGACTAGTAGGATATACCGCGTCCTGCTCACGATCACATTCAAGAACCTCACGCAATCGTGCGCCCATAATCTCCCACGTCCAATGCTCTTCCACGTGGCGACGCCCGGCTGCCCCCATACGGTGGGCCCGGGGGACATCGCCAAGCAACGCGCACAGCGCCTCCTCGAGCTCCGGCACCGAAGACCCGCGCACGACAATGCCCGTCTCCGGCGTAACCGTCTCCGGCGCACCGCCGGAATCCCCAGCAACGACTGGCAGGCCCGCTGCTTGTGCCTCTAGGTAGACAATTCCCAGGCCTTCGACGTCAAGGCCGCCACCCCGGGTGCGCGCCGGCATGGCAAACACGTCGGATGCGTGTAGCGCCATACGCAATTCCGCCGTATCCCGCGCTTCCTGCACCACGGCCTCCGGGCAGTACAGACGCGCAAGCTCACGCACAGTCGCCTCATAGCGACCGCGTCCGATGATGAGCAACTGGGCATCTGGAATTCGCGCGCGCACCTCCGGCATCGCGCGCAACAGCTGGTCTTGGCCTTTCCGCGGGACCAGGCGGGAGATGCAGACGATGACCGGGCCTGGGCCTAGCCCGAAGTGCTCCCGTGCTGCTTGCTTCTCTTCCGTGGTAGCCGGGGTGAAATCCTCCAGGTTGACCGCCGAGGGCAGGTGCACCCACTGGGCACGCGTGCCGAACGCGGGCTCGAGCCGGTTGCGTGTGTATTCAGAGATATACGTGATGACATCGGCATTCTGACCGATTCTGCACAAGGCTTGCCGCGCCACGGGAAGCATGGACCACCCCACCTCATGCCCGTGTGTCGTTGCGACAATGCGGCGCGCCCCAGCCGCACGCGCGGACGGCGCCATGAGTGCCAGCGGAGCTGCAGCGCCAAACCAGACCGTCTCAATGTCGTGTTCACGAATGAGCTGCTGCATACGACGTGCCGTGGCGGGCGTTGGCAACATGATGCTGCGTGGCCAGCGGACCACAGTATAGGGCAGCGTCGCGTCATACTCCGCGGCAGCGTCACTATCTTGGGTCGAGGCGAAGACCACGACATCCTGCGGGTTGAGGGTGGCTAGAAAATCTCGAAGATAGGACTGGATCCCGCCAATGGTGGGCGGGAAGTCATTGGTGACGAGGAGGGTGCGCGCCATAGCCTAGTAGCGAACGGCACCTTGGACGGGCATGGAATTAAGCGGCACCACGGCAACCGGTACGCCGTAGGTGGAAGCGTGCACCACTTGGCCATCACCGATGTACATTCCCACGTGAGTGACGCCGGGATAGTAACCCACGATGTCCCCTGGTTGCAGCTGATCCATCGGCACTGGGGTGCCGCCAGCAAGCTGCGCTTGCGAGGTACGTGGAATGCTCTTGCCCATCTGTTGGTAGCTCCACACCATGAGACCCGAACAGTCAAAGGTATCGGGACCAGTAGCGCCCCATCCATAGGGAGCGCCGATGCGGGTGAGAGCGGCTTCGACGGCGGCGGAGCCGGATCCATCAGCCAACGCGGCTAGGTCAAGATCGGAAGACCCACCGAAGTGCTGGACCCACGCCTCTCGGGCTTCAGGGCTGAGGCCATCAATGGTGGCTTCCAATTCCTTCTGTTTTTCCTCCAGCTCGGCCTTTTCCTTCAGAACAGTATCCCGCTGTTCCTGCAATTCATCACGCTTGCGGCGGGCTTCCTCGGCAGCATCAGCAGCTTCCTGGTGCGCATCATCGGCGGCGGCAGAAGCAGCTACCATCGCATCTTCTTCACGTTTCGCAGCCTTGGACAAAGCGCCCAGGTAGCCCATGCGCTCAACCGCGCTGGCAACATCGTTGGCGTTAAGAGCAGCCGAGACCGAGGTCGATGAAGCATTCCTGCGATAACGCTTTTGTGCGAGCACATCGATGCGCTCTTGTTGCGCAGCTACCGCCGCGGAAGCCTCTTCGGAACTGCGGTGTGCATCCTCGGCCTTGCGGTCTAACTCTTCGATGTTCTTCTCCGACTCGGCGAGTTCATCCTCAAGGCCCTTGACCTCTTCACTCTTGGCAGATACGCGCTGGGCGACGTCCGCCATACGTTCAATGAGGCCAGGGAGGTCTTCAGGATCCTCCGTTTGCGGAGCGCCTTCCTGCTGCTGCTCGGGAGAAATCTCCTGGGACACAGCCGATGGTGAAAGGACGGCGACTGGAACCGTGCTCAAGGCGAGTGCAGCGACCGCACACGCAAGACCACAACGCGACATGGATACCCCCGAAACTTAGAGAAGGTTAATAGCCGACTGAATTATACCCTCAGTCGAGCGAAAACATAACAGCTACAAGAATAGCCGAACCCCTTCCCCACCCTCACCATCAACATGGCAAGAGCAACGGAAGGGGTTAAGACGATTACCGTGCGCGCTTAGAAGCGAACCGCGGAGTGAATCGGCATGTAGTTCAGGGAGCGCTCGCTCACCGGGGTGCCGGAGTTCAGAGCGTCAATGATGGTGCCATTGCCGGTGTAGATGCCGACATGGGATGCACCGGAGTAGTACACGATGATGTCACCCGGCTGCAGCGCATCGAGGGACACCGGGGTGCCGGCAGAAGCCTGCGCCTGGGAGGTGCGCGGGATAGACACGCCAGCCTGCTGGTAGGCCCAGGAGGTCAGACCAGAGCAATCGAAGGCGCTCGGACCATTAGCACCGTAGACGTACGGGGAACCGATTACGGAACGAGCGGCTGCGAGCACCTTCTCACCGACAGACTGGGGCGATGCCGGGGCCGAGGCTTCGGCGGCCGGGGCCTCAACAGCAGCGGCGTAGCCGCCGCCCTGGTTAGCCTTGAAAGCCGGGATATAGCGGTCAACGTTTGGCAGCTGCTGGATGTTCGGAACGTTCTCCAGGCCGGCAACCTCGAAGCGGATGTCGGTGTTCGGAACAACAACCTCGGCGGCGTTGGCGGCTGCCGGAGTGACAACTGCTGCGGTTGCTGCGATAGCAGCGGTGGATGCAATGCGGCGGGTATTCAGGTTGCCCTGACGACGGTGCTTAGCCACGAATTTAAACTCCAAATCTTCCTGCGCGCCTACTTTCTCCGCCAAGAAGACAAACCTTGTGCTTATCTTTTCTGCAAAGCGAACGAAAGCTCTGACCCAAGGGACGGGCCTAGTGTTCGACGATGACCCATTCCTGTAGAGCCATCTCCACTCGGCCCCCGAATTTTTAGGAGGGGCCAGACGCGGCGCTTAAATCTTCAGTTCGTATTGAGCACCGGTGATGTATACACCGTGTCGGTAACTCAATGTCTCGAATAGGTTACGAAACCATCACAAGCGATGTCGAGTCAGAAACGCAAAACCGACTCCGTTACCGTCCTGTTATCAAATGGCAACCTAAACGACATAGTGGGAAATTTTTCCACTCCAATGCACAATAACCATCGCCGGAAGCATGACCTGAACAGCGATAACGGAGCCTCGAGGACAAGTCACGATCGCTAGACCATTGACACACTATACGAAGGACAAAGCTCCACAAAACTGGCTATGTAACCTTGCTCACACCGTGGTAATGCGCTTTAACAAAAGCCCCATTTGACCCACTACTAACTCCCATCCGAGCCTCAAACGACACGAACTATGGCAGGAAATCCACCCTCCCATGACCGCACGCATTCCGCCTTCCAACACTCGCGAGCGACGGCGTTGCAACAATAGCCATGCATAAAGGGAGAAGCTCAGAATGCACGCTGTCCAATCACGCACGTAGGCTAACGCAGCGACTAACAGTCCAGGGACTTAGCGTGCCGTTCGAAATCAACTACTAAGGACGCACGAAACCTAAGGGGATCATGAGCGCTGGGGCTTAGCACTTGTCTCAATAGTTGTCGCGGCCTTTTCCCCTTGCAGCTCATCCGGCCGACGCCGAGCACTCTATCTCGAGCGACAGTCTCTCCGACAGAACAGATCATGGAATCGAAAGGGGCATAAACGCACTCTAGCCCCGCTAGCACGCGCCACTGGCCACATAAGGGCTAAGAATGAGAAAGAGGCCCGTCCATCGTATGGACGAAACTCATTCCTCTATATATAGATTGCGCTCTATCCGCCACGCACGCGCACGGACAGAACGCCCACTGCCATACTTACCTCGTGGAGTTCACAGTATAGGCAGACCGCGAACGCCCCTCGGGGGGCCGGTAAGCAAACGGCTGGCGCGACATCACCTAATGCACCTCATGCAATGGCAATAAACGCTGAAAGCCCGCACCCCCTCCCTATTATTTGGAAGGCGGTACGGGCTCTGTGAGCGTGTTTCAGTGAGTGAAGGCGCTAGATGCGGCCATTCTCCTCGTCCTCGCGACGGTTAGCCTCGTTGAGCTGACGGAACATCTCCGTCTCCTCAGCGTGGTTCTCGTGGCGAATCTCATTGACGCGGGACACAATAGCCGGGTCATCGGTGGAGAAGATACCCTGCGTCTCGGAGTCAGCCAGACCAAGCTGGTTAAGCTGCTTCGGAACCGGAGCACCGGCGTACTCGAGCGGAATCGGGTGGCCGTGGTCATCAACCGGGCCGAGCGGCTGGTGAACCTCGATGAAGGCACCGTTCGGCAGCTGCTTGATAACGCCGGTCTCAATACCGTGCTCCAGCACCTCGCGGTCGGAGCGCTGCAGACCAACGCAGATGCGGTAGGTCATGAAGTATGCAATCGGCGGCAGGACAATCAGACCGATACGGCCAACCCAGGTCATCGCATTCAGCGAGATCTGGAAGAAGTGTTCCACGTGGTCGTTACCACCGGAGAGCGTTACCAGCAGGAAGAAGACGATGGCAGCTGCACCGATAGCGGAGCGAACCGGGACGTCGCGCGGGCGCTGCAGCAGGTTGTGGTGCGCATCATCGCCCGTCAGCTTCTTCTCAATGAAGGGGTAGGCGAAGAGCAGGACAACCATCAGGCCACAGAGCAGTGCAACCCAGAACGCAGACGGAATGGTGTAGTTGCCGATGTAGAGCTCCCATGCCGGCATAACACGAGCAACACCGTCGGTCCACAGCATGTAGATATCCGGCTGGGAACCAGCAGAAACCTGGGATGGGTTGTACGGGCCAAGGTTCCAGATGGCGTTAATCGTCATCAGACCGGAAATAAGAGCCAGCACACCAGCAACCATCATGCCCATGCCGATGGCCTTCGTAGCGAAGACCGGCATAATGCGGACACCGACAACGTTGTTCTCAGCGCGACCCGGTCCAGGGAACTGGGTGTGCTTCTGGAACCAGACCATGATGAGGTGCGCTGCGATGAGGCCCAGGATGATGCCCGGGATAACCAGCACGTGCAGGATGTAGAAACGGTCCAGCATCAGGTCGGACGGGAAGTCGCCACCGAAGATGGCCCAGTGCAGCCAGGTACCGATGATCGGCAGACCCAGGATGATGGCGGACATGATTCGCAGACCAACACCGGAGAGCAGGTCATCCGGGAGGGAGTAGCCGAGGAAGCCCTCGACCATGCCCAGCAGGATAAGCGCACAACCGATAATCCAGTTGGCCTCACGCGGGCGACGGAACGCACCGGTGAAGAAGATGCGAAGCATGTGGGCAATCATGGACATCATGAACATGAGTGCTGCCCAGTGGTGCATCTGGCGGACGAACAGGCCGCCGCGCACCTCGAAGGAAATATCCAGCGCCGTTGCATAAGCACGGGACATCTCGACGCCGTTCAGCGGAGTATAGCCGCCGTCGTAAATGACCTTCGTGATGGAAGGATCGAAGAACAGCGCCAAGTAGATGCCGGTCAGCACCAAGATGATGAAGCTGTACAGTGCCATCTCACCGAGCATGAAGGACCAGTGAGTGGGAAAGACTTTGTTGAGCTGGGTACGCAGGACGCCGGCAGCGGAGTACCGCTCGTCCATGTTGTTACCCATCTGTGCAAGTTTGTTACTCATTATGACTTACGCTCCCAGAATGCAGGTCCGACGGGCTCGATGAAGTTGCCCTTAGCGATGAGGTAGCCCTCTTCGTCCACGTCGATCGGCAGCTGCGGCAACGCACGGGCGGCCGGGCCGAACACCGGCTTGCCGTAGTGCAGCGCATCGAACTGCGACTGGTGGCACAGGCAGAGAATGCGGTTGGTCTGAGCCTCGTACAACGAGGTCGGGCAACCAATGTGGGTACAAATCTTGGAGTAGGCGTAGTAATCGCCGTAGTGGAAGTCTTCCTGGCCCTTGCGCTCGATAGCCTTCTTGGCATCATCGTTGCGCAAGCGGATGAGCATCACGGCGTTACGGTTGCCATGGATGGAGTGCATGTGGTTGGTGTAGACATCCTTGTCCTCGGAGTACTCAGCACCATCGTTGACGTCTTCAGCAGCCAACGGGAAGACAGTCTCCATACCACCTGCGGCGAGATCCTCCGGGCGCACACGCACCAGGCGGGTGACACCGCGGGTGGTGTAGTGAGAACCGGACTCGCCCTCGTGCATCTCTGCGATGGTACCGGTGTCGCGAGCGAGGTAGAGCTTGACGCCCTTCTCGTGCATGGTCCAACCGGAGGTCCACAGGGTGCCGTCACCGGTGTAGTCCAGGTCGTGGCGCTTCTTCCACGGGTTGTTGATAGCGCCGCCGAGCGGAGCGATGACAGTAAGGCCGAAGAGAACGCCAGCACCGCCGAGAAGACCCTTGATGGTCTTACGACGTCCCAGGGTCGAGGTGGTCCAGGAGTCATTCAACAGCGCGGTCAGCGTGCGACGGTCGACCTCCTCAGAGGGGCCATCGTGGCGGCGCTGAACGGAAATCTCCTCGGGGAGAATCTTCTTGACGTACTGAACAATGGCAAAGCCCAGGCCCAGGATGCACAGACCAGAGGTCAGGCCGAGCAGCGGGGTGTACAGGGTGTGCCACCACATGCCGTCCTCGCCCAGCATCTTGTACTCCCAAGGCCAGAACAGGTATACGCCGAGGAAAGCGATACCCATCAGGACGGAGATGATCAGCCAGAAGGTGACATTGCGGGCGGCACGCTTTTCAGCGGGGTCGCCCTCCACCGGGAAGCGCTCCTTGCGGAACGCAACGGTGACATCGTCCAACTCGGTACCGAGGGCTGCGAGCTCGTCGTTGCTCATAGCATCGAGCTCTTTGCGAGAGTAATTCTTCTTTACGTTGCTCATGAGCGAGATCCAATCCACATAGCGGCAACGCACAGAAGGCTGATGCCGATGATCCACATTGCCAGGCCCTCAGCCACCGGACCGAGGCCGCCGAGCGACCAACCAGCCGGGGACGGGGTTTCCTTCGCAGACTTGAGGTAGGCGATGATGTCCTTCTTCTCATCTGCGGTCAGCTGACGGTCGGAGAACTTCGGCATGTTCTGCGGACCGGTCAACATTGCCTGGTAGATCTCCTGCTCGTTGGCCGGGTCGAGCGGCGGAGCGAACTTACCGGAGGAAAGAGCGCCTCCCCTACCGGTGAAGTTGTGGCAGGACGCGCAGTTCATACGGAAGAGCTCGGAGCCCTTTGCTACGTCCTCGGCCTGGATCTGGCCGTTGTAGTTAGCGCCACGCAGGGACTCCTGCGCAACGGAGCCATCCTCGTCGTAGACGATGTCGGCACCTCCACCGTTGGCAGCGACGTAGGCGGCAAGCGCCAAGGTCTGCTGCTCGGTGTAGCGCGGAGTCTTGCGCTCAGCCTGAGCGTCGTTGGACATCATCGGCATACGGCCGGAGTGAACCTGGAAGTACACGGAGCCGGCGCCAATACCAACGAGGGAAGGACCACGGTCCTGAATACCCTGCAGGTTCGCACCGTGGCAGGTGATACAAGCGACTTCGTAGATGTCCTTGCCCTCTTGAACGAGTGCCTGGTCATCTTTTGCGGCGGTGGCCACCTGTGCATCAGGGGTCAGGGCAGAAGCCAAGACACCTGCGCCGGTAAGCCCGATGCTCAGTGCAAAGACGCCAGCAAGCGTGCGCTTCGCCTTGCGGCGACGGCGGGTCTTCTTAGCCGCGGCAGTGGTGTCTTCCACTGCGGCGGGCTGCTGGATGTTATCCATCATTTTCCTTTAGATAACTCGTACATGGAGATGAATGACTGTAGGCCGGCTATTCTCCGGCGACTACGGCCTACTGAACTAGGTAGATGACTACGAACACGCCAATCCACACAACGTCAACGAAGTGCCAGTAGTAAGACACTGCCATTGCCGCGGTGGCCTGTGCAGGCGTGAACTTGGAGCGGGCAATGCGCGCCAAGATAATTCCGAAGGCGATCAGACCCGCAGTCACGTGTGCCGCGTGGAAACCGGTCAGGATATAGAAGACCGATCCGAAGACACTGGACTGAACAGTGAGACCTGCCATGATCAACTCTGTCCACTCGAACGCCATGATGCCTAGGAAGACAACACCCAACGCGATGGTTACCGAGTACCAGAGTCGGAGCTTGTAAACGTCACCCCTTTCTGCTGCAAACACGCCGAACTGAGAGGTCACAGAGGAAAGAACCAGGACACTCGTAATGAGGAAGCCCATGGGCACGTTGATGTGCGCCGTGTGCTCTGCCCAGTCACCCTCCTGGCCGTTCGCACGCGAGGTGAACCACATCGCGAACAGTCCAGCAAAGAACATCAATTCCTGAGACAGGA
>DXEO01000144.1 GCA_019114925.1 Candidatus Corynebacterium faecipullorum | reverse complement strand
GCGGCGTGCCTCGATGGCGAGCTTTTGCATGTCCGGGTGCTTGATCTTCCAGCGCCCGTTCATTTGCTCCACCACGAGCTTGGAGTCCATATAGAACTCCACCTCATCCGCGCCCAGTTCCACCGCTGCCTCAAGGCCGCGCAGCAGCCCGTGGTATTCGGCCACGTTATTGGTGGACTTCTGGCCCACGACGTAGGCGATTTCCTTGAGCAGCTGCGAGCGGTCCTCGTTATAAACCGCCGTGCCGGAACCGGCTATCCCGGGGTTGCCGCGGGAGCCGCCATCAGCAAAGATGACTAGCTTCATGAGGCCGGGCGCACCAGGTAGGAGCCGCAATCGGAGCACCGCGGAAGCTCGTCAGCCGCCGCGTTGCGCACCGCGTTCTGTTCAGCAGGCGGCAACACGATGAAGCAGCCGCCGCAAGCGCGGCCGGTGAAAGCCGCCGCCCCCACGCCGTTTTCTTCGCGCACGGTTTCGTATTCTTCGAGGACATCCGCGGGCAGCTGCTCGCGGAGCTCGCCGATGCGCACCTGCGGATCCGGACGGTTCGCCGCAGCCTCCTGGGCGGCCTCAGCGGCCCGCTTGAGTACTTCGAGCTTGCGCTCAGAATCGGAGACCTTCGCACCGTGGACATCCAGGTTGGCGCGCAGTGCGTGAATTTCGTTGTGGGCTTCCTGCAGCTCGCTCATGAGATCTGCAATACGGGACTTGGCCGCGTAGAGATCGTGCTCTAGGTCCTTGCGGGTCTCCGGGTCGGTCGCGGCGCCAAGCTGTGCCTTGTCATCGCGCTCGCGCTGGCGCAGCTTGCGCTCATCAGCCTGGATGCGCAGGATTTCCATCTCCATGTCATCGACGGCGAGCTGAGCGGAGCCGGAGGCGTCGACAAGCCGGGCGTGTGCAGCCTGCGCCTTCTCGTATTCCTCTTGCTCCGGGATGGTGGGAGTTCCACCGTGTGCCTGGGAGCGCTCGAGGGTGGCCAGCTCCAGCAGGATGTTCTGCAGGTCCTGTGGCAGTTTCATTTAGTTCTCCTTATGCGCAGAAATCGTCCATGGGTCGGTGCGGACATCGATGATCTCGGTGTTCACGCGCAATACGTCCTCCACAATATCGCGCGCCTGGGCAGTCCAGGGAAACTCGCTGGCCCAGTGAGCAGTATCCACCACGGCTGGGCCCTCCGGCTCCGCCAGGTGCGCGGCGCGCAGGTGCTCATCCACTGGGTGGTGGCGCAAATCGGAGGTGACGTAGACGTCCACGCCGAGCGCGGCCGCCTGGTCCAGGAAGGAGTCGCCCGAGCCGCTGGAGACGGCCACGCGCTTGACCATGCGCTCCGGGTCGCCGGCCGCGCGCACTCCCCATTCGGTTTCCGGAAGGGCATCGGCCACGCGCTGGGTGAATTCGCGCAGAGTCACCGGCTCCTCCAGCTCGCCCACGCGCCCTAGTCCCAAGGCCTCGTCGAGATTCTCATAGGGCTCCACCGGGACGATGGGGCGTCCGGGCTTGATACCGACGAGCTCAGCCAGCTTGTCGTTGACGCCCGGGCGCGCTTTATCCGCGTTGGTGTGCGCGGCCAGCAGGGCCACGCCGTTGCGGATAAGAGTGTGAATGACCTTGCCCTCCGGGGTATCCGCCGCCACCGAGGTCACCCCGCGCAGAAGCAGCGGGTGATGCACCACGAGCATCTGCGCGCCGAGTTCCACAGCTTTGTCTGCCACTTCCTGGGTGCAGTCCAGTGCGAAGGCCACGGTGTTCACCTCATCCGTGGGGTCGCCGCATACCAGGCCAACGGCATCCCAGGGCTCGGCCAGCTGCGGCGGGTAGGCCTCGTGGATAACGCGGCGGATCTCGCCAACGGTCGTGTGTTCTGCCATCTCCTATGCTCCTTATACGGCTTGAGGTTTCACGTCAGTCGCGTCGCTGCTATATCCTAGCTTTCGTTCGCCAGCGCACCCCTCTAGCTTAAGGAGCCTTTGCATGACGCCTCCGGAGAACAACAACCAGCTCCACATCGTCTTCGTGTGCACGGGCAACATTTGCCGCTCACCAATGGCGGAAATCATCACCCGCGATGCCATGGAGACCGACATGCTCGATCTCCTCGCCCGCGTAGACTCCTGCGGCCTCGGCGGCTGGCACGTGGGCCAGGGCGCGGATGAGCGCGCCGTTGCTGAGTTGCGCCGCAGCGGCCACGATGGTGCCGGCCACCAGGCTGCCCAGCTGGGCGAAGAGCACATGGACGCGGATCTCTTCGTAGCGATGGACACCGGCCACCGCGATGCCCTCCTGGATCGCGGCATCCCGCAGGAGAAGGTGCGCCTCATGCGCAGCTTCGATCCGAAGTCCCCGGAGGATGCCAGCGTAGAGGATCCTTTCTACGGTACGGAGGAGGATTTCGCCCGCACCCGCGAGGAGATTGATGCCGCAGTTCCCGGCCTACTCGAGTGGATTAAGACGAACCACGGCTAGATAATTCTTTGCGGCTACTAGACTGATCATCATGCTCAAGACATTCCTCAGGCCTGGGTGGGTGCTCTTTCTCATCTTCGTCGTCGCCTTTTCCTATTTCTCTTTCACGGTGCTGGCACCGTGGCAGCTGAATAAAGACGACCAGATTGTGGAGCGCAACCACCTCATTGAGGAAGCCTATGAGGCCGACCCCCAGCCGGTCGCCGAGGTCTTTTCTAAGGATGGCTCCTTGCACAAGGAGTGGGAACGCGCGGAACTGACCGGCCACTACCTCCCGGAGGATGAGGTTCTGCTGCGCCTGCGCCCAGTAGAGTCCGCCCCGGGCTTCCAGTCATTGGTCCCCTTTGAAACCGAATCCGGCGAGACCTTCTTGGTCAACCGCGGCTGGGTGCCTACGGATGAGGGCAATTCTGTGCCCCACATCGATCCGGCTCCCTCGGAGAAGGTGACCATCGTGGGCATGGCGCGCTATAACGAGCGCGAGCACTCCTCCGCCCCCATTGAGGAGCAGGGATACACGCAGGTCTACTCCATCAATACGGAGCAGATAGCAGAGCTTGTCGACGTCCCCCTCGCCCACGACTACCTCCAACTCTCCCCCGATCAGCCGGGTGAGCTTCATGCGCTACCGGTGCCGAAGTTGGACCGCGGCAATCACCTCTCCTACGGCTACCAGTGGATTGCCTTCGGCGTGATGGCGCCGCTGGGCTTTGCCTACTTCGTATGGTCTGAGATTCGGGAGCGCCGCCGCGCCCGCGAGGAGGAGGCCCTGATGGCTGAGGCCACTGCGGCAGCTATTGGCACCGACGCCGGCTCCGCCGCAACGGACACAGACGCTGACGCTGACACCTCATTGCTGGACCTCGAGGAGACCTCCGACGAGCATTCTGAAGCTACGGCGCCTGCTGACACGGATTCGACGCCTGCAGCTACCACGCAGCCTTCCCGCCGCTCCCGCTCACGCTATGGCTCCGCCAAGCCGGACTTCTATGAGAAGATCCGCGAGCGCGGCCAGGAGCGCTACTAGCACCACCAGTTCCGCCCGCCGCTTCATCGGCGGCTCGTCGTGGGCCCCTGTGCTGTCGTGGAACGCACAACGATCGTTTCCGTAGAGCACTGCACGTCTCTTTAAGAAACGGACTACCTTCTTCGCTCCCCGCAACGCACAACGTTTGCGTGCTTCCATCGACATACTGGAGGCGTCTTGCAAAAGGCGTCCGGCAAAAGGCATCAGCCATAAGGCGTTTTTGAAGCTGAAAACGCCATTTACTCATTGCAGATGGCGTTTTTAGACCCAAAGATGACTTTTGCCAGATGCCTTTTGCTGGACGCCTTCTTGGCTTAGGGTAATAAACCCACCGCACCGTCGAAAACCACCAAGTAGCAGTGTCAAGAGTGACGTTGCTCGCCCACCCATGGCCCCGATCGGGCCGCGAGCGCGGCCAAGAGCGTTACTAGCACCACCAGCTCCGCCGGCTGCTTGGCTTAAGGGTCAAAATGTGTGTCTGACTCGTCGTGGAGCTGTCGTGCCATGCGTAAGACCCCCTCTCCGATTTCTCGAAAAGGGGGTCTGACTTGGTGCGGCCTGAGGGGATCGAACCCCCGACCTACTGGGTGTAAACCAGTTGCTCTTCCAGCTGAGCTAAAGCCGCAGTGCACTTGGTGTGCTCGAACAGAGATTAGCCCATGGACAGCCGCAGCAACAAATCGGGGTGCGATTCGACGCTGCGGATGCCGCGTGAGCAGGGAAATCCTGCAACTATTTCTTAGGGCTTCTTGGTATAGCCACGGGCCACGAGGCAGGAACCCTGCCACTCACCGAGACGCTCGGCCTTGGTCTGTACGAGGCCGGCCAGCTGTGCGGATTCGGAGATCTCACCCGGCTCCAGGTTGCCCGGCTTTTCAGCACCCGGGGTCAGCAACCAGATACGGCCGGAATCACCCAGGGGACGGGTGGCATCCACCAGCCCATCGACCAAGTCGCCGTCCTCCGCGCGCCACCACAGCAGCACGAGGTCACACAGTTCGTCGGTCTCCTCCTCGAGGAAGTCCTCCCCCAACACGTCCTCGATGGACTCAGAAATCGTGGAGTCACAGTCCTCGTCCCAGCCAAGTTCCAGGGCAATCTGCCCCTCCTCGATACCGAGCTTGGCTGCAAATCCCGTCACTCGTTGAGTTCCTTCCAATGAAGTAGTTGATGTCATGCAGAGTATTTTAACGTCTACGGTGCACTTTTTCGCGTCAAACCTCCCCCATTCTTGCCTCAAGGTGGACATTTTCCCCCATAAAACCACCCGTGGGGGCCTCCGAGTGCCCCGCCGTAAACGGGGCGCGTATCCTAGAGCAAGATCTGTGTACTACGAACCAGGAGGATTTAATGGCCGACTTGGACGCCCACAACGGCGACTCCAACTTTCCCATCGTTCGCGATGGCGTGGCAGCATACCTGCATGACTCCGACCCGGAGGAGACCCGCGAGTGGATGGACTCCCTCGACGGTCTTCTAGATTCTTCCGATCCGGAGCGCGCCCGCTACCTTATGCTGCGTCTTCTTGAGCGCGCTACCGCCAAGCGCGTGCCGTTGCCGTCCCTGACGTCCTCGGATTTTGTCAACACCATCCCCACCTCCCTCGAGCCGGAATTCCCGGGAGATGAGGAGTTGGAGAAGCGCTACCGCCGCTGGATCCGCTGGAACGCGGCCATCATGGTGCACCGCGCGCAGCGCCCAGGCATTGGCGTCGGTGGACACATCTCCACCTACGCCGGTGCTGCCCCGCTCTATGAGGTGGGTCTGAACCACTTCTTCAAGGGCAAGGATGATCCCTCCGGCGGTGACCAGGTCTTCTTCCAGGGTCACGCTTCCCCGGGTGTCTACGCCCGCGCCTTCATGGAGGGCCGCCTGAGCGAGGAGGACCTCGATGGCTTCCGCCAAGAGCACTCCCGCGGCGAGGGCAATGGCCTGCCTTCTTACCCGCACCCGCGTCTGATGCCGGACTTCTGGGAATTCCCCACCGTGTCCATGGGCCTGGGCCCAGTCAACGCCATTTACCAGGCACGCTTCAACAAGTACCTGGAGAAGCGCGGCATTAAGGACACCTCCAAGCAGCATGTCTGGGCCTTCCTGGGTGACGGCGAGATGGATGAGCCGGAATCCCGCGGTCTGCTGCAGATGGCCTCCCTCTACGAGCTGGATAACCTGACCTTCGTGGTCAACTGCAACCTGCAGCGTCTCGACGGCCCAGTGCGCGGTAACACCCAGATCATTCAGGAGCTGGAGTCCTTCTTCCGCGGTGCCGGCTGGTCCGTCATCAAGATTGTCTGGGGCCGTGGCTGGGACAAGCTGCTGGAAGCCGACAAGGACGGCGCCCTCGTCAACATCATGAACACCACGTCTGATGGTGACTACCAGACCTTCAAGGCTAACGACGGCGCCTACGTGCGCGAGCACTTCTTCGGCCGCGATGAGCGCACGCTCAAGCTGGTGGAGGACATGTCCGATGATGAGATTTGGGCACTGCGCCGCGGTGGCCACGACTACCGCAAGATCTACGCCGCATATGACAAGGCGTTGAGCTACGCGGGTACCGGCCGCCCGACGGTCATCCTGGCCCACACCATTAAGGGCTACGGCCTAGGCCACAACTTCGAGGGCCGCAACGCTACCCACCAGATGAAGAAGCTGACGCTGGAGGATCTCAAGCTCTTCCGCGATAAGCAGGGTATTCCGATCAGCGATGAGCAGCTCGAAGCCGACCCGTACCTGCCGCCGTACTACCACCCGGGCAAGGATGCTCCGGAGATCAAGTACATGCTGGAGCGTCGTAAAGAGCTGGGCGGCTTCCTGCCGGAGCGCCGTGAGAACTTCGAGACGCTGACCACCCCGGATCTGTCCAAGCTGCGCTCGGTGCGCAAGGGTTCCGGCAAGCAGGACGTCGCCACCACCATGGCGCTGGTGCGTACCTTCAAGGAGCTCATGCGCGACAAGGAGCTGGGCAAGCGCGTCGTGCCGATCATTCCGGATGAGGCCCGTACCTTCGGTATGGACTCCTGGTTCCCGACTCTCAAGATTTGGAACCCGCGTG
>DXEO01000143.1 GCA_019114925.1 Candidatus Corynebacterium faecipullorum | reverse complement strand
CCCATGCCTTCACCCTTGGAAGCGCCTTCCACAATGCCGGCGATATCCACGAAGGACACGGTGGCCGGCAGGATGCGCTCGGAGCTCAGTATTAATAACGGAAATGTCGTGCGCCGGGTTTACCTCACCGTCGACGTGGATCACGTTCTCATCGGCGAAGGCACGCACCACCTGACAGATAGCGTCAGCTTCACGGATATTGGCGAGGAAGGCGTTACCCATGCCTTCACCCTTGGAAGCGCCTTCCACAATGCCGGCGATATCCACGAAGGACACGGTGGCCGGCAGGATGCGCTCGGAGCTAAAGATTTCCGCAAGGCGGTTCAGGCGGGAATCGGGAAGCTCAACGAGACCGACATTGGGCTCAATGGTGGCAAACGGGTAATTCGCCGCCAAGATGTCAGAACGGGTCAGGGCATTAAACAAAGTGGACTTGCCCACGTTGGGCAGGCCGACGATTCCAAGTGTAAGACTCACGGGGCCAATCCTAACGCACCCCGAATTTTTTGAGGCAAGATGGTGGGGTGAGTTCTGATCAGCCATCCCCCAACGCCTCTTCCTCAGAGTTCGCTGCCGCAGAGGCAGCGCTCGGCGGGCGTTTCGATGACTCCGTCGACGCTGCTTCGCTGAACGCTGTCTCTCCGCACCCGCCCGGCAACCAAGTGGATCGCTCTGTGGTGGTCGGCGAGGTCATCAAGTCCACATCGCTGTGGGCACTGCGCCTGACCATCATTGGGATATTCCTTTATGCCTCCTTCCGCATGCTGGGCAACTTCTGGCGCGGCATCCTGCCAGTTCTCATCGCGCTGATTATTTGCACTGTGCTTGCCCCTATTGCGAGCGCCATGCGGCACAAGGGACTGCCCTCAGCCCTCGCTGCGGCAGTGACCATTCTGGTGTCTTTTACTGCGGTGGGCGCTCTCTTTATGTTCATCGCACCGGACTTCGCGCGGCAGTCCCAAACACTATATCTGCAGACAGTAGAGGGAATTCAACGCTTGCAGCTATGGGCACAGGGCCCGCCACTCAACCTCGACGCGGATGAGATCGGCGACTATATCGATGAAATCGCCCTGTGGCTCCAGCGCCAAGCCGGGTCCATCGCAGGTTCCGTGTTCACCGGCATTGGCACGGCGACCTCCATCGTGGTCACGCTTTTCATCATCGTGGTGCTGACCTTCTTCTTCCTTAAGGACGGCCACAACTTCTTGCCGTGGCTGCGCCAGGCCACGGGCCACCGGACCGGCTGGCACCTCACTGAGCTGCTGACCCGCGTGTGGAGCACGTTGGGTGGTTTCGTGCGTGCACAGGCAGTGATCTCCGCAGTTGATGCCGTCTTTATCGGCCTCGGCCTAGCACTCATCGGCGTGCCTTTGGCCATGGCGTTGGCCATCATCACGTTCATCGCCGGATTCATCCCTTTCGTGGGCGCGATCGTGGCCGGTGCTCTATCCGTGACCATCGCGCTGGTCTCCTTGGGCTTCACCAAGGCGCTGCTCGTACTTGGTCTGGTTCTGCTAGTCCAGCAGCTCGAGGGCAACGTGCTTTCCCCGTGGCTGCAGTCGAAGGCCATGAACCTGCACCCGGTTATCGTGTTGATTTCCGTGACCGTAGGTTCCGCGCTCTTCGGCCTCATCGGTGGTTTCCTCGCCGTCCCGGCCGCAGCGACCATCGCGGTGGTCTACCGCTATTTCCAGGACATGATGATGCTCCAGTCGGGAGAGAGAACTGCCGAGGACTTGGAGTTTTCGACTGTCGCTGGTTTCCTCATCGGGCGCTACACGCAGCAACAGGGCGATCGCAAGCGCGAGCAATGGCTGTCCATCCCCGACCACGCCGCCCCCGAAGGCGCAGCCGAAGACGTCGCCCACAACGGTACGAGCACTCTGGACCAAAAGATCGAGGCGAATGTCGACGTTGACGCGGACTTCAGTGAGCGCGATGGAGGAGCACGAGCGGGGATCAAACGCGCAATTAGCGCTCTCGAACAGATGTTGCAATCAAAAGATAGGGACTAATTCTTCTTGTCCGGGGCGCATGCCATGATGACAGGCATGACGTCTTCCCTACCCGTAGTGCTCCTATTCCTCGGCCTCATCATTGGGGCCGCATTGGGCTGGCTAGCCCGCGCCTATTCAGCGCAGTCCGCCCAGCCTTCAGAGGAGCATCGCGCCCTGCAAGAGTCCCAGCGCCGCCAAGCAGAGCTCGCCCCGCTAGAGAAGGCCATGGACCGTCTAGGCCTACAGCTCCAGGAAATTGAGGAAGATCGAGCGACCTCACTCGCAGCGCTCAGCAGTCAGGTCCAGGCGGTAACTCGCACTTCAACACGCTTGTCGGATCGCACGGACAAGCTGGTCGGCGCGCTGCGCTCCCCCAATGTCCGCGGGCGGTGGGGCGAAGTGCAACTAGAGCGCGTCGTTGAGCTCGGCGGCATGCGCAAACATGTCGACTTTGATTCCCAAGTCACCGCCCGCATCAACGGATCGCTGGTACGCCCCGATCTGGTCATTCACTTGGCCGGAGGGCGCAGCATTGTCGTGGACGCAAAGGTGCCTCTCAGTGCCTACCTCGACGCAATGGAGACCGAGGACCCGGAGGAGCGGGCAGGGTATCTTCGGCGCCACGCGCACCTCATGCGTTCCCACGTGCAGGCATTAGCCTCCAAGGACTATATTGAGGCTTTCTCCCCCACCCCACAATTTGTGGTTCTCTTTGTCCCCGCCGATACCTTCGTCGACGCTGCCTTGTCTATCGACGCCGAATTGCTCGAGTTCGCCTTTGAACGCAACATCGTCATCGCCACCCCAAGCACCCTCTTTGCACTCTTGCGCACCGTAGCGGTGAGCTGGCAGCACGAGGAGATCTCTGATAAGGCCCGCGAAGTCCAGCGCTTGGGCCGCGAACTTTATACGCGCTTGAACACTCTTAACGAGCACTACGACAAGGTGGGCCGCGGACTCGAGCGCGCGGTGGAAGCCTATAACGCTAGCTTGGCCAGCTTGGACTCTAGAGTCGGGGTGACCGCGCGACGGCTCAAAGATCTGGATGTTCCAGCCCGCGTTGACCGCCTGCCGGTGGAACCGCGCAGCGTCGGTTCTTGGCCGCGGCGCGCCCAGAATGAATAACGTTTTGGTCACCAACCCCGGTAAGCTTTCTGGGCGTGTCTGTAGCCAAAAATCGTCGCCGCCCTCCCCGCCGCGGGATGCCGCTTAGCCGAGCACTCCTCGTCGCGCTCGTCGTTACGCTTGTGGCCTTGGCGGTCTCAGGCGTTCTGGGCAGCGTGGGACTACCTTTCGCCCTGATTTTTGGACTCGGCTCGCTGGCTGTCACCTGGTTGGTGGAAACTCGCGGCCTCTACATGACAGTAATTTCCCTGCCACTGCTGTACGCATTAGGCACCGTGGGCGGCGGGTTCATCAACTCCACCGCTGGATTGCAGGAAGGCGCCTCGCCTTTTTCCAAGACCGCGATTCTCACCACGGCCTACCCCCTGTTGCAGCACTTTCCCGTGCTCATCGTCACGGTTGTGGCCTGCGCATTACTCGCGGTCCTGCGCCTGTGGCGCAGTGATAGCCGCGCGAAAGACCTTGAGGCTGCAGCCCAAGAAAAGCGCCGCGCCGAAGCCGCATCCGATCACCGGAGCCGTTCCGAGCGCCTTTCCGTAGCAGAACTCCTGGCCCGTGAAAACGCGGGATCGGGCCGTGTTCGTGAGCGCAATCGTGAAGAGCGCCGCCGGATTCAAGCTGAAGAACGCGCAAAGCGCCGGCAAGCTTCCCCCAACGCGGACGAGCGGGAGAACTTCCGTCGCGCCGCCGCGGAGTCAGCAGAGAAGGCGCGGCGTGCGCGGGAGCGCGCCCAGCGGCCTTCCCAGCCGCTGGAAGAAAATCTCTACGACGAGGATTAACGCGCAGTACGTGCCGGACGCAGTTCGCGCGGCAGGGAGAAGGTAATGGTCTCCGTGGAGGTCGTCACCTGCTCGACATCGTTGTAGCCGCGCTCATCTAGGAACTCCAGCACTTCGCGGACCAGCAGCTCAGGCACGGACGCACCACAGGTGACGCCTACGGTGTTTACGCCTTCCAGCCAGCTTTCGTCGATCTCTGAGGCAAAGTCCACCAAGTGCGAGGTCTTAGAGCCTGCCTCCAAAGCAACCTCGACGAGGCGCTTGGAGTTCGAGGAGTTCTCGGAGCCTACAACAATCATGAGATCGCACTTCGGGGCGATGGCCTTGACCGACTCCTGGCGGTTCTGCGTGGCATAGCAAATATCGTCTGATGGCGGATTCTCTAGGTGAGGGAAGCGCTCGCGCAGCTTGTTGACGATCTGGATGGTTTCATCCACCGACAATGTGGTCTGGGACAGCCAGATGAGCTTTTCCTCATACAAGAAGTCGGGCAGCTTGTCGACGCCCTCCAAGCCATCCACCAAGTGGGTGACGTCCGGGGCCTCACCGGCGGTGCCTTCGACCTCTTCGTGCCCCTCGTGGCCGACAAGGAGAATCTGGTAGCCATCGCGCTCAAAGCGCTGGGCCTCCTTGTGGACCTTGGTCACCAGCGGGCAGGTGGCGTCGAGCGTGAGCTGCTTGCGCTCTTGAGCCTCCTTGCGCACGCTCGGCGCGATGCCGTGCGCAGAGAACACGAGGTGAGCGCCCTCGGGGGCTTCGGAAGCCTCCTCCACAAAGATGACACCACGCTTAGCCAGGGATTCAACAACGAACCGGTTGTGCACAATCTGCTTGCGCACGTAGATAGGGGCGCCGTACTTCTCCAATGCCTTTTCCACTGTCTCAACAGCACGGTCCACACCGGCGCAGTAGCCGCGGGGAGCCGCCAGGAGCACCTTCTTTGCAGTTTCAGTCATGGCACCCACAGTATCGAAAGTCAGGCACATACTGTAGTTCCCACCTGTCTGGCACGGCTGGTGACGCGCGATGTCCGGCACACCCCCTACACTGACCCATACACTGGACGGGAAACACCCGAAGTGCCAACCACTCAAGAGAAAGGACTGCGAGTGAACCAACCGGCCAATTCCGCGGAGACTCCGTGGCCCGTCGGCAAGGTCAATGACCAAGTCAAAGGCTGGATCGAACGCCTCGGCTTCCTCTGGGTGGAGGGACAAATTACCCAGCTGAATATGAAGCCGTCGTGGAAGCTTTCATACATCACGTTGCGTGACGTCGAGCAAGAAAAGTCTGTTCAGTTGACCTGCAACACCTCGCTCATCCGCAATGCCCCCTCGCCGCTCAAAGATGGCGACCGTGTCGTGGTGTACGGCAAGCCTGCCTTCTACGCTGGGCGCGGAAGCTTCTCCCTGTGGGTGACCGAAATCCGCCACGTCGGCATCGGCGATCTCCTCGCGAGAGTTGAAATGTTGCGCCAAAAGCTGCGCCAGGAGGGCCTATGCGATCCCTCGCGCAAGTTGCCGCTTCCCTACCTGCCCAAGAAGATTGGCCTCATCACCGGCCGCGGCTCCCATGCCGAGCGCGATGTGCTGTCTGTGGCGCAGGACCGCTGGCCGGCGGTCCAATTCAACGTCATCAATACTGCGGTCCAGGGAGCCACGGCTGTTACCCAGGTGATTGACGCTCTGCGGACGCTCGACACGGACCCAGAAGTCGATGTCATCATCATCGCTCGCGGCGGCGGTTCAGTGGAGGACCTCCTCCCCTTCTCCGAGGAGGCGCTCCAGCGCGCCGTGGCGGAGGCCCGCACCCCAGTCGTTTCCGCCATCGGCCACGAACCGGATCACCCAGTGCTTGATGATGTCGCCGATCTCCGCGCCGCCACGCCCACCGATGCGGCCAAGCGCGTCGTGCCCTCTGCCGCCGAGGAGTACGCGCTGATCTCCGAAGCACGCTCGCGCATGGCGGCAGCGCTGCGCGGCTGGGTGGATCGAGAGCGCCGCGGACTCGAAAACATCCGCTCCCGCCCGGTTCTTGCAGATCCGATGGTGCCGATCAACGCACGCCGCGAGGAGCTGGAACGAAATCTCGCGCTGATCCGCCGGATGATGGGCCACCAGCTGGACCGCGAAACTAACCAGGTAGCCTCGTTGCGTGCTCGGGTCTCCGCCTTAGGACCCTCGGCCACCCTCGAACGCGGTTATGCCATCGTGCAGGTCCTTCCGCGCGATGGCAACGGTCCGGAGGTCGTCACGAGCTACACGCAATCACCACCGGGTTCGCAACTGCGCATACGTGTGGGCGATGGCTCAATCACCGCTGCTGCAATGGCTTCTCAGGCCGCAGATTAAGCAGAACACCTAATAGTTAAGACGGAAAATACAAGAGAAAGAAGATACTTCACCTCATGACTGACACGATTGGCACCGGCCAGCCCGGCCAGAACGCGTTCCCACCGGTAGAAGAGCTGAGCTATGAGCAGGCTCGCGATGAGCTCATTGAAACAGTGAAAATCCTCGAGCTGGGCCAGATGGGATTGGATGAATCCCTCAAGTACTGGGAGCGCGGCGAGGCCCTAGCTAAGGCCTGCGAGGCGCACCTCGACGGGGCATCGAAGCGCGTAGAGGAGGCCCTCCGAAAGAATGCCGAGGGCACCGATAACGCAGATCACCACGAAGAAGCAGGAGAAGACTAAATGAAGATTTACGGCTACCCGGGAGATCGCGTGGACTTCGTCTCCAAGTCAGGCGGAGCAGGCTCCATGATCTTCGGTGATTCGCGCCAGCTCGCCGAAGAATTCTTCGGTTCCCCACACACCGCGAATGGCGAAGAGATTGGCTACTTCTCCGGCTCCATTGTCCTGCGCTTTAGCGAGAATAAGCTCAGCGAGATCGCCGTCTTCCCCGGCAAGTCCCTCCATGAGAAGGTAGATGTATACCTCGGCAAAACTCGCCTGAGTGGCCTCGATCCAGAGTCCCTCGCCAGTTCCGCTGGAGATTCGGTCGAGGTGGAATGGGACGGAACCACGCTGCAGAGCGTAACCTTCCGTTAAGCAGCGGACCTAGTCGGTGATGACGCTTCCATCCTCCGCGATCTGGAGTGGCTCGGCCTCAGCGAATGCGGTCAGGGCCGCTTCATAATCAGCATCAGAGGCAGAGCCGGTGAGGACGAGGCGGGCATCACCCAAGTCAGCAATCCACAGCGGGCGCACGTCTTTGTCATCACTGCTGAGAATTTCCACGTCCTGGCCCGCTACCTCACGCTGTTCGAAGTTGGCACGGTAATTGGAGTCATAAGCCCCGGGAACATCGCCAAGCGCCAACTGCGTCTGCGCTGACTCGACATAGCCTTCGTTAGTAGTCAGCCAGCTCACCACAGCACCAGATTCGCCGCCCATCTGCTTACGCCGCGCGGCTGTGGGCTGCCAGCCCTCCGGCATGTCCGGCTCCCTAATGACAGCCCCGCTGCCGCGCGCTTCCATCTCCAAGAAGGTAGCAGCATCCACGTTCTGCACGGGCCCCGACTTTTCCGGGTTGATTGAGCACAGTCCCGTTGCCCCAACCGCGAGGAACATCATGATGAGGATGACGCCCACCGTCAGGGTGATATCGCGCGCGTCCTCAAAAATCTTTGGTTTATCTTCAGATGCCACCCGCCCAGTATGTCACGCTTGCTCCACCACATGCGACAGCGACCTCCTACCTGCCCTTTTGGCGGCAATCACCCCCACCTCCCACTTCTGGGGGAGGTATTCAGGCTTGAAACAGGAAGAAAAGTGGAAGAATGAAATATGTATTCCGGGTTATCCCCCACCCCGGGCCGAGCCACCTGAAAAGAAAGGGACTAATCAAATATGTCTGATAACGCGTCTTATATCCCCGACCGCAACCTAGCCATGGAGCTGGTGCGTGTCACCGAGGCGGCAGCACTCGCCTCGGGTCGCTGGGTTGGCCGTGGACAGAAGAATGAGGGTGACGGCGCCGCGGTGGATGCTATGCGCAAGCTCATCAATTCCGTCGAGATGAACGGTGTCGTCGTCATCGGCGAGGGCGAGAAGGATGAAGCCCCGATGCTGTTTAACGGGGAGAAGGTCGGCACTGGCCAGGGCGCCGAGATGGACATCGCCGTCGACCCGGTGGACGGCACCCGCCTCATGGCTGAAGGCCGCCCGAACGCTATTTCTGTCATCGCTGCTGCCGAGCGCGGCACGATGTACGACCCGTCCGCTGTCTTCTACATGAAGAAGATTGCCGTCGGCCCCGAGGCAGTCGGCGCCATCGACCTCAACGAGTCGGTCGAATGGAACGTGAAGTCGGTGGCCAAGGCCAAGGGCATTAAGCCAGCTGACCTGACCGTCGTCGTTCTCGACCGTCCGCGCCACGATGATCTCATCCGTGAGATCCGCGAAGCCGGTGCCAAGGTTCGCCTCATCATGGACGGTGACGTCGCCGGCGCGATCGCCACCTGCCAGGATAGCAACTCCATCGACATCATGATGGGCATCGGTGGCACCCCAGAGGGCATCATCACTGCCTGCGCCATGAAGTGCATGGGCGGAGAGATTCAGGGCAAGCTGTGGCCCAAGGATGAGGAGGAAGCCGAGAAGGCTCGCAAGGCTGGCCACGACCTCGACCGCGTCCTCACCACCAATGACTTGGTGTCCTCCGAGAACTGCTACTTCGCCGCTACCGGCGTGACCAATGGCGATATGCTTCGCGGTGTCTCCTACC
>DXEO01000142.1 GCA_019114925.1 Candidatus Corynebacterium faecipullorum | reverse complement strand
ACGCAACTAGAGTGAAAGAAGTTAACTCCTGAGGTTTCGCTAGGCCCGTCCGAGGGGTGATTTCGTTGCTTCCACCGAGAGGAGTACGCTCTAAAGGCATTGGGGCATTAGCTCAGTTGGTAGAGCGTTGCGTTCGCAATGCAAAGGTCAGGGGTTCGATTCCCCTATGCTCCACAGGGCGCTCACACAGTGAGCGCCCTTTAGCTTTGCCCGGTTGACTTAGTTGGCAGCTTTGAAGCGCTTAACCAGGACGATGTGCCCGCCTCTCTCGCTCACCGGCTCAAAGCCAAGGTGCAGGTAAAGACGGTGGGCGCGGTCATTATCTTTAGCCACCGACAGCGAGATACCCGGGGCGCCCATCTCGCGGGCAAGTTCGGTGGCGGCGTCGATAAGCAGGGTGCCCACTCCTTGGCTGCGGAAGCGAGGCTCCACGGCTAGCGCGAGCTCCGGAATGCCCTCGGCAACGTGGCCAAAACCATGGCGCTGCGCCGTTCCCCAATTCAGCCACACGCCACCAGCAGGGACGTGACCCTCCCAGGCGATGAAACCCCCGCGGGAAGGCTCCCAACCGCCGAGGTAGTAGTCAAAGCCTTCCTCGAAACCCGCGGGAAGCTCCTTGTGCTCATCGCCGAAGGTATCGGCAAGGAAATTGATGCGGGCGAGGTAGGTGCGGTCAGCTTCAGTGAGGGAAAGAAGATGCATAGCTCCCATGGTAGAAGGCGACTCGAACCACCTACTTCCCATGCTCCCACTGGGCATAGGCCGAGGCATAGCGCCCGCCCAGGTCCATCAGCTCGGCGTGGGTGCCATCCTCGACGATCTGACCCTGTTCCATCACGATGATGCGGTCGGCCTCCCGGGCCTGATCCAGGCGGTGGGCAACGACGAGCGCGGTGCGGTCCCTCGTGACTGCCTTAGCGGCGCTTTCGAGCACCTCAGCATGTTCTGAGCCGGCCTCAGAGGTGGCCTCATCCATGATGAGTACCGGCGGCTGGCGCAGAATCATGCGAGCCAGAGAAAGCTGCTGCTCGGCCTCCGCACCGATCTCCTCGTTGCCGGCGCCAATCTTCGTATCGAGGCCCTGAGGCAGCCACCGCGACTGCTCATCCAAGCCCACCGTGTTGAGTGCCTGCCACAGCTCCTCATCGCTGGCGTCAGGTTTGGCCAGCAACAGGTCCTCGCGCAAGGTGCCGGAGAAGAGGTGCACTTCTTGGGTAATGAGCGCGACGTGCTCGGTAATCCAGGTATTTGGCACGGTGGCGGTATCAATCCCGTCGAGGCTGATTGTTCCCTCCGTAGGGTATTGCAGGCCCGCGACGAGGGCAGCGAGGGTCGACTTACCCGCACCGGAGGTACCCACCAGGGCGGTGGTGGTGCCGGCGGTGAGGGTCAGGGAGACGTCGTCAAGCACGGGCGCCCCACCGGGATAGGAATAAGAAAGGTTCTCGATGGTGATGGCCGGTGCGGAGGTGAGCCGGGGCGTGTCCTTAAGTTCTTTCGTACCAGCGCTGCTCTCCAGGGCCGCCAGCGCCACCGCGCGGCCGAGGGAGGTCACGGAATGCTGGATTTCGCCAGCGAAGAAGAGGATGTTGAACACGTGGATCTCCAGACGCATGACCAACAGCACGGCGGCGGTGGCCTCACCGGGGGTCAGCCATTCCCACATCACCATGGGCACGGACATGAGGACCGATCCCAAGAGCAACACTGCAAAGGCAAGGGCGCCTTGGCCCAAGATGCGGTTGATGAGCGGCACCTTGTCCCCCCAGGCCTGCACCGTGTCCCAGGAGTAGCGCGCCATGCGTGCAAGCGCCCAGTCCTTCAGGGAGAACTGACGGAGGGTCTCCAGGGCGCGAATTGTGTCCAGCAGCACGTTGTTGCGGTAAGCCTCCACCGAGGAGACCTCGTTGGCCACGGCGGGGATATCCCGCATGGTGCCGCGGATGAAGGGGTAGAGCAGACAGCTCACCGCGATGAAGAGCAGCGCATAAGCGGGGTGGATGAAGATCATCATGAGCGCGGTCAGCGGCAGCATGAAGAGCGTGAGCACGAGACGGTCACCCATCATGGAGATGGTCATGACCACGGTGTCGATGTCTTTGGACAGGCGGGTGATGATGTTGCCGGTGCCCAATTCCATGACGGTCGGCACGGGAGCACCGAGGGTAGAATCCAGCGCTGAGGTGCGCAGATCCACCGAGAGCCGGCGGGTAGTGGAGGTGACCAAAAAGCGGCCCACGGTGCGGCCGGTGACCTCCACGAGGTAGCCCACGGCGATAATAACCAGCGCGCTCACCATGGCTGCGCGGCCCGTACCAAGGACGGGGACCTCCACGCCCTGGATGATATCGACGACGCGCCCAAGCACCTGGGAGACCAGGTTCATCATGATGACTGTGATGCTAAAAAGCCCAAAGAAGAGAGCGATCCCCAGCCTGCTGGGGGCATTGGGCAGGGTCTTCAGAAAACGGAGGCACTCCCGCGGGGAGGCGGGTGCTAGGGCATCCGCGCGATCCTGCTGACTCATAGTTCCACCACCTCATCAGCGTTGGCGGCCCATGTGGAGGCGGATGTAATGATCACGGTGATCTTGCCGGCGCGCAGCTCACGCACGCGCTTGGCGACGTCCGCCAGGGTCAACGAATCCAGTCCTGTCGTGGGGTTGTCCAGCACGAGGACATCGGGGTCGAGGGCGAGCGCGCGGGCAAGCGCGACGCGCTGGCGCTGGCCGCCGGAGAGGTTGAGGCCTGCCTCACCGATGGGCGCGGTGGGCAGCTCGTCGTTCGGACCAAGCCCACCGAGGCGGATAACAATATCCTCGCAGGCGGAGGCGTGGAGGGCGTCGTGAAGCTGCGAAGCGCTAGCACTGCGCAGCGGATCGACGTTGTCTTGCAGGGTTCCCTCCAGCACGGAGATGCGATGCGGTGGGCACAATGCGCCGTGCTCATGGAGGTAGCGCACCCAGGAATCGACGATGCTGCGCCCCTCTGTGCTGATAGGCATCCACACGTGCAATCCGGGGGAGAGCTCCACGGGGGTGCCGGCGGCCTCGGTGGTGTTGGAAGAAAGCTGTCCGAGCAGCTCGCCAACACGCTCCACGGAGGCCCGCGCTCGTGCCCAATTCTCCGTGAGCAGGCCTAGGGAGACACCTAATGCTGTGAGCGCTGGCGGGACGAGCATGGTAATCGACATCATCCCGCCGGGGGCGATGCGTCCCTCGAAGGTCTCCCAGGAGGTCCAAGCCAGGATGCCCACGGCGAAAGAAGCAGGCACCATCTGCCGCAGCCAGGCCATGAGGGAGGAAAGCTTGGCCTCGCGGAGCATGGCACCCAAGGAATCCTGGGCGGCGTCGGAAAAGCGCTGGCGGGAAATCTCCTTGGCGCCGAGGCCCTTGATCACGCGGGAACCTTGCGCAAAGTCCGTGGCGAGTGAGAGCGCGGTGTTCTCCAGCTGGCGGCGGCGCGCGGCAATCTTAGTCAGCGGCTTTGTGGTGGCCCAGGAAGCGAGCGCGGTAGCGAATGCACCAACCAGTAGCACAGCCGAGACCTGCCAGGAAATCGGGGCGAGGCTGACCACCGCGCCTAAGAGGTAGCCCACCATGACCAGGGGGAAGTTGAGGATCTGCTTGAGCTGACCGATGTAGTGCGAATCCTCATCCATCGTGTTGAGCAGCCGGCCGGGGCTAATGCCTGTGGTGGAAGCGCCCAAAAGCTTATCCAGTAGGTTAAGCCGCAGCGTATGCGTGGTACGGGCCTGACTCAGATCAGTAAAGGCATCCGCCGTAGCCTCGCAGATATAGGCGATGAAGAGGAGGATCGCCGTGGCCGCTAGCGGCAGGGCTACGGTGCGCCAGGAGGGATCGGAAAAGGCATACTGCGTGGTCTGACCGATGATGACGGAGACCAACGCCCCCAGTGGAGCGTTAATGAGGGTGGCAACGAAGATGCCGATAACGCCGGTGCGCTGGGCGCCAAGCAGCCGCCACGTAGCGGCGCCGGGCCGGGAGAAGTTGGTGGTCTCAGTGAGGGAGACCTCTCCGGAAGGGGGCTCATCGGGGAGGTACCACGACCACGTCCTCATGCGGGGGTAGTGAGTCATAAGAACTCATCCTATAGCGCACAACGCATAAGGGAGTGATTCAGATTACGCTCAATGAATCACTAGGGGAACTTAAGCCAAGTGGTAGTTCTCCACGTCATAGCCATTGAATTCACGGTTGACACCATAGTCATCGACGGAGCTAAACTGCGTGCCGTTTTCGATGGCAAAGCGCAGGTTATCTACGCGGGTGGACGGATCGCCGCTCACGGCACCGGCCGGAAAATAAAAGGTGTCCCCACTCTTGAGCTTGACTATGAGTGACTCGAAGCTCATGCCTGATCTCCTTGGCTGCTGTTGACAGGACGTAGGCGCGAAAACTGCGCGCGGGCACCAATCCTTAAAGATCGATGCCAGTTGACCCTCGATTCAAGCAGGTCGCGCGCACAGGGGCAACGCAGTGAGATCTAGGCAACGAAATGCGCACCCCCAAGGATGGGGGGTTAGTTTTCCTCGTCGGTCTGGAGGCGGTGCTTGCCTTCGGACTCATGGTCATCAGTGATGCGGGAGGTGTCGGCATCCTTCTTGTCGGCGTTGCTGACCTCGATCTCGGTCTCGACGGCGTCCTGAATAGCGGTTTCTTCCTCGCGATGCTTGGCCAGCTGCTCATCCAAAGAGCCCAGCAGCTCCTCGTCGCGCTCGACGACGCCCTCCTCAGCCAAGTCGGAGCCACGCTTGGCATCGTCCTCGGTGGTAGAGGTGTAGACCAAAGTGGAGCCCTGCGGCGCGGACGGGGAGGAGAAGTCCTCAACGCGCGGCGGAACGGCGGATTCCTTCTCCTTCTTCTGGGTGAAGAAGTAGTAGATGCCACCGCCGATAGCGGCAATGGCGGCAATGAGCGCGGAAATCAGCCAGATCTTCGAGCCCTTCTTCTTGTCCTTGCCGCTGATGCGGCGGGCCTTCTTCTGCAGCTGGGCGCTGTGCTTCTGCGCCTTCTTCTCAGCCTTGGGCGCCTTCTTCTTGGCCTGCTTGCGGGCCTTGGAGGCCTTCTTTTCCGCCTGCTTGTGGGTCTTCTTCCACTGCTTGGAGGCCTTATCCTGGGCTTCTGATGCAGCCTCAGAGAGCTTCTCGGTGGCTTCCTCGCTACGCTCCTTGAGCTGTTCGAGGGTGCGCTCGAGGCGGGCATGCGCGGCCTTGGTTACGGCACCCGCTTCGCGGCGGGCCTCCGAGAACCATTCGCCATCGCGCTCTTCCATGCGGGCGGCGGCGGTCTCCAGGGCGGAGTAGGCCTCACGGGCCTTCTCATCGCGGCGTTCCTTGAGGCGCTCCACCAAGGCGGAGGTGGCGCTGATGGCTGTGGACAGAGCGGCGGGGTTCATGGGTTTAGGTGCTCCTTTTCGTCAATACTGAGGTGACTTTTCGGCGGGGCACTGTATATGCGCGCCCGCGTTAGCGCTGGATACTCCCCTTCAGCGTAGTGGCGGCGCACAGGTCCCGCCACCATTTGCGCCAGGTCTCGAGCTGTCCAATGAAAACAGACAGCTTTGTATGGATTGACCGAGTTTTTATTCACTAGCGCTATGGGATAACGGTGCAGCTGACTGGGTTCTAAAGGTATTACTAATGCGAAAGGCCTTTCCTGCGAAATGGACAGCTTGGTACGTTTGGGGACATCAGAACCGAAGGCAAACAACGATAACCTGCAGAGGAGGTGAGCATGTCCCCACGATTTTCCGCATCCGCTCCACTAGACCAAATCAGCGAAGATACTCCCAAAGAGCTTAAGCGCACCGCTCTCTCCTTCGAGGTGATACCGCCGCGTCACGATGCAGACGCTGCAAAGATTGACCGCTTGCTCGCCACGCTCGCCGCGTATAACCCCGATTACATCGCCGTCACCAGCTCCC
The DNA here is from genome assembly GCA_019114925.1 of Candidatus Corynebacterium faecipullorum. Classification (GTDB taxonomy): domain Bacteria; phylum Actinomycetota; class Actinomycetes; order Mycobacteriales; family Mycobacteriaceae; genus Corynebacterium; species Corynebacterium faecipullorum. The sequence goes on along the minus strand of DXEO01000142.1, from coordinate 5,282 downwards.
AGCGCTCGGGGTGGCTGGAGGGAACCGCAGCCTTCATTGAGAAGATCTCGCGCGCTACAGCGATGCGTCCCCTGGCTCACCTGGCCTGCACCGCCGGTACAGAGGAAGAGCTCGTTGGCTGGATCGACACGCTTGTCGACGCCGGCGTGCGCGGCCTCCTCGCGCTCCGCGGTGATCTGCCGGAGGGCGGCATGCCCGAAGGTCACCTGCCGCACGCCGATTCCCTGGTCCGGCTCATCCGCCGCTGGGAATCCGACCGCGTGGCGCGCTTGGCGGCCGGGCGCTTGGCGGTTGGTGTGGCCTGCTATCCCAACGGCCACGCCGAATCCGCCACGTCGGACGAGGACATCGATGTCCTCTTGGCCAAGCAGCGCCTCGGCGCAGATTTCGCCATCACCCAGCTTTTCTTCGACGCGGAGGATTACGTTCGCTTCGCTCAGCGCGCCCGGCTGGCGGGTGTGCGCATTCCGCTCATCCCCGGGATCATGCCGATGACGAGCCGGGCTCGGGTGGAGCGAATGTGCCAGCTGTCCGGGTTAGACGAGCCGACCAAGGTCCTCGACCAGCTCGCGGCAGCGACCTCCCCCGAGGAAGAGAAAGAAATCGGCATGCAGATCACAGCCAAGCTGGCGAAGTCGGTGATGAACGCCGGAGCCGACGGGCTGCACATCTACACGCACAACAATCCAGACATTACGACTGACCTGCTATATCGAATTGGAGTTACCCCATGACCGCACCTTTCCCCAAGTCAACGATTGAGGGCTACCCGCGCGTTGGCGCCCACCGCGAGCTCAAGCGCGCGCTGGAGTCCTACTGGTCCGGCAAGATCGACGCCGAGACCTTCGAATCCGCCGCGCACTCCCTGCGCCTTGATACCTACGCACGCCTCAAGGAGCTGGGCCTCACTGAGGATTACGCCATCCCGGCCGACGTTGCTTACTACGACCACGTCCTCGAGACCGCACTGACCGTGGGCGCTGCTCAGGGCGAGAGCCTCGATGATGAGTTCACCCTGGCCCGCGGTAACAAGGACACGGCGCCGCTGGAGATGACCAAGTGGTTCGACACCAACTACCACTACATCGTTCCTGAGATCACCGATGACCAAACCTTTAGCGCTCGCCCACAGCGCGTGCTGAAGATCGTCGAGGAGGCCCGCGCCGCCGGCCACACCGTGCGCCCGGCCCTCGTCGGCCCAGTGACCCTGCTGGCCCTGTCCAAGCAGGCTGAGGGCGCCACTAAGCAGCCCCTGGACCACCTTGATAAGGCAGTCGAGTCCTACCTCACCGTATTGGCTGAGCTTCACGACGCCGGCGTCGAGTGGATCCAGCTCGCCGAGCCGGCCCTGGTAGCCGACCTCGCCGCCGCTGACGACGCCACCCTCGCCGCCGCACTCAAGAGCGCCTATGGCCGCATCCTGGGCGCGGAGAAGCGCCCGCAGGTTTACCTGACCACGCCCTATGGTTCCCTCAACGCAGGCCTCGACGTCATCGCCGAGCTTCAGCCGGAAGCAGTCCAAGTGGATCTGTCCGTCGGCACCTTGGCCCTAGACAAGTCCTACCTCGAGCGCGTGGCCAAGCTCGCCGGCGCCACCCACCTTGCCGCCGGCCTTATCGACGGCCGCAACGTCTGGGCCGCCAACCTCCGCGACCTGCGCGAGAAGCTCGAGACCTTGGGCGAAGGCGTTTCTGTAACCACCTCCGTGTCCTTGCAGCACGTGCCGCACACCGTGGAGGCGGAGACCTCCTTGCCGGTGGACGTCGCCACCTGGTTCGCCTTTGCCGACGAGAAGATCCGCGAGGTCGTAGCACTCGCTGCCGGTCCGCTGGATGCCCCGGAGGCTTATGCGCAGGCCGACCGCGCCGTGCGCACCCGCGCCGAGTCCTCCCGCACCCATGACCAGGCAGTACAGGATCGCACCGCGCAGCTGCCGGAGGGCCAGGTTCAGCGCCAGCCGGAGTTCGCCGAGCGCAACAAGGCGCAGGAAGCCCTCGGCCTGCCGCAGCTGCCCACCACCACCATCGGCTCCTTCCCGCAGACTGCTGAGATTCGCGCCGCCCGTGCCGCACACCGCAAGGGCGAGCTCTCCGATGCCGACTACACCGAGGCACTGCGCAACGAGGTGAAGTCCGTCATCGAGCTGCAGGAGCGCCTGGGCCTGGACGTCCTCGTCCACGGCGAGCCGGAACGCAACGACATGGTGCAGTACTTCGCCGAGCTTCTCGACGGCTTCGTCGTCACCGAGAACGGTTGGGTCCAGTCCTACGGCTCCCGTTGCACCCGTCCGCCAATCGTTGTCGGCGACATCTCCCGCCCGAAGGCCATGACCACCGAGTGGGCGAAGTTTGCGCAGTCCCTATCTGAGAAGCACGTCAAGGGTATGCTCACCGGTCCGGTGACCATCCTGGCCTGGTCCTTCGTGCGCGATGACGTCCACCAGTCCGTCTCCGCCGACCAGCTCGGCGTGGCGCTGGCCGACGAAGTCCGCGACCTCGAGGAAGCCGGCATCGACATCATCCAGATCGACGAGCCCGCCCTGCGCGAGCTGCTACCGCTGCGCGAGCAGGACCGCAAGGCCTACCTCGACTGGGCGGTGCGTTCCTTCCGCCTCGTGGCACTCGAGGCCAAGCCGACCACCCAGATCCACACGCACCTGTGTTACTCGGAGTTTGGCCAGATCATCGACGCCGTCGCCGGCCTGGACGCCGACGTCACCTCCATCGAGGCTGCTCGCTCCCGCATGGAGCTGCTCGAGGACATCGATGAGAAGTTCCACTCTGAGATCGGCCCGGGCATCTATGACATCCACTCGCCGCGCATCCCGTCCGTGGCAGAGATGGCCGAGCTCATCCGCGCGGCACTCAAGAATGTGCCGGTCGAGCGCCTGTGGGTCAACCCAGACTGCGGCCTGAAGACCCGCGGTTACGAGGAGACCGAGGCCTCCCTGCGCAACATGGTCCTCGCCCGCGACGAGGTCCGCGCCAGCCTGTAGATTTAAATCTCTGCTGCAGAGATTTAAACAAAGTCCATCGCCGTCAGCTCACTGAGCGCGGCGATGTCTCCGTTTCCGGCCCTATCGAAGTGCAGCGCCTTGAGCCCCGCGGCTCGGGCGCCCTCGACATCATTGGCCACCGAATCACCCACCATGAGCGTGGAGCCCGGTTCCACCCTTAGGCGCCGGCAGGCCTCGAGGTAGGCCTCCGGGTGCGGTTTTGGCTTAGCCATCTCCACGGTGGGAAAGAGCTCAACGCCTGGCAGGTTGAGCCCGCCCGCCTTGAGCTTGCCCTCCTGCATCTCACGAGCCCCGTTCGTTAAAACGCCCACCTTAAGGCCGCGATCCAGGACTTGCTGGAGGGTAGGGAGGGCGTCGCCAAGCGCCTGCCAATGCTTTTCATACGCGGCCAGGTACTTGTTGTATTCCGCCAGGGCCTCTTGCTCCGTCATCTCTGGGCGGCCCAGGAACTCGCGGCAGCGCTCCACGCGCTGGCCCTGGTGGGAGACCTCGCCGCGCTCGTAGGCGGCGAACCATTTCTTTTCGATCTCCGCGAAGCGCTCGTGATGACCGCCCGGTAGCCACTCCTCGACGGCCGCATGCATCGCGGCGGTGTGGTCCATGAGGGTGTCATCGAGATCGAAGAGAATGGCGCGGATCATGTTTGCAACCCTACGCAGATCGCTCACAGCGTTGTGCCGGAACGACGCGGTGGACGAAATTTCCATACAATGGCTGGCATGACTCAGAAGACCGCAACTGCAACGATGCACACCAACTACGGTGACATTGTTATCGACCTGTTCGGTAACCACGCACCGGTAACCGTTGAGAACTTCATCGGCCTGGCCAAGGGCGAGAAGGACTACACCACCCAGAACGCCAAGGGCGAGCAGTCCGGCCCGTTCTACGATGGCGCTATCTTCCACCGCGTCATCGACCAGTTCATGATCCAGGGCGGTGACCCGACTGGCACCGGCCGCGGCGGCCCCGGCTACCAGTTCCAGGATGAGTTCCACCCGGAGCTCCAGTTTGATCGCCCGTTCCTGCTGGCCATGGCGAATGCCGGCCCGGGCACCAACGGCTCCCAGTTCTTCATCACCGTGGCGCCGACCCCGCACTTGAACAACCACCACACCATCTTCGGTGAGGTCACCGATGCGGCTTCTCAGGAAGTCGTGTCCAAGATTGCGAAGGTCTCCACCGACCGCATGGACCGTCCGGCTGAGGACGTTGTCATCGAGTCCATCGAGATCGCCTAAGCGTTCTTAACTTTTCATCCGAGCCCGCTGCCACGTGAAGTGGTGGCGGGCTCGTTGTTTTGGGAGTGTGCGTGAAGAATTATCTCCGTTCGGCGCCAATCACCGTTGTGTTCATGGTGCTGTGCATTGGGGCATGGTTGGCCACGGCTGTCCAAGCCAAGACCCTGGCCACCCCGTATTACGAAAGTTCCTTAGCCCAGGATTGGACGCTGTGGGGTCCGGATGTGGCCGCTCACCCTTCCATGGTGCTTACGGCAGGATTCATGCATCTCGACGCCGGGCACCTCCTCGTCAACATGATAATGCTGTTCTTTGTGGGCAGGGAAGTAGAACGCGCCCTGGGCAGCGCGCTGTATGTGGCGGCCTATCTCATCTCCGTGGTGGGCTCTTCCGCCGCAGTGCTGTGGATGGATTACGGCACACCTACGGTGGGCGCCTCCGGTGCTCTCTTTGCGCTCATGGGTCTACTCATTGGTGTGTACCGCAGCCGCGGTCTAGACCTGCGAGCGCCCATCGTGCTCGTGGTGGCCAACGTTATCTACAGCTTCGTGGCGGAGAATGTCTCCGTGTGGGGGCACTTGGGTGGCTTGCTCACAGGACTGCTGTTGGCACCATTCCTCTTTCGCCAACGTGCGTGGCTGCGGTGGCTGGGGATATGGCTTATTGCTGTCGTGGTAGCCGTGTTAGCGGCGCTGCGAGCTGGGCTTTGGGGATAACTCGGGCGTGTTATCCACCAAAACCTTTGTGCGAAAGAATTCCACATAAGTTATCCACATTGTGGATAACTACATTTTTGTAATTTACCGATCGTGTGCGCCAAGATAACCGCAGATCAGCAGCTTAATCGGTTGAGTTCGAAGTTTTTGTGCGGGCTGTGGGAAGCGTGAAAACACTTATTCACAGGGTGTGGAGAAAAGCTGTGGAATTCGTTTTCCACAGAGTTATCCCCACCCTGTGGATAACTTTGTACCCAAGCTGTTAACAGTGCTCCGGTTGCGGGGTGGGTGGTGGTGTTTTAGTCTCGT
>DXEO01000141.1 GCA_019114925.1 Candidatus Corynebacterium faecipullorum | reverse complement strand
GACCCGTGAGGAAGTCCTCGACGCACTTACCGCTGTCGTGAAAGAATCGGCTGCAAAGGAGGCCTCGAATGACTAATGAACCGCAGAATCCGGAGCTGAATCCGGAGCAGCAGCCGGAAGATTTTGAGACGGAATTCCACTACCCAGCAGGCAAGCTCGAGGAAGAGGTCGTGCGCGATCCGCATGGCGGTTGGGCGCAAAAGGATTTCGATTCCGAGGACTTCGACTATGAGTTTGACGAGTCAGAATTCGATGACTCGGAGTTCGGCGAAGCCGATTTCGGTGAGGAAGAAGAACCAACCGAAGGTGATGCCCCGCTGAGCGAGGAGGAATGGGAAGCTCTATCTCACGCCTTCGGAGTAGGCGAGGAGCACACGGAGGAAAACCTCTGCACGGTGGCCGTGGTGGGCCGGCCGAACGTGGGTAAGTCTTCCCTTGTTAACCGCTTCCTTGGCCGGCGTGAAGCAGTGGTGGAGGACCATCCTGGTGTGACCCGTGACCGTGTGTCCTACGTGGCGGACTGGAACGGCCAGCGCTTCTTCGTTCAGGACACCGGTGGCTGGGATCCGAATGTCAAGGGCATCCACGCCGCTATCGCCCGCCAAGCAGAGCAGGCCATGGAGACCGCTGATGTCATCGTGTTCGTGGTGGACACCAAGGTGGGCATCACGGAAACCGATTCTGTGATGGCTCGTAAACTGCAGCGGTCTGAGGTGCCCGTCATCCTCGTCTCGAACAAATTTGATTCGGAGACGATGTACGCAGACATGGCCGAGTTCTACGCGCTGGGCTTGGGAGATCCGTGGCCGGTATCCGCTCAACATGGCCGGGGTGGCGCCGACGTCTTAGATGAGATTCTGCGTTTGTTCCCCGAGGAACCGCGTCATTCTTCGATTACCTCCGGGCCTCGCCGCGTAGCGCTGGTGGGCAAGCCGAACGTGGGTAAGTCCTCGCTTCTGAATAAGCTGACGGCGGAGGAGCGCTCCGTCGTGGACAATGCTGCCGGCACGACTGTCGACCCCGTCGACTCCTTGGTGCAGCTGGATCAGCGGCTATGGAAGTTCATCGACACTGCGGGCCTGCGTAAGAAGGTAAAGAATGCGCAGGGGCACGAGTATTACGCTTCGCTGCGCACGCGCGGCGTGATCGACGCGGCCGAGGTATGCATCATGCTTATCGATGCTTCCCAAGAAGTCTCCGAGCAAGACCAGCGCGTCCTTAACATGATTTTGGAAGCTGGTAAGGCTCTGGTCATTGCCTTCAATAAGTGGGACCTTGTGGACGAGGATCGCCGCTACTACTTGGAGCGCGAGATCGATGAGAACCTGCGTCACCTGCCGTGGGTGACCCGCGTGAATATCTCTGCGGAGACCGGCCGCGCCCTGCAGAAGCTGGAGCCCGCCATGATTGAGGCTCTCGAGAGCTGGGATCAGCGCGTGTCTACTGGTCAGCTCAACAACTGGATGCGCGAAGCAATCGCCGCCAACCCGCCGCCGATGAACAACAACCGCCTCCCCCGCGTGCTGTTCGCTACCCAGGCATCCACGCAACCGCCGACCATCGTGTTGTTTACCACCGGCTTCCTGGATGCGGGTTATCGCCGCTATTTGGAGCGCAAGTTCCGCGAGCGCTTCGGTTTCCATGGCTCGCCTGTGCGCATCGCGGTGCGCGTGCGCGAGCGCCGTCAACGCCGATGAAGTGTCTGGTTAGTTGACTTTCTGATTGGTGCTCTAGAGTGCGACTCTCTTAACAGTATGCCCGTTACGCTGGCATTATACCGCAAGGGTGAGCAAATCCCACGCTTTTGAGAGTGTGATTATTTGCTCGCCCTTTTGTTTGTGTCCGATTGGGCCCGCATGGATAGGCTGTAACTAGTTCGTTATCCATCCTTAGATTGAAGGGCGTGACATGCTAGCTAGCGTTATCGCACCAGACTCCGTCCTGGTTATCATTCTTCAAATCGTCATCATCCTCGGAGCCCTGCTCCTGGGAACCCGCTATGGGGGCATTGGGCTAGGCTTGATTTCCGGCATCGGCCTCTTGCTCATGGTCTTTGTCTTTGGTCTTGCTCCAGGTGAACCGCCGGTTTCGGTGATGCTTACGATCATCGCCGTCATCGGCTGCGCAGCCACATTGCAACAGGCCAAGGGCTTGGAAGTGATGATGCAATTCGCGGAAAAGATTCTTCGAGCGCACCCCGAGCGCATCACGATTCTGGCCCCGCTGACAACGTGGTTCCTGACGGTGCTCTGCGGTACCGGGCACGTGGTTTATACGATGTTCCCCATTATTGAAGATATCGCGCTGAAGAAGGGGATTCGCCCCGAGCGCCCGATGGCTGTGGCATCGACCTCCGCGCAAATGGGCATTACTGCCTCACCAGTATCTGTGGCAACGGTGTCCCTTGCCTCCATCATTGCGGAAAATGCTGGTGTTATTGACAAGGCCTATTCCATCCCGCAGATTCTCATGGTCGCTATCCCGGCCTCGCTGTCCGGCGTTATCTTGGCAGCATTGTGGTCGCTTCGCCGTGGAAAGGATTTGGATAAGGATCCGGTTTTCCAAGAGAAGATGAAGGACCCAGAGTTCGCGGCTCGTATCAATGAGAGCACCGGTTCGCTCATGGATGAGGTCTTCCCCAAGGAAGCAAAGCGTTCCGTAGTTGTGTTCCTTGTCGCTATCGCGTGCGTGGTCGTTCTCGGCGCATTCGAGTTCTTGCGTCCCGTCTTCCCGGGTAAGGATGGGGAACTGAGCCCGTTGTCCATGAACCTCGTTATCCAGATGATTATGCTGGTCGCAGGCGCGATCATTCTGTTGAGCTGCAAGGTGGAACCGGCAAAGATCGCCTCAACTCCGGTCTTTAAAGCTGGTATGACGGCAGTGTTCTCAGTCTTCGGCGTGGCCTGGATGGCAGATACCTTCTTCCAAGCCCACATCGACGCCCTGGAAGCCAACCTTGGTAGCGTCGTTGAGGCCGCTCCATGGGCCTATGCAATCGTCTTGGTTATCGTGTCCAAGCTGGTGAATTCACAGGCTGCGGCACTCGTCGCTATTGCTCCTATCGGGCTGCAGCTAGGCATCGACCCAGCAGTCATCGTCGGCTTCTACGGTGCTGCATACGGCTATTTCATTTTGCCGACGTACCCTTCGGACCTGGCCTGCATTGGCTTCGACCGGACTGGTACGACCCACATCGGCAAGTTCGTCATCAACCACTCGTTCATCATCCCTGGCGCCATCTCTGTCTTCACCTCCTGCGTTGTCGGTTCGGTGCTCGCGCAGATTCTGCTCTAAGTCCCTCTTAGATCCAGCCATTTGCTTCGGCACGCCGTGCAGCTTCGAAGCGGTTTTCCGCCCGCGTCTTCGCCATCATGGCGGAGACGTGGTTGCGCACGGTCCCACCACTGAGATGCAGCTGTGAAGCGCCTGCACCGAAGAGCAGAAGGACGTGTTGAAAACCTTGCTAACGCCCCTGACATCTACGACTGGTGTGAGAGTGCGTGTTGTGCTCATACCTTCACGCTATGGCTGTGAAGTATTTGCAGCGTAGAAGAGGTGTCACCATTCCGGGATGACAGTTGTCATGGCTGCGGCAGGTCTGCTCCTGGCCAGGGTGGGACTACTCGCCATGGCGGGCCAACAAGAATGCATCCGTACGGTACGGGATGCTCAGCGCTTGCCCGGGGCTAAACCCCATATGCTCGTAGAGGTACCAATTGAGGTTGTGCGTCATGCGTTCATGGACTTCCTTTCCATTGCGAAGCCAATAGGAGCGAGTATGCATCAGTGCATGCAGATCTTCGGGGCTCAACTCGTGTTCCCACGTTAAGCGCAGCTCATCACGCAGCGTCCACGGATCGCTCAAAGCGGGATAGAAACCGGGACGGTGGACATCACCTGAATGCATGATGCGGGAGAGCCGGAGGATCCATGGGTCAGCGTTAACGTCCAGAGTATTCCACACCAGAAGCACCTTTCCTCCCGGGCGGAGCACTCGGTCAAACTCTGCACAAGCTCGCTCGACATCTACCCAGTGCCAGGTTTGAGCGCAGGTGATGGCGTCGAGGGAGGCGGCATCCGCAGCTGTGTTCTCAGCGGTGGCGCGCCAGCACGGAATCCCCAGGCGTGCCAGCACTCGTGTCATATCAGGGGAGGGATCGCTGGCGTAGACAACGGGATTGTTCAGTGACTCGGTCAGTTTGCCGGTTCCTGCCCCAACGTCGAGGACTGTGTGAGCAGTGGAAATAAGCTGCGCTACTTCCGGGGGATATCCAGGACGAGCGTCATGGTAGGCGTCGGCTCCTTGTTGGAAAGCTTGGGCAGAATGCACCCGCTGCTGAGCAGTGCCGAAGTTGGGAGACTCCTTTCCGGATGCGCGCCGGTAGCTGGGGTAATGCTCGGGTAGTGGGTGATGAGATGGCGTGCCCACGGAATCGGATGGGTCGGAAGGCAAAGAGCTCATGGTGCTCTCAAACTTACCGCGGCGCTGGAGGTTCGTGGATGTTGGTGGGATGTTTTAAGGTGGACGAGGATATTTTTCCGATAGTGAACGTGGCGAGGGGAAATGATGGGCGAAGATTCCGCAGCGCGGCTGCGCCGGTTGCGCGCGCTCGCTGGGACTGTCGCCGTCGCGGCAAGTGCCATGGCGTTAGCGTCGTGCAGCTCGCCTGAAGAGGAAGCACCTACGTCAACCTCCCCAGCCGAGTGGACAAATGACCTCGGTATCCCACTAGCTCCCATGCTGGTCGGCCCGGAGCCGGGACACACGAAGAAAGTTCGGCTGGCCTCTGGGCGGAGCTTCCTCCTCCATGTGCCTGAAAACTACACGCCTGAGCGTTCCTGGCCGGTGCTGCTATCTTTCCACGGGTATACAGACTCCCCTGAGAATATGGAGCACTACACCCAATTCAATGCCTCTCACGCCATCGTTGCTTACCCGGCGGGGGAGAAGGCCGCATGGGCGCCAGCACCCTACGCTGCTACTAGCGCGGAAGAAGACCTAGCATTCGTGCGCGACCTCGTGGACAGTCTGCGCTCTACTTATGAGGTGGACGATAACGCCATCTATGCTGCGGGTCTGTCCAACGGCGGGGGATTCGCAGCCTTCCTGGCTTGTCGGATGCCGGGTACTTTTCGTTCTGTAGCGACCGTATCGGCGGCATACTACGAAGGCATCCATACAGATTGTTTAGATAGACCTGTCGGCCGTTTGGATATCCACGGTACGAAAGATCCCGTGGTTAATTACGAGGGCGGAGTGCGCCACGATACTGCCTATGATTCAGTAGCAGAGGTGCTTGGGCAGGATCAGCGGCGCAATAGGTGCCGCGGCGACGTCGACTCTGTGCGCCTGACAAACGGTGCCACCAGAGAGACCTGGACTGCCTGTGAAGCACCGCTGCAGCATATCCGCATCGAAGGCGGCTCTCACGTATGGCCAGGCGGTAACAACAATACGAAAATCGAGGTCGGGCAAGGATTTGCTACTGATGCGGTACTGGATTTCTTTGGCATCCCCGGGCGCCCAGAAGGCACCGAAGAGCATGGAGTGGCCCAGGACCGATAAAGTGTTGGGCTTTAGGTCAAGGTGAAGTGATCAAAGGGCACATCGAGTGAGCGAACGCGCGCGAGACAAATATCCGCAACCGTTTCAAAACCCGCTTGGCGCGCGGCGCTGGACGCCTCCGTGGGGGCAGGTATTTGTACTAGGTGGAAAGAGCGCTGGCCACCGTCTTCGCGGTTGAGTTCAACGACGGCTTGGGCGGTAGTTCCCGAGCCAGCGAAAAAGTCCACGACTACCGCGTCTGGACCGCCAGCGATTGAGATGAGGTGTTTGATAAGCCGCACTGGTTTCGGGAAATCAAAGACACCCGTGGACCCAAGCGCCTCCTCGGCATCACGACGGCCCGTGCGCGTGACTCCGAACCGTTCCCCATCCATGATGGAACGAGGCCGTGCACCTTTCTTTTCGTAGTTCTTGGTGTAGACAAAACCGCGCTTGAACACCAACTCATCGTAGTGCTCAGCGACCTTGTCCTTACCCCACCGCCAGCGGGCAACCTCTGATTTACCTTCTGGCTGGTGAGGCCAGTATTCGCGGCCATCGGGGGCGACGATGGGGAAGTCCAGACTGGGCAAGTAGCCTAGGGTTTTAGAGTCCAGCCTGACAAGGGAGTAATTGCCTTTTTCGTCGCTGTGGTTGTAGCGGGTCGAGGTCTGCGCCTCCATATCCACGTTGAACCCGTTGTTCGCTGGAGACTTGGCGTAACACAGGACGTATTCGTGCTCTAATACGGCATATTTCGAGTCATTCTTGCCAGTCCCACCCTTCTTCCAAATGAGTTGGCCCGCAAAGCAATCCTCCCCAAACACTTCATTAAGGATCAGTCGAAGATGGGCGCATTCCGATTCGCCGATGGACACCAGGATGAAGCCTGTATCAGCAAGAACCTCACGCGCGAGAATCAAGCGCGGCAACATCATGGAAAGCCATTCAGCATGCCATTGACCAAAATGCTCTGAGCGCATGTCGCGGCGCTGCCGGAAGTTGTCGCGATAGACAAAGTCTTTACCAGTGTTATACGGCGGGTCAATGTAGATGACATCCGCGCGTAAACCCCGTGCGATAAAATCATTCAGCGCTGCTAGGTTATCTGCCACGTTAACGCTGTTTGGGGAAGAACCACCGCCGCTGATCAGTTTTCGATTGTTCGCAATTTCTTCTTTGGCCAGCGCAGCAGCTTGGTTCTTACCCGGCCACACAAGACCAAACCCTGAATCCATCTCTCCGGAAGCACTCTTCACGGAGGAAGGTGAGCTGCGACGAGAGTGTCTGGCAGGGTGGGAAGCAGGGGTGGAATGAGACGCAGGCATGGTGGTGGTTAGTGGGTTGATAATGGGGGCTAAGGACTAAAAGAGACTATTAGAATCAGATGCTCTATTTGCTTCACGCGGCGGAGAACAAAAGAGCACATAGAGGATTGTGTCTCAGAGTACAAGCCTTCACAAATGAGAGGGTGACGGCAGGCACTAAGTTGTTGAACGAAAAGGGGTGGATTATGGGGAGGAGGGGCAGTCTCGCGATTCTTAAAGTTCTCAGAGTTTTGGGGGCGAATAGCGTCAAACTCCGTTGTCTTTATTAATTCATAACTTTTGTGGCGAAGGATTAGGAGCGTCGGTACGGTGGGGTGACGTGGTGGCGCGCAGGCCGGATCGAGCGACCATAGTGCATTCGACTGTGGGCAGCCAGCACCGTTAGAAATAATAATTCAACGAAAGGGCCGTAGAAATGGGTATTTTTGACAAGGCAAAGGACGCTCTGAACACCGATAAGGGTGAGCAGATTTCGGATAGCGTACTGGATAAGGGTGCAGACCTAGCTAAGGGAAAGCTGGGCGAAGATAAGGCAGATAAGATTGACTCTGCGCGCGACCAGCTTGATGATCGTATTGGCAACCAGGGTGCGGAGTCTCCTAAGGGTGATGAGCAGAAGTAGAGGCTCTTCACCACTGTGGTATGACAGCTTCAGGTGGCTGAGCATGCCGTCCAACCTACAAGGTCCTGTCCGTGAGGCGGACAGGACTGTATAAGTTTTGTGGTGGCGCATAGTTTTGCGCTAGTAGCTCGACCGCGGGGGTTGAAGGTGCCGGCCGCGAACCTGAGAATAATTTATAAACGTTCATATCTTGCGTTTATGGAATTAAAAATGGCTATTTCCTAGGTAGGCTTATTACTGCGATTACTTCTTCAGTAGGTGTGGAACGCGGTAACCTGCCCTCTCGGCAGCTACTTATTGATCAATCCGGCCGAGTCATTGCCAAGGCGGGAATTGATGAAGTTCGCCTTCGAGAGGTAGCAGACCAAGTCGATGTGCCTTTTGCGGAAGCTCAGGCGCTGTTTGCATCTGAGGCTGAGCTTGTTGAAGCCACTAAAGACTCGCTCAATGAGGCATTGACCTCAATAGTCGATTTACATCTAGAACGCCTACCTGAAAACGCAACTGCATTGGATAAGCTTCGGGCCACAGGTCTGGCATATTTTTCCTTTGCGGTTGAGGATCCTGCTTCTTTTGCTGCTTTCACTGCGGTGCACGCAACGCCGCGGTTGCACCTAAGTGCAGAGGATTTCGCTCATCGAGGCGGACGCGCCGAAGCGTGTCCTATCATGAGAATCCCTTATGAACTGAGCGAAGAGGCCATTAAGGAATCTGGCGGCCCAGCTCTCGATGCTCAAGGTGCTCTGCTTTCAGCTTTGTCTATCTTCTCGTATCTGCACGGCATAACGCAGCTGGCAGCTGAAGGAAACCTGCGCTACCTGTCGCCGGCAGCTAAGAAACAGACGTTTAGTGCTGTTATGGATACTCTAAGCGTTGGTCTTTTCCCGTTCTTTAGGGGTGAGCGAATTGAACGCACTAACCCTTATGGCTTGGTGGGGGAGCAGCCGGAAACGCTTGTGAGAAAGGCCAAAGACTTTCCACGTGCGACAGAAGAAGAGCAGCGTTCAGCGCTACTTCGGGGTGCTGTGGCGGAAGTCCTAGACCGTGGTGTAGCCGGACTGCACATTGGCAGGGCTGCGAATCGAGCAGGTCTTAGTATTCAAGAAGCTGAACACCTTATTGAAAGTGATCAGGAGCTAGCAAGCTACCTCGAGCGTTATCTTGACAAGGTCAACTATGAGCTCATTTACCGTCAGGTGTCTGCACTGCCCGAAGGCTCCAGTGCTCTATCCAAAATTAAAGCCACCGGTTATGGGTATGTTTCGTACGCCCTGCATGACCCGCAAGGTTTCGATGCGTTAATCAAGATTTCCTCTGGGCCAATTGTCCCCACGTCATTCGAAGATGATTTCCTCTCGAATACGAATAAGGCGGTTGAGCTCCAGCGCGACTTTGGCTAATTCGGAAGAGCTTTGGCTTCATTATGTCTGTTGTGCGCGAGGTCATCGATGAGGTTGATGGCCCACGCACCCCTTGGGTACTTTTTACTCTCGTCATTTCTGTATGGGCTGGTGCTCACGGTCTCTCCATGCTGAGCATGAAGGGGCCATTGCGTGGTTATGATCCGGACTCTATTTTTGAAGTCCTCACTCAGTATATGGATACTGAATTTGGCGGCATCATGCGAAGCCTCAGCGGTATGGCACACTAGTTTCACAACACTAGTTTCACTCTCGTGGACGTGCACCGTGCCTAGTAGGCCCTAATTTTTCTCACTGTTAATCTCCACTTCCTGGTGAGGGAAGTGGAGATTTTTCTTCTTAATTCTTCCGTGTGGAGTCAATTTGTGGTGGGTGAGATATGGGCACTGGCTAGGCGCATTGTGTGGACGAAGGAGGAAGGCCCGCCGGGGTCGGAGAAGGCGCGCTGCTTGGCGACGACGCGCTAGGCACTCTGAAGTCCTGAAGTACGGTGGGCTAGCCCGCTAGCCCGCCTGAGGGCC
>DXEO01000140.1 GCA_019114925.1 Candidatus Corynebacterium faecipullorum | reverse complement strand
CGATCTCACAGACCCCGTCGCGCGGGACAGGAGGAAGTCAGGGGCGGTAGAGGGTCTGTTTTCACACATAAGGAATAACTCTAGTTGTTTGCTTCGCTAGTGCCGAAACCAGATCCCCCTCCATACAGGCTGTCCGCATGGCCGTAGTACTAGTCGCGCTTGCGCGGGCGGAAGAATTGGACAGCGATGAAAAGCCCAATTCCTAGCAGCAGGGCCAGGGAACCCATGCCTGCCAAAAGCCCGCTCAGAAGCCCACCATCGGGGCTCCATAGCTCATAGCCCGGATGTTTCCGCCGTCAGCATACTGTTCTGGCGCATCAGAGATGCCGGACGCTGTGACGCTGCTTCTTTCCTGGCATTCCGTTCGTCATTGGACCCGGCGCTGCGCGTCGAGTTCTTGGCGTCGGCGGCAGACGTGCTGCGCGACGTCCCACGCTGTGCTGAATCTCTCTGTCCTTGAGCAGTGTGGGCTGTAGCGTTGGGGCCGGATTACGGTCTCGTGCGGTCGCAGAGTTGGCAGCGCTTGGCTCTTTCGACCCTGTTTCTTTCTGTGGATTTGTTTCCTTCCGCGCGCTGGCCCGCGTGGAGCGCTCCGTGTTCTTTTCCCCCTTCGCATTCTTCGCATCGGAGGGTTTCCCGCCGTTGAAGAAGGTATCGGCCTCTTTGAAGGTCTTGTCCATCGTCTTATCTAACTGTGCAATGGCCTTGGAGGTGTCATTAATGTCCTTGGCCAGCTGCTGGGGTCGGTTTTCGGGCTTCCCGAGCCACCGCTGCCACCTTCGCCCGAGCCCCACTCCAGCTGGCAAAGCTCAGCGGTATCCGCGCCACCAACCAAGAAAGGCACGTCAATAGAGTGCTCGGAGCCATCGTTGAGGGTGAAGGTAAAAGTGGCAGCATAGGCACCCGGCTCGCTAAAGATGATCCCGGTGTGACTGTGGAAATGATCAGGATAGTCCCACGTGATATCCGGATTCTCGGAGTCAAAGAGCACGGTCGGGTCAGCACCCACGGAGTTCTGAAAGCCCACCATGCGTCCGCCTTCCGGGCCGCTGTGTAGCGTCAAGGATAAAGTGGCATCGGCAGCAGTGGCCTCGTCGAGGTAGCTGGTGTTGAACCCCACCCAGGGGATATTTGGATCTTGGGTTTGGGGAATTTGCCAACCGATCGATGGAATATCGCTACCCGCTGATTCGTCGAAAGCGGCATTGCTGCCGACTTCTACATAGAACTCCCCAGAGGCATAGTCCTTACCGGATTCATCATCGCGGGCTATAAAGGACAGGTCCCCGGAGTCACCGACCAAAGCGAGGTCTTGGTGTCCGCGGCTGAAGGCGTGGAGGGAGTCAGCATCACAGGAAGTGGCGCTCGCCTGCTCGGCCGCGATGGCGGGGGTGCAGCGAGAATGAGCGTCGGGGAGCTGAGCGCTAGAGCAGCGGCTGCAGTCAAGGTGAGGGGACGGTAGTTTATGCGTGTCATTGAGAGAATGTTCATGCGGACAAGGTCTCCTTTGGGTTGTGTGATGTTGAGGTGGATGCGGAAGCGCGGCGGGAGTGCACAAGAGGGGAGAGCACAATGTCCAGGGCAAAGACAGGAAGGCCCATCGCGCGGGCGGTTTCCTTGTCCAAGCACGTAGCGGTGAGCTGGGGGCCAAGGAGAAGAACCGTGGCCACGATGAGCACCGTGACGGTGAACGCGGTGTAGAGGTCCGCGCGGGAGACACCCGTGAGCGAGCCAAAGAGAAAGCTGGTGAGCGAGGCTGTATAGCCGTCTACTCGGGAGATGATCACCATGCCGAGGGCAAAGGCGGCGTCGAAGAAGATTCCGATGACGGAATCCTCGCGCACCGTGCGCCGCTGGGAGAAGAATGCGATGAGCACCGCCACGGTGCAGCCCGCCACGGCGCCGCCCAGCAACACTGAGCCTTGGAACACGAAGGCAATGGCCGGCCCTGGGAAGACCGCGTGGGAAACAGCATCACCGATGAAAGACATGCCGCGCAGCACGACATAGCATCCCACCACGCCGCACACGATGGCAGCGAGGATAGAAATTCCCACCGCACGCGACAGGAAGTCCAAGTGTGGGTTGGTGAGATCCTGGAAGAATTCGATGAGTGAAATGTCGATCATGCTGCCACCCCAATCGCAGAAAGCAGTGGAGAAGAAGCTGAGACCCCGAACGTGTCGCTCCAGGGCTGTGAGGTCATGCGAAGCATTTCCGCGGGCCATCCGCGATGATTCCCCGGTTAAACAGCACGAGCCGCGAGCAGGAATGCGCGGCCTCCGAGAGGTTGTGCGTGGACATGACAACACTGGTGCCTTCGGCGGTGAGTGTGTCAAAGAGAAGCAGGAGCTCTTCAGTGTTGGGGGCGTCGAGGCCGGTAAATGGTTCGTCGAGAAGCAGCACCTCAGGCTCGCAGGCTAAGGCCCGGGCGCTGAGCACAGCTTTGGACACGCTGATGGGGAAGTCCCATTCCACGTCGTGGCGCTGCGGGACATAACCCAGCGAGGTGCTCACGTCGATGGTCCCGCTGAAGGGGACGAGCCCCAAGATGGCACGCATCAGCGTGGTTTTACCCGCGCCGTTGGGCCCGAGCAGCCCGATGAACTCGCCGGGATGAACGGACAGGTGAGGGGCGTCGATGACCCTGCGGACGGAGAGCGAAACGGACAGGTCCTTGACTGAAATGAGGGGACTAGTCACGCTGTCCGCCCTTCGCACGCACGACGGCGATAATGGCACCGATAAGGACGAGGACGCCCACGCCGGCCAGCGCCCAGATCCATACCGGCACGGATGCCGCTGCAGAGCTTGAATCGGCAGGGGATTCAGCGTTCGGCTCCCAATCTGTTGCCTGAGCTTGTGCGACATCCGTGTCATCGCCTACAGCAAAGGTCAGCGTAGCCTCAGCCGCGACTTCGCTTCCGGTGCTTTCACCCGCGCCTTCGCCGCTCATGCGGACCCGCACCTGGTGGATGCCGGGTTCGGTGAACACCCAATTGGCGTGGGTATGCGTGCCCAAGTCGACCCAGACGCCTTCTGAGTCCCCGGTGGCGGTGGACCATAGCAACTGTGGTTCCTCGAAGCCGCCGTTCTGCAAGAAGAGGGAGAATCCACCTGGTCCTTGGTGCCCGAGGAACTCCATAGTGACTCCTCTCTCAACGTTCTCCTCTAGGGAAGGAGCCTGGGTATTCCAACCTAGCCACGGCACATCAGCTTGCTCTGTTTGTGGAACGACCCATACCTGCGAACCGGGTTCGGCACCGACGAAGGAGAAAGCCTTGTTCTCAGGCAGGGGCAACAGGGCGTTGTCGCCCACCTGGAAGACCACATCGTTGGGTTGACGCCACACGGGTGTTTCGGCCGAATCATCACGGGCGAGGAATTCTGCTTGGCCTTCATTAAGCAGCAAACCCAGGTCGACGTGGCCGTGATCGATGGCGGCGGCAGTTCCTGGTGCCGCCACCTCTTCATCGGAGCTGACAACCTGAGCCAGATCCCCGGCCCAGGCGGCGGAGGGCGCGAAGGCTAGCGCCGCGGCGCTCAGTGCTGCCGCAAGCGGCATAGTGAAAGTTCGGATGGTGCGATTAGACATGAGATTCCTTTGTTGTGCTGCCAAGGCAGCGGTTGAGTGAGTTTGCGTTGAAACACATGAGATCGAGGTACGTCGGTACGGCGTCATCGAGGGTGTCACCGTAAATGGGGCACACCGCCACCCCGAGGGAATCGGCGGCTTCCCTAATGACGTCTGCGCTGGCTTGTTGGGTCGGTTCCACGAACACCGCGGGAAGCTGGAGGTTCTCCAAGGTGCGACGCAGCGCAATGACATCGCGCGGCGAGGGCTCGATGGCCGGGTTGGGGCTAACGAGGTGGCAGTTGCGCTCAGGGATGGCAGAGATGAGCTGACGAGCCTCTGCATCGACGTCTCGCAGTTGCGCGATGTAGTCCTGAGCGCGGGCACGGTAGTCCACGCCGTGCGAGGGATCCGTTTGCGCAAGTTGCTCAGCGATAACCTCGGTAAAGCTAATGACATTCGCGGCGTTATACCACAGATGCGGGTCGACTTCGCCGTGAATGCGTTTGCCCAAGACAGCTTGCGGCAGGAGATAGGCCTCATCACCCGGCCGGCCCAAGAAACGGTAGGAGGGATCCGGCGGTATCTGTTGGAGAGCGGAATTCGGGATGCTGAGCACCGTGGTATTCGGATCGAAGCGATCGCCTTGATCCTCCAAGTCGAGTTTTCCTTCAGCCATGTCCGCGGTGATATCCACGTGACCTGCATCGAGCGCGCGCATTCCCGCAGGGGCGCTAACACCCACTGCCACCGTGAACTCCTGCGGGGAGCTGTCGGTAGCACCAAACTCAGCCGATAAATGCCAGGCTTGTTGAAAGCTCAGGAGACGTGCGTGTGGGCATTAGCCGGCAGCGTCGTGGAATCGTTGTGCTGGTCAATCCCGTCGGCGCTGTTAAAGAGCGGCTCAGGGGTACCGTACGTCGAGACCACGTAGGCCGCGACATCGCCGGGTCCTTCCACATCGAGCAGACGCATGTTGACGCTCGTGGTACCCGGGGCTGCGTTGCGCATGCGCAATCCCAGCCACACCGCATCGAGGGCAACGTTTTCTACCAAGGGGACGAGCTTTGCGCCGCGCGTGGATGCTTGGTCCGCCACTTCGGTGACGGGCACATCCGAGGACTCCCGCAAGGACTTCAGCAGGTTTTGCGGCTCGAGGAGAAAACCGTTGGACAGCAACACGTCAGCGTTGGCGATATCGCGCACCTAGCGCAGGCTCGGCTCAAAGGTATGCGGATCCCTTCCCGCAGGAATCAGCGTGGTCACTGTGGCATCCTCACCGGCTACGTGCTTGGCGACGTCCCCCAGGATCGGCGTCGTCGCCACCACCTTCACCTTCCCATCGTCTCCGCTCGCGGAGCTCGCGCAGCCACTCACCATGGACGCGCCGATAAAGATAGCGGAAAGAAGCGCGGTGTATTGCGTTCGGGTACGAACCCTCCGTGGCATTAGTCGCGGCCCTTCATGAGTGCGAGGCGCGCTAGCGCCAAGCCCAGCACGAGCATGCCCAAGCCCAGGATTCCGATGCCCCACGATCGGTGGCGGCTTTCTCGTCGCCGGACTCCTGCGGCGCGGCGTCACCATCACCGACATCTCAGGTATAGGTGACCTGATTACTCGTATCGCCGTTGGATTCCGCCTGGACAGTCATGGTGTTGATACCCGGTTCACTAAAAGCCCAGTTAACGTGGCGATGCGCCGGGTAAGCCTGGTTGATGACGTCACCAGAAACGAGGTCGAGCTCACCGGCATCGGTGACCGGTTGGATATCGCCGAAGCCAGCCGTTTCGAAGATGAAGACGTCACCAGGGCCAGTGACCTCGAGGAATTTGAGGTTAACGTCTTTGTAGCCAGCCGATTGTGCCGCCTGGGTATCCCAACCCGGCCACAGCAGCGAGCCGTCCTGGGTTTGGGGAAGGTAATACGTGGGCATAGCAATGCCGTCGATGCGCTCGGTTGCCTCGCTCCATGCTTCTTCTGCGACTTTGAGGATGACATCGTTGCCAGGCCGGACGACGCCACTGCCGGTGACGGCCTCCTTCATCGACAAGGTCAGTTGACCGCCCGGCGCGGAGACATAAAAGGCATCGACGTGTCCGGAATCGATGAGCTCGCTATCCGCTCGTGTCGCAGCCGGGGAGCCGAGGACGGCCACAAACAATGCCGCGACAATGGTGAACACGGCGGCGCTGGTTTTCAGCAGTGTATTGTTCTGGCGCACGTTCGGGCTCTGAGCAGTGCGTGGTGGTGTGGAGTGCAATCCAGTGTGTCCTTTCTAGCGGGGAAGTAGGCCAGTGAACCGCGCCGCAATTTGGTCGCGGTGATCGTTGTAGAAGTTGAGGAAACCTTGGAAAATGATGGCCAAGACAACCGGAAGCACGAGCCCCCACAGGCCCTCGAGCTTGGGCAGAGAGGACGTCTTGTCTTTCTGGCCACCAGGCTGGTTATCGCCTGGCTTATCTCCGGGCTTCTCGTCTCCTGGCTTGGGGGTGCCTTCGCCTTCGTTTCCGTCCTTTGATTTCGCACAATCTTTGATTGCGGCATCGCCCGCCGCGACGGTGAGCGTTTGGGGCGCAGAGGAGATGTCCTTGCCCTCTGTGGTGGTGGCCGAATAGGTGACCTCGAGCTTGTAGATGCCCGGCTTGGTAAACGCCCAATTGGTGTGGGTGTGCGAAGCAAAAGTGGTCTCGATGGAGTAGTCACCCTCGGCGGAATTGATCAGCGGGGTGAAAACCTTGCCGAAGCCTTCGGCAGTGAAAAAGGCCTACTTGCGCACCCTCTGGCATCTCTACGGGCTTGATGTTGAGCGTGATTTTGCCGTCTTTATAGTGCTTGTAGTCGAGGGCTTGGGTGTTATAGCCCGGCCAAATGATGCTTTGCTCTTGGGTCTGCGGGAGGAGGAAGAACTTTTCCTTGCCTAGGCAATCGAAGTCCTTGCCCTTAAGTGCGTCGGGGCGGGAGCGCAAGGCGTTGTCGTGCACCGCGAGGACGACGTCATCGAGCGGGCGCTCGACGATCTTCTTGTCCACGAGGGCTGTTTCATCCTTCAAGCGGGTGAGGAACTCATCACCCTCACGGGTGACCGCAATGTCGACGTGGCCGCGGTCAAGCACCACCTTGTCAGCACAGGTACCGGCGTGTTCTCCCGCGTCCGGTTTGGGAGTGTTATCTGGGGGCTGGCGCAGGAGCCTGCGCCCCAGCGCCGAGTTTGCCCACGCCTTCGTACTTTTGCCCGAAGGCGAAATTGTCGCTCAGCGTGATGCTGCCGGCCTCTTGCGTGATGCTCGGGTGCGGGAGAATATCGAGGCGCAGGGTATTGCCGTTGTAGCCTGCATCGGCGCCGACGAGAAATTCCGCGCGGCCGCGGGTGATCGTGCCATCGAGTTCGATGTCCGGACGCGAGCTTCCCTTGCTGAAAGCCGCCGCGCACGTAGCCTTCTAGGTTCTTATCGGCTGCCTCCAGGATGATGCGGGTGGCGTCTTCGCCCTCTGGAACAGCACGCGCGGACAGCCCCGTGTCAGATAGCGAAACCTTTTCTCCGGAGAAAAGCTGGCGGGGGTTTGTGGTCTCGGTCCAGGACTCTGCGGAGGTCTTCGAGGTGGTGGAAAGCTCAGCGTTCTCAGAGTAGGCGAGCTCCTCGCTCACCCAGCGCGGGCTGCCGCCCTCCGGGGTGTACACAGCTTGGATTGTTGAAGCCTCGGGCCCTAAGAATTCATCGCAGTGCGCCTTGCCGTCTTTCACTGCTAGATCGGTGAGGAAGTAGCCGTCGATCAGCAGCGTAAGCGTGCCGTCGCTGCCGCCAGAGAAATCGATGGAGGAAAGGCGCTGATCCCCGTCCTTGTCCCTGGATTTCTTGGGCGTGATGCTCAGGCGGTAATCCTTCTGGCTGGCATCACCAGGGGAAGCCTGGTCAAAGCGCTCTTTGAGGGAAGGCGTTTTTCATCAGCGGGACGCTGCCCGCCGACTTGGATCGACGTGGTAGTGGGCTTGGAGGTAATCAACGAGCCATCCTTGCCCCGCGCGCTCGTTTGATAGGTGAGCTCATAGCGTCCAGGCTTGGAAAAGACCGTGTAGATGTGCGTATGCGTGCCGCTGGTCAGCCAAGCAGAATGCGGGGCACCCCCGGTGGTACCGAAGAACCGCTGCAGTCCGCCGGGGCCAGAGCGGTAGTCAAACATCTCTACCTCGCCGGGGCCATCAACGCTTAAGAGGTCGAGAGAAGCAATGTTGTCGCGGAAGTCATCGACAGGCAGCCCGGTGTCTGCGCCGAAGCCCATCCATACCGGGTCAAGGCTGCCTTGGACACTCTTAGGCGCCATGTAATACGTCTCGCCCGGCTTTCCCACAAAAGCGAGCGCAGGGTCTTGAGGCACCGTGAACTGGTATTGGTTGGTGCCGTTCTGGTTCCAGCCTTTGCCCACCCAGGTGGCGGTATCGGCAAGGTCATGGTTGGACTGTACAGAATGGCTCTTGAGGTTGAGAGCATTGTCCTCCCAGAAAGCCTTGGGGGAATCAATATGTGTCTGAGTGGCTACGTGTTTGCCGTCGTCGGGGCCAGCGACGTCGGTAGCTGGAGTGGCGAGGAGTGCGGTGCACGTAAGCAGAGCCGCGTAGCGGGTACGAACCGCGAGGGGAGACCTTTCTTCAGTTCTTGATCGAGAGTTTCACTATAGGTAATGGAAGCCAGTACCGTTAAGCCAAAGGGGAAAGCCCAGTTCACGCTTAGTGGAAAAGGGGTTCAATTACCTCCAAGCGGGGCGGGCGGTGCGGCGATGCGGTGCTGAACTACGATGGGGGACATGACTAAACCGACATCCGACGTCCGCGTCCGTTTCTGCCCTTCGCCTACCGGCACGCCCCACGTGGGCATGGTCCGCACGGCTCTGTTCAACTGGGCCTATGCCCGTCACACTGGCGGTACGCTCATCTTCCGCATCGAGGACACCGATGCTGCCCGTGACTCTGAGGAGTCCTACCAGGCCATCATCGACTCCCTGAACTGGCTCGGGTTGGGCTGGGATGAAGGTGTTAACGTCGGAGGCCCGGATGGGCCCTACCGACAGTCGCAGCGCATGGATATCTACGCAGATGTCCTACAGAAGCTCAAGGATGGCGGCTATGTCTATCCGGCTTACTCCACCAACGAAGAAGTCCAGGAGCGTCACAAGGCAGCTGGCCGCGACCCGCAGCTGGGCTACGACAACTTCGACCGTGACCTTACCCAGGAGCAGATCGACGCCTTCGAGGCAGAGGGCCGCAAGCCGGTGTGGCGCCTGCGCATGCCGGACAAGGATTGGTCCTGGACTGATTTGGTGCGCGGCGAGGTGACCTTCAAGTCGGAGACCCAGCCGGACTACGTCGTGGCACGCTCGAACGGTGCGCCGCTCTACACGCTGGTCAACCCGGTTGATGATGCCCTCATGGGAGTTACCCACGTCCTGCGCGGAGAGGACCTCCTGTCTTCCACGCCGCGCCAGCTGGCCCTCTATGAGGCGCTCGTGGAGCTCGGCATTGCCAAGCAAACGCCTGAGTTTGGCCACCTGCCCTTCGTGATGGGCGAGGGGAACAAGAAGCTGTCCAAGCGTGACCCACAGTCCAACCTGTTCAATCACCGCGACAACGGCATCATCCCGGAGGGCATGCTCAACTACCTGTCACTGTTGGGCTGGTCCCTGTCCGCGGACCAGGACATCTTCTCCGTCGACGAGCTCATCGCCAACTTCGACGTCCACGACGTGTTGGGCAACCAGGCTCGCTTCGACCAGAAGAAGCTCGAGGCCATCAACGCCGACCACATCCGCCTGCTGGAGCCGGAGGAATTCGCCTTCCGCCTGCGCAACTACCTGACGGAGTACACCGACTTCCCGGCCGACTACGACCCGGAGAAGTTCGCCTTCGCTGCCGACCTCGTCCAGACCCGCATCAAGACGCTGTCCGATGCCTACGGCCTGCTCAAGTTCCTC
>DXEO01000139.1 GCA_019114925.1 Candidatus Corynebacterium faecipullorum | reverse complement strand
TGCACGGCGTGGAAGTCGCCGTAGTAGATGTTCACGTCATTGAGCGCGAGCTTAGACATTAGGGAGTTTCTCCTCTTAAGAATGTATGGCGATATCGAGTGTTACGGCGTTCTATTTCTTGACCGAGAACTTCGCGGAAATGACACGGGCCGCGATGTTGAGGATGGCGATGAGGATAACCAGCGTCAGCGCTGCTCCCCAGAGCTTATCCAGGACAGCCGGTTGTGCGCCGGCCTTGTACATGTCCAGCATCATCAGCGGTAGCGAGGACTGCGAGCCCTTGAACGCGTCCCAGTTGATGATGGAGGAGGAACCAACAAGGACCAGCACCGGAGAAGACTCACCCATCACGCGCGCAATCGCGAGCATGATACCGGTAACGATGCCGGACAGTGCGGTCGGCAGGACGATGCGAGCGATGGTCTTCCACTTAGGCACGCCCAGTGCATAAGAGGCCTCACGAAGGTCCATGGGAACCACGCGGAGCATCTCTTCGGTGTTACGCACCACGATAGGAATCATCAGCAGCACCAAGGAAAGCGCCACCGCGAAGCCGGAGCGGCCAAAGCCGAAGAGCGTAATCCACATAGCGAAAATAAACAGCGCGGCAACGATGGACGGCACACCGGAGAGGATGTCCACCATGAAAGTGGTGGTGCGGGCAAGCCAGCCACCCTTGGAATACTCCACCAGGTAGATAGCCGTGAAGATACCAATCGGGATGGAGATGAGGGAGGCTAGGACGGTTTGGACGAAGGTACCAACGATGGCGTGAGCAGCACCTCCACCCGCAACGCTATTCATGACGCCGCGCTGGGACGTAGTCCACCAATCGGCGCTGAAGATGATGCCGCTGCCGCGGGTGAAGAGCTCCCACAGAACCCATACCAGCGGGACCATTGCGAGGATCATGGCCGCCCACACCACGACGGTGGCGATGGTGTTCGTGGCCTTTCGGGAGCTAGAAATGTCCAGGAAGGTAGCGCCTGCGGAGGCAGGCTTGGCGTTTGCAGTAGTAGTCATTGTGTCCTCCTCCCTACTTCTTCTTCACAATGGCGCGGGCAATGGCATTGACCACGAAGGTCAGCAAGAACAACATGAGGCCGGCGGCAATGTAAGCGCCAGCGCGCATCTCATTACCGAACTCTGCGGATGCCAGAGCGATGGCCATGGCGAAGGTCGTACCGCCGTCGAAGAGGGAAAAGCGGAAGTCCACGAGCGGGGAGACAACCATGTACAGAGCCATAGTCTCACCCAGTGCACGACCGAGACCGAGCATGGAACCAGCGATGTAGCCGGACATACCGAAGGGGAGCACCGTCATGCGGATAACTTCCCAGCGGGTGGCGCCCAGTGCCAAAGCGGACTCAATCTGGCCAGGAGGAGTTTGGATGAAGACCTCACGTGCCGTGGCAGCGATGATTGGAAGAATCATCACGGCCAGCACGATGCCACCGGTGAAGAGGTTACGGCCCGTAGCAAATGACGGTGAGTTGTCGAAAACAGTGAAAAGGAAGAACCCACCAGCCCAGAACTCCAGCCACGAGTAGAAACCGGAGAGAGCCGGGCCGAGGACCTGCCAGCCCCACAGACCATAAACAATGGACGGGACAGCAGCGAGCATGTCCACGAGGAAGCCCAGCGGTTTGACCAGACGTGCGGGAGCGTAGTTGGACAGGAAGATGGCAATCGCCAGTGCAACTGGCATAGCCAGCAGCAGAGCGAAGACGGAGATCAGCACCGTGGTGCCAAACATGGTCGGGATACCGAACTTCATCGCGGAAGTATCGCTGGTCTCCCAGCGGCCACCGTAGGTGAAAAAGCCCAAGATGCCGCCGTCGTTGACGCCCAAGGCAGGCACAGCACGCCACAGCAGGAAGCCTGCGATGGCAGCAATCATGACGGTAATCAAAGTGGCCGAAGCAGAAGAAAGGAATTCGAAGACGCGGTCGCCCGGCCGCTTAACTCCGCTACTGGAGGTTACGGTGGCAAGTTCTTCGGATCCGCCGGTAGAAGGCCGCTCAGCGCCGGAGACTGAAAGTTCCGTCTGCTCTGGCGCCGTGGTGAGATTATTGTCTGCCATGAGACGTTCTAATCCTTTTCAGCGTTAAGAATGGAATTTGTCGTTACATACCTGCGCCCCCAAAGCGCGAATCGAGTGCGGCAGTGGGGGCGAGAGATATTAGCTTTATGAAGCTCTAGCGCTTACTGCAGAGCGTCGACAGCAGCCTTCAGCTTGTCCAGGTGTGCACCCTCAACCGGGATGAAACCCTGGGAAGCGAGCTGGTCATCCTGGTGATCCAGGACGGTGTTGAAGAAGGCCTTGACCAGAGCGGAGGTCTCCTCATCGTAACCAGCGGAGCACACGATGTTGTAGGTGGTCAGGATGAGCGGGTATGCACCCTCATCGTCGGAAGCGAACAGAGCATCGGAGTCAACAACCATGTTGTGCTCGGACTCGGTCTCCTTGAACTCCAGGTTCTCCAGAGCAATGTTGACGGACTCGGTGTTCAGCTCAACCGGGCCGTGGCCGAAGTCGATCTTGGCCTTCTGAACGCCGTCTGCTTCCTTCTGGTCGGCGAAGCCGGACTCAACGTAGGTAATAGCACCCTTGATGTTGGCAACCTGGTCAGCAACACCGGCGGAGCCGTTGGCACCCTCACCAACTGCATCCGGGAACTGCTTGCCCTCGGTGCCCCAATCGCCGGTAGCGGCCTTCAGGAACTTCTGGAAGTTAGCGGAGGTACCAGACTCATCGGAGCGGAAGATGACGGTGATGTCCTCGTCCGGCAGGTCGGTGCCTTCGTTATCAGCAGCGATTGCCTCATCATTCCACTTGGTGATGTCACCCTTGAAGATCTTAGCCAGGGTCTCGGTGGACAGGTTGATCTCGGTGCCCTCGAGGTTATAAGCGATAGCAACCGGACCGATGGTGGTCGGCAGGTGCCATGCCTCGTTGCCGTCACAGCGCTCAGCAGCAGCCTCGACCTCGCCATCGTCTTCCTTCAGAGCGGAGTCGGAACCAGCGAAATCGGCCTGACCGTTGGTGAATGCCTCAACGCCAGCGCCGGAGCCGGAGGCGTTGTAGGACAGGGAAGCATTCGGGTAATCCTCAGAGAACGCAGTCTGGAAGTAAGACATTGCATTCTGCTGGGAAGAAGCGCCGTCACCAACGAGCTCGCCAGAGACGTCGGAGCCCTCGGAACCGCCTTCAGCGGAGCCGGAGCCGTTGGACTCGGAGCAAGCGACGAGAGCGGTGGAGGTGGCGGCGACGATGCCGAAGATAGCGGCAGTGCGCTTGAAGTTGCGAATCACGGGGAACCTTTCCGGTACGGATACAAGAGAATGATTTTCGAGGAAACCGCCCCCTACCCTCTAAAGGCAAGCGCGATTAACTCACGGGAAGAAAGCTATATCGGGTGGGTTAACCCCACGGGGATCAAGAGATGAACAATCGGTGAACTTGTACCAAAAGGCGGTGAGGCTAGTCACTTTTCGCCCAGACGCAGTGTTCCTCTGCAATGGAGAACCCCAAACGCTCATAGGCCTTTACTGCAGGATCATTATCCGCCTCGACATATAAAATGACCTTGTCCGCGCCTTTTTCCGCCATGCGCTGCAGCCCCGCGGTGAGCAGTGGCCCACCGAGCCCACGCCCGCGGTAGTCCTCACCCAGCCCCACAACATAGACCTCACCGAAAGCTGGGGTGCCCTCCGCATGCCATTTCAGCCAGTGAAAACCGGCCATGGTTGGGGCACTGTCCGCGCCACCGTGCGAATCCCACAGGAATAGCACGTCGGCAGGATCGAACCATTCGGCTTCCATCCCGCGATGTAGGCGCTCCAGGTCCCAGCCTCCTTGCTCCGGATGCCAGGAAAAGGCCTCGTTGTTGGTGCGTACCCATTCCGCCTCGACTTGCTCACGCCCGAAGCGCTCGACCGACTCGGTGTAGGTCTGAATTTCTAGGCCATCAACCGTTGCAGGCGCCTCCTCCGCTGCGCGTAGGTCCCGGCCTTCAATAGCCATGACGAGCAGGCGCCTGACGACGTCCATCTCATTACGCTTCGCCAGCGCCTGGGCGGCCGGGAGGTTGCCATGCGCCCAGATCTGGGGGGATGCTGGAAGGGCGTCGACAAGCGCCTGCCCTATCCCTCGCCCACGGTGTTCCACACCCACAAAGAGCTCCACGGTCTGCCCGTCGAGGGCAGCCACACCGAGCACCTCATCGCCCTCGATGGCGAGCAGATGGCGGTGGCCCAGGCGCTCATCCCGCAGCCCGATAAGAAACTGCTCTGAGAAAGGCGCAACGCCATCGTGTGTTTCCGCCGCTGCAGCAAGTTCCTCCACGCGCTGCGCGAGATCTAGATTCTGCGGCACAGTATTGGTCTCTATATTCATGCTTCCCACCCTACGTGCGGTAGTAATAGAGGGGTGACCGTCATCTACCTCAGCCGCAACCTCGTACGTCTTGCCGCCGTCGCGGGAGTGGTCCTGACCGCATGGCTGGCGGATTCAGCAGTGGCGATGCATGCGGAACACACCGTGGCCCAGCAGGCGAAGGCCAGCTCCCAGCTGGAAAACACACCGAATGTGTATATCGGCGGAGTCCCCTTCACCTTGGGCGCACTCACCAAGGAGATCCCCTACCTGGAAGTTAATTCTTCTGACGTGGAGGTTCCCAAGCTCGGCATGGTCAATGCCTCGACTACTCTGCGCGATATCACGATCCGCCCTGAACAGATCTTTAGCGGCGAATTGGAAGGCTCTCCGGTGTCGACCTACACGCGCAGCATCAGCCTCGATGGTGTGGCCTTGGGCCGCATGCTGGGCATTACTGATCTGTCCATTGCCAACCCCGATGACATGTCCCCCACCGGCGGGCCCTCGGCCGAAGCTGAGCTCACCGGCACACTTCCGGGAGATAACACCAAGTCCACCGCGACGGTGACGCTGCGCCTCGTCGGCCCAGAGTTTCGCATGAGCGTCTATGGAACCGATGATGAACGCCTCAAGAAGGCTTTCGGTTTGGTCTTGGATACCCGCCAGCTCCCCCTGCCTTCCCAAGCCACCTCCGTAAAACTGCACGGCGGCTCCATCACCTTCGAGGTGCAGCGCCGCAACATCACGTTAAAGACGGCGCAGCTCTCACCGCTGGAAATCGACGGCTCGGAAGAAAAGGCCGTCGAAGATGCAGCGCAGAAGGCACAGGACGCGGCCAATGAGGTGGGCAGCGCACCGACAACGCCACCGAGTTGGCGCCAAAACTAGTTGATTCGAACGAGGTCCCGCAGGACTCGGCGGAAGTTGCGGTGGAGCGGCGGGGCCGGATCGACGGGGGCGAAGACTTCCAACGCGTCTGCTTCCGATTCCAGGTGGACCTCCGTGAAAGTGCCCTCCGACTCCCCATCTGCCTGGAAGCGGTGCGGTTTCGGGCACACCAGATCCACCGCGACGGCATCCTCGAAGTGCAGCGTGCGGGCATCCGTAACCTTATTCAGCCAGTGGCGGTGATCCACGCCGAAGAGGTGGAGCACGCCGACGAGACCATCAATGCCGCCGAGATCCGACACACCAAAAAGACCAAGCCCCTGATCGAAGGAATTGCGCGGATTGGTCACCACCGGCAGTGGTCCGAGGAAAGTCCACGGGTTGGTGTTGGAGGTGAACATGACGGGTACGTCATCAGCCGCGAAGGTTTCTCCCGAACTCGAGCGCGCACGCACGCTAATGCGTGGTGGGCGGATGCGGGCGCGCTGATAGGCCTGAAAGGCCACGGCCAAATAGCGCAGCGGGGTGGCTGCAAAGCCCAGTTCCCGAGCACGGTCCACGCGAGCCAGCACGTCAGCATCCAGCCCGAAACCAGCATTGACCGCGAACCATCTGTCATTCCACACACCTAAGGAGACGG
Source organism: Candidatus Corynebacterium faecipullorum (assembly GCA_019114925.1). GTDB lineage: Bacteria > Actinomycetota > Actinomycetes > Mycobacteriales > Mycobacteriaceae > Corynebacterium > Corynebacterium faecipullorum. The sequence continues at coordinate 2,119 of DXEO01000139.1, read as the reverse complement.
TGCGGCGCGTATTGCGCTCCAGCATCCGGGCCAACACATGCGCTGCCTCGACCGGGGTGTTGGGGAAACCAAGGGCGCGAACGAAGACATTGGCGGAACCAGTGGGGATCACTGCGAGTGCTGGAATCTCCTGGGGGCTGGGGCGCTCTGCGGAATCTGCAGGACCCAGCAGCCCGTTGACAACCTCATTCACCGTGCCATCGCCGCCGAAGACCAAGATGACATCGAAGTCTTCCCGTGTTATGCCACGCACCATATCCTGCGCGTGCCCCGGGTAATGCGTGAAGCGAGCCAGCAGCTGCAGCCCTTCCACGTCCCGAATAACGGGCAGAACCTCGCGGAAAAGGGCCGAATTCTGGCTCGTGGAGTTCGGGTTTGAGATCAGCAAAACGCGCATGGCTCCCAAGACTACTGGAGCCTAGTGGTTTCCGTGATGCCACCACGACTACGCTGGGGCAGCATGAGCGAACAGACTAATAGTGAAAACCAGACGGAAAATACCCACCCGGAGAACACCAAGATTGACGGCAACGCAGCCGTTAACCAAGCTGCTGAAGCGTGGAAGGATGCTGCCTCCCGCAACATCCCTACCGTTGATGTGGCTGATAACCCTCTGCCGGATGAGACCGCGAACCTGCGCCAGGGCCCGTCACTGCACGATGGCCTCCTGGGGCTGCTCCCCCTCGTCGGTGTTTGGCAGGGCGAAGGCCAGGCTCACAGCACCGACGGCGAGCAGTACGCCTTTGGACAGCAGCTCATCATCGCCCACGACGGTGAGAACTACCTGACCTACACCTCCCGTACCTGGAAGATCGATTCCGAGGGCAAACCGGTGGGCCCAGATGTCCGCGAGTCCGGATTCTGGCGCATCTCCCTCAAGGACGAGATTGAGATGACCTACACCTCCTCCAACGGCATCAACGAGATCTTCTACGGCTCGCTCTTCAACGAGCGCGCCTGGCAGCTGGAATCTGCGTCCACCATGGTCACGGAAACTGGGCCTACCAACCTCGGCCCCGGCAAGCGTATGTATGGCCTCATGCCGAACAACAACCTGGGCTGGGTAGATGAGCGGCTTGTCGACGGCGAAATGCGCCCCTTCATGTCCGCCGAGCTCACCCGCGTGGCAGGCTAATCAGCAGGCGTGCTAGCTAGTGCTAGCTCGCGGTATGAAGGAATCTAGCGGGCTAGGGCGGCGTCGATCAGCGCGCGTATTTCTTCCGCGTTCGCCGGCGCCTTGAGCTTCTTGCCATCGAGGCGCGTCACGTGCACCGCCGTGCGTACTGAGGACACCAGCCACACCGAGTCAGCTTCCTCGAGGTAGCGCAGGTCAAGCTCCTTCGCCTTGCAGCGATAGCCCTGCTCTGAGGCGTATTCAAACAGCGCGGCCTGCGTGGTGCCGGGCAAAATGCCCTTACCCGCAGGCGTGCGCAACTTCGTCCCCTTGACCGCCACCACAGTAGAGGTGGCGCCTTCCAGCACCAGTCCCGTATCGGGATCAGTAAAGATCACATCATCAAACCCGCGCTCGCGCGCCAGGCGCAGCGTAGCCATTGTGGCCGCATAATTCAGCGTTTTCGCCGGTAGCTCCTCCGCTACTTGCCACAGACGCGGGGTGCTCATCAACTTGACGCCGGTTTCGCGCTGCGCCACAACCGCGTCCGGAACCTCCTGAACCACCACCCAGGCCGTGGGCACCCCGGTAGAAGCGCGGCCCCGGGTATAGGTCCACGTACACTTGGCTTCTCGTGACGAGCCTTCCTCTGCCTCCGCGCCGGCGGGGCCATAGAAGTCCGCGATGGCCAACTCAGTGGCTTCTTGCCACTTGTGCATTGGCGGCTCCGGCAGATCGAGCGCGCACGCGGAACGCCGGAAGCGCTCCGCGTGGCGGTGAAAGTTAGCGGCCTTGCCATTGCGAACAAGGAGGGATTCGAAGATCCCGTCGCCGCGCGTCACCGCGGCATCATCCCAATAGACCAACGGAAGGTTCGGCATATGGCGCCGCACCGACCCTCCAAACGGTTCCACAACGTAGATGACCGGCTCTTTCCTGCGCTGAAAGCTCATAGACCCGATTATGCCCTACCATCGGAGAGCGTGAGTTACTCTTCGCCACTTC
>DXEO01000138.1 GCA_019114925.1 Candidatus Corynebacterium faecipullorum | reverse complement strand
CTCTCACGGTGTACACCCGTACCTAATCTGCGGCCTTTACCGCCGTCGTGAAGCAAAACCCGGCGCCTCAAAGCTCCGCGTTAGGAGATAATCAGGGTGCCGGATGTAGGATCCCCATAGCGTTAATCAAGGAGCCAAGATCCATGTCCACACGTTCTACCCACAGTCCTCGCTCATCGACCGAGCTGTTTCCCGACACGATGAGGCTCTCCCCCAAGCAGAGCGAGGTTCTCTCTATCCTGCAGACATTTCCGCAAGGAGCACGTGCCGCCGAGATTGCACAGAAACTGGGCATGCACGTCAACACCGCGCGCGGTCACTTGGATGAACTCATCAATGCCGGCGCGGTACGAGTAGTCACCGCCCCAGCGCAGGGGCGCGGGCGCCCCTCCCTGATCTTCCAAGTGCGGGTGCCAGACAACCGTTCGGTGGCGGAGGAATACGTCACGCTCATCAGCGTGTTGATTAAAGCCCTGGCGGATAAGGAGCAGCTCAATAATTATGCCTCGGAGCAGGCGCGAGAGCTTGGCCGCGAATGGGCCAAAACTGCGGCCGCCAGCCATGGTGCTGAGGCACTCGGCCCGCTTTATCGGATGATGCGCGATATGGGCTTTGACCCAGTGACTTCGGCCAAGCAATTCGACGAGGCGGGCCGCACCGATGTGGAGCTGCACGCCTGCCCATTTGTTACCACCGGTGTAGAGCCCTCCCCCTTCATCTGCGCCATCCACGATGGTTTCTTGGAGCAAACGGCTGCTGATTCCGGCGGGCGGCTGTGCCTGAAACTCGTCCCTAAAGCCGGAAACGGCGTGTGCCGGATCAGCGTGGAAAAGACCAGCTAGTTAACCTAGCCACGCTCGACGGAGACCGGCCCGGCGACCTCCAGCTCCAGCACGCGCAGGTTCTGCGCGCGTGCATCATCGAGGATGGCTTCCTCGATGGGCTCGGTGTGCAGGACCATGACGGTGGGGCCAGCGCCCGACAGGTAGGCGGCGTAACCGCGGTTGCGCAGGCGGTTGACCCACTCCGAGGTCACCGGCAACACGTCAGCGCGATAAGGCTGGTGCAGGCGGTCGCGGGTGCCCTCCCACAGCAGGTCCGGGTAAGCCGTCAGCGCCGCCACGTTCACTGCGGTGCGAGAGACGTTGAAGGCGGCGTCGGCATGCGTGACGTGGGAAGGCAGAACGCGGCGCACAGCCTGGGTTGAGGCATGGAAGTCCGGGACCAAAGCCGTGGCCTTGATAGACGGGTGCACCTCCAAAGTGGCGGCGCGGTACTCCGGAAGCGAGCGGCCGTCGACAGGCACGGTGGTCCAGGAAACCACCGCGTTGCCCAGCACGGAGGCCGCGGCATTATCCGGGTGACCCTCGAAAGCCGAAGACAGCTGCACAACCTGCTCCTCGGAGAGCGGGAAACCAGCCAAGCCATTGCCCGCGGCAACACCTGCCACCGCGGCAGAGGCCGAAGAGCCTAAGCCGCGGGATTGCGGGATGTTGTTTGTGCACACCACGCGCAGGCCGCCCACTTCCGCGTCGGCAGCCTTGAGCGCAGAACGGATGGCCTTGACCACCAGGTGGGAGCCGTCGCGAGGCAGCTCATCGGCGCCCTCGCCGAAGATTTCTACCTCCAAGCCGGAGCGGGTGACCTCTACCTCCACGGTGTCATAGAGGCTCAGCGCGATGCCGAGAGTGTCGTAGCCCGGGCCCAGGTTGGCCGAGGAGGCCGGAACCTGGACGGTGACCTTGGTGCCTACTTCGATATCGATACTCATTGTTGTACCTAAGCCCCTTAGACGCCAAGGCGGATGACGGAGTGAACGGCCTTGACCTCATCGAGCTCGCCGAGAGCAACAACGATGTCCTCGAGCACCGCTTCCTTAGCCGCGTGGGTGACCACGATGAGGCGCGCGGTGGCATCGCCGTCTTCCTGCCGCACGGTGCGCAGGGAAACCCCATGGCGGGCAAAGACACCGGAGATGGCGGAGAGCACGCCGGTGCGGTCTTCAACTTCCATGTCGACGTGATAACGAGTTTCCACTTCTCCGAACTCCGCAATAGGTAGGTTGGCGTAGGTGTTCTCCCCCGGCGCACGACCGCCGTGGACAACGTTGCGTGCCGCACCAATGACATCACCCAGCACGGCAGATGCTGTGGGGTTACCGCCGGCACCATTGCCGTAGAACATCAGCGAGCCAGCGGCCTCCGCCTCAACGAAGATGGCGTTATAGGACTGGCTGACCGAAGCCAGCGGGTGCTCCTTCGGAACCAGCGTCGGGTGCACGCGGGCGTTGACGGATTCCGCACCGGTCTCCTCATCCACGAGACGCTCACAGATCGCCAGCAGCTTGATGGAGTAGCCAGCCTGGTTGGCAGCCTTGATGTCATCGGCGGTGATCTTGGAAATACCCTCACAGTAGACGTCATCGAAGGTCAGGCGGGTGTAGAAGCCCAGGGATGCCAGGATGGCGGCCTTGGAGGCAGCGTCGTGGCCCTCCACGTCAGCGGTGGGATCGGCCTCAGCATAGCCCAGGCGCGTGGCCTCAGCGAGCGCATCCTCATAGGAGGCACCCGTGGACTCCATGGCGTCCAGGATGAAGTTCGTGGTGCCGTTGACGATTCCGGAGATGCGCTGGATCTTGTCACCGGCCAGGGAGCGGCGCAGCATGCCGACGACCGGGATGGCGGCGGCCACGGCGGCCTCGAAATACAGGTCAACGTCGGCGCGGTCGGCGGCCTCAGCGAGCTCATCCGCATGTGCAGCAACAAGTGCCTTGTTGGCGGTGACCACGGATTTGCCGGCATTGAGGGCTGCGAGGACGAGCTCGCGCGGGAAATCGATGCCGCCGATGACCTCGACGACGAGGTCGATATCATCGCGCAGGACAAGCGCCTTGGCGTCGTCGGTCAGCAGCTCCTCGGGCACGCCTGGGCGCACCTTGTTCTTGTTGTGCACGGCGACGCCGCGGATCTCCACGGGTCCGCCGATGCGGTGCGCAAAAGCGTCAGCGTTCTCCTGCACGAGGCGGAAGACCTCAGCGCCCACGGTGCCAAATCCAAGCAGCGCGATTCCTACGGGTTCGCCTTCGGGCTTCTTGCTACGGTTCGTCGTCGTCATGGTGTCCCCTTGTTGAAATTGCGAATGATTGTTACGTGCTAGCCCATCACTATACAGAACGAGCTGTCTATTTCTATACGAAATGGCCGGCACAACGTGCGACCGGCCATGTCTTTGTGAATAAAATGCGGTGAGCTGTGGCAACGCCGCGCTAGTCGACGTCCAATGCCAGCAAGTCCTCTACCGTTTCCCGGCGCAGCATGAGCGAGGCTTTGCCGTCACTCACGGAAACGACCGCCGGGCGCAAAGCACCGTTATAGCGCGAGGCCATCATGTACTGATAGGCGCCGGTGGTGGCGAAAGCGAGGAGATCCCCGGTAGTGATATCCGAGGGGAAACGGCGCTCGTTGACCAGAATGTCACCGGACTCGCAGTGGAAGCCCACGATGCGCGAGTCCACCGGCTCGCCCTGGGTGCGGCGGTTGACCACGCGTACGTCATATTCCGAGCCATAGAGCGCCGGCCGGATGTTATCGGACATGCCACCATCCACCGAGAGGTAGCGGCGCATCGGCAGATCCGCCTTGCCGGTCTCCACATCCTTAACCGTGCCCACGCGGTAGACGGTGACCGCGGAGGCGCCCACCAGGGAGCGGCCGGGCTCCACCAGCACGAAGGGCGGCTGGATGCCGAGCTCAGTAGCGGTGCGCTCCACGGCGTCAAGCAAGTCCTGGGCCAGCGTGGCGACGTCAAGAGCTTCCTCGTATTCCATATAGGGAATGCCGAAGCCGCCGCCCAAGTCCAGCTCCTCGAGGGCAACGCCGAGCTCGGAATGGATGCGCTTGTAGAGGCTCAGCACGCGCTCGGCGGCCAACTTGAAGCCATCGGCATTAAACACCGAGGAGCCCACGTGGCAGTGCAAGCCCACGAGCTTAAGGTTCGCGGATTCCAACACCGTGCGAGCGACCTCGAAGGCGGCGCCGGTGGACAGGGAAATGCCAAACTTTTGATCCTCATGAGCCGTGGCGATGAACTCGTGCGTGTGGGCATCCACGCCAGGCTTCACACGGATCATCACCGGCTGCACGCGGCCAGCGGCCGCAGCGATGCTGTTGAGGCGCGAGAGCTCCTCCGCGTTATCCAGCACCACATGGCCAATCCCCTCGTTAACACACAGCTCAAGGTATTCGTCTTCCTTGTTATTACCGTGCGCGGTCATGCGCTCCGGCGGGAAGTCCGCGGCGAGCGCCAGCTTGGCCTCGTTGAGAGAGGCCACGTCGAGGCACAGGCCCTCCTCATCTACCCAGCGCACAATGCGCTTGGTGATGAAAGCTTTGGAGGCATAGTGCACGTGGTCGGGGCCGCCGAAGGCCTGGGCCATGTCCCGGCAGCGCGAGCGGAAGTCCTGCTCATCGAAAACATAGAGCGGGGTGCCGTATTCTTCAGCCAGCTCAGTCAGGGAAACGCCACCAATCGAGACCACACCATCTGAGCCTCGAGCAGCGTTGCGCGGCCACACGTGGGCCGGAAGAGAATTGAAATCAGTCATCGATACCTTTTCTTACATCTTCTCCGGTGCGCTGACCCCGACCATAGTCAAGGCATTGGCCATGACCTGGCGGGTGGCGCTGGCCAGGGCGAGGCGTGCGGAGTGAATCGGCTCGGTCTCTTCACCAGCCTTCGGCAGCACCTGGCACTGGTCATAGAAGCGGTGGAACACGGCGGCAAGCTCCTCGGCATAGCGCGCGATGCGGTGCGGTTCACGCAGCGTGGCAGCGGTGGCCACAACCTCGGGGAACTCACCCAGGGTGCGGATGAGGTCGCCCTCCTTGTCGTGGGTGAGGAGGTCGAGGGGGGCGTCGCCAAGCGCGGCGGTGTCGAAGCCCAGCTCTGCTGCCTTGCGCAGGATGGAGCAGATGCGGGCGTGGCCATACTGCACGTAGTAGACCGGGTTATCCGCAGACTGCGAAGCCCACAGGCCCAAGTCGATGTCCAAGCTGGAATCCACGGAGGAGCGCACCAGGGAGTAGCGGGCGCCGTCGACGCCAATGGCCTCGACAAGGTCATCGAGGGTGATGACGGTGCCGGCACGCTTGGACATCTTGACCGCCTGGCCATCGCGGACCAGGTTGACCATCTGGCCGATGAGGACCTCGACGGCCTCCGGGTCATAGCCCAGGGCCTGGGCGGAGGCACGCAGGCGGGCGATATAACCGTGGTGGTCAGCACCCAGCATGTAGATGGCCAGGTCGTGGCCGCGGTCGAACTTATCGGCCACGTAGGCGATATCGCCGGCGATGTAGGCGGCGTTGCCATCGGACTTGATAACCACGCGGTCCTTGTCATCGCCATACTCGGTGGACTTCAGCCACCATGCGCCCTCAGCTTCGTAGAGCTTGCCGTTGTCTTTGAGCTTCTGGATGGCCCTCTCTACAGCACCGGACTCGAAGAGGGAGTTTTCGTGGAAGTAGACGTCGAAGTCCACGCCGAATTCGTGAAGGGACTCCTTAATCTGGGCGAACATCATCTCCACGCCCGCCGAGCGGAAGGCCTCCTGGACCTCGGCATCGCTGCCATCAAGGGCGCCCGGGTTCTGCTCGAGCACACCCTGTGCGATCTCCTTGATGTAATCGCCGCCGTAGCCGTCCTCCGGGGTGGGCTCGCCCTTGGCGGCAGCCACGAGGGAGCGAGCGAAGCGGTCGATCTGTCCGCCGTGATCGTTGAAGTAGTACTCGCGGGTCACCTCCGCGCCGGAGGCTTCGAGCACGCGGCCCAGCGAATCACCCACGGCGGCCCAACGGGTACCACCCAGGTGGATCGGGCCAGTCGGGTTCGCGGAAACGAACTCCAGGTTGATCTTCTTGCCCTGGTAGGTGCTGTTGCTACCAAAGTCTGCGCCGGCGTTGAGCACCTGGGCCACGATGGCGCCCTGAGCTGCGGCAGCGAGGCGAATATTAAGGAATCCCGGGCCCGCGATGGAGGCCTCATCGATGGCGTCATTGCCGGCGAGGGCATCCGCCAACCACTGCGCCAGCTCGCGGGGCTGGGCACCAGCCTTCTTCGCCACCTGGAGTGCCAGGTTGGTGGCGTAATCGCCGTGCTCCGGATTGCGCGGGCGCTCCACGGTCACGGTCTCCGGCAGAACGGAGGCGTCCAGCTCATGCTCGGTGAGCACGGCGGCGGCAGTGTTCTTGATCAGGATGGAAAGATCTTCAGGATTCATAGGGCCAAAGTCTATCGTCTCCGCCGCTGGGAGGCGATATCAGGTCGCAGACGTTAGCAAGGTCACTCACCCCTATCGGGTGAACAATGCAACACATAGAGGCATCAGGTTCTACCCTAAAAGGCGCTATCTGAATCGATTCAAACTTTCGCCCTCTCGCTCGGCTGAAACTTGCAGTGCCGCATCCTGGGTATCTCCACAAAGACGCCAGCGGGAGCCAACTAGAATTGAGTTTTATGTCAACCTTCAACATCACCACCGACGCCATTGCTGGCAACGTCGGGCTCACCGCGCTGGTGTCCACGTTGCCGCTCATCGCGTTCTTCATCATGCTTTTGGGGCTCAAGGCCCGCGCCCACACCTCGGGTGCGGTAGCGCTTCTCGTCGCGGTTCTCATTGCCATTTTTGGCATGGGCATGCCAACCGGTATGGCCTTGTCCTCCGCTGTGCGCGGCGGGCTCTTCGGCCTCTTCCCCATCGTCTGGGTGATCATTACCGCCATCTGGTTCTACGAGGTCACCGTGGCCTCCGGCCGCTTCAATGATCTGCGCAAGACCTTTGACCTCTTGGGCGATGGCGATATCCGCATCCAGGCCATCCTCATCGCTTTCTGCTTCGGTGGCCTCCTGGAGGCCCTCGCCGGCTTCGGCGCTCCGGTCGCGATTACGGCCACCATGATCCTGGCGCTGGGCGTCAAACCTCTCAAGGCAGCCACCACCGTGCTCATTGCCAACACCGCGCCCGTGGCCTTCGGCGCGGTGGGCATCCCGGTGACCACCGCCGGCTCCGTGGGTGGGCGCACCGCCGAGCAGACCGCTGATATCGCCGGGCTGATTTCGCTGCAGGTCCTGCTTATCGCTGCCGTCGTGCCTTTCTTTATTCTCTTCATCCTCGACGGCATGCGCGGCGTTAAGGAAGCCGGCCCCGCCGCCGCCGTCATCGGCGTCTCCTTCGCCATTGCCCAGTGGGCCGCGGCCACCTTCTTTGCCTACCAGCTCACCAACGTCGTGGCCTGCATCGTCTCCCTCGGCGCGGGCTTTATCTTCTTGCGCGTGTGGAAGCCCAAGGGTGTGGACAGCCTGCGCGAGCGCATGGAGTTGCCCGCCCAGGAGGACGTCACAGACCTCAATGGCAGCCGCATCTGGATGGCGCTGCTACCCTACGCCGTGGTCACCGCTGTCTTCGCCATCGCCACCGCATGGCCGGCCATCTTCGGCTTCCTGCAGCTCAACGTTGCCTGGCCGCTTCTCGACGGCACCGTCTTCGACGCTGAAGGCCAAGCCATGGATACCGCCTTTAAGTTCAATGTGCTGGGCAACCCAGGAACCCTCTTGTTGATTTCCGGCATCATCGTGGCTGTTATCTACATGTCCTTCAACGAGAACGGCCGCTACAAGCTGGAAGCTTCCGAGCCGCTGGCTAAATTCGGCGAGGTTATCTCCCGTATGAAGTTCTCCGCGCTGACCATCATCCTGGTCCTGGCGCTGGCCTACACCATGAACTACTCCGGACAGACCATCTCTATCGGGCAGTTCGTGGCTTCTGTTGGCGGCATCTTCGCGCTCTTCTCCCCCGTCCTGGGCTGGATCGGTACCGCGGTGACCGGATCGGATACCTCCGCCAACGCGCTCTTTGCCAATCTGCAGGTCACCGCCGCCGATCGCATCGGCGTCAATCCGGACCTCATGCTGGCCGCCAATACCTCGGGTGGCGTGGTGGGCAAGATGATCTCCCCGCAGTCGCTGGCCATCGCCGCCACCGCCGTCCAGATGGAGGGCCAGGAATCCCGCATCTTCAAGGCCGTCGTGGGCTACTCCGTGGCCTTCCTTGTCGTCGTGTGCGTCATCGTCTTCCTCATGAGCAACGTGCTGGGCTTCCTGGTTCCTTAAGTACTCAACCCTCAGCACCCACTACCCCCAGAATCGGGCACTTCGCTCGCCGCGTCTGGGGGTTTTCGCGTGCCCACGTTTCGCGTCCACTTCATCTCTGCACGTAAGGAATTTCACAACATTAGTGTTGCGATAAAACGCCAGGTAAGAGGGCTAATCCCATCTCGATAATGCGAGTTTTGAGCGGTAGGCTCATAGATACAAACTCGAAAAATGCCCACTGCGGCTGTCCTATTAGCGCGCATCCGAATACACCATCGCTGTGCCAAGCACAGGACAAGCCGCAGAAAGGCAGACTAAGGAGCACACGCGAATGCGAATAGCATTGTTTTCCACTTGCATCGGTGATTCACTCTTCCCCGATGCCCATAAGGCCACGGCCCTCATTCTCTCTCGCTTGGGCTATGACGTAGTTTTCCCAGAGGAGCAAACCTGCTGCGGCCAGATGCACATCAATACCGGCTACCAGGAGCAGACCTTGGGTATGATCCGCACTTACGCGGACGCCTTTGCGGACCCCTCCATCGACTACGTGGTCTCCGCCTCCGGCTCCTGCGTGGGCGCTGTGCGTGAGCAGCACGAGATGATCGCTGATCGTTTCGGTACTTCCGCCGATGTGGACGGCGCCAAGAAAGCGGCCGGCAAGACCCTGGATCTCCCGGAGTTTCTTGTCGACGTCGCCGGGGTCACCAACGTTGGCGCCTTCTTCCCGCACCGCGTGACCTACCACCCCTCCTGCCACGGCCTGCGCTTCCTCAAGTTGGGTGACCGCCCCTACCAGCTTCTTAAGGAGGTCGAGGGAATCGACCTCGCCCCGCTGCCTAATGCAGAAGAATGCTGTGGTTTCGGCGGCACCTTCGCCCTCAAGAACGCCGAGGTTTCCGCAGCGATGGTCGGTGATAAGACCCGCCACATCCGCGAAACGGAGGCCGAGTACGTCACCGGCGGTGACTCCTCCTGCCTGATGAATATAGGTGGCGCTCTGGCTCGCCAGCGCTCCGGCGTTCGCGCTATCCACTTGGCGGAAATCCTCGCCTCCACTAAGGAACACCCGTGGACTCCCACCTCTGCGGCCTACTCCAAGGAGAAGATGCTCTAATGACTTCCTTCCTCGACACCACTCCTCCGCGCGCTCCTGAAGGCTACGGCAACTTGCGCGGCTCGAAGGCCTTCGTGCCGCTGGCTCACGTGGGCCTCAACAACGCCACCCAGCGCCGTAACCTGCACCACGCCACCACCACGATTCGTGACAAGCGCCAGCGCGCCGTTGATGAAACCCCGGACTGGGAGCAGCTTCGCGACGCCGGCTCCGCACTCAAGGACGACGTCGCCGTGCGCATGGGCGAACTGCTGCTCCAGTTCGAAGAGCAGGTGACCAAGCGCGGCGGCATCGTCCACTGGGCACGCGATGCCAAGGAAGCCAACGAGATCATCGAAGGGCTTATCCGCGAAACCGGCGAGACCGACGTGGTCAAGATCAAGTCCATGGCGACTCAGGAAATTGCGCTCAACGAGCACTTGGAAGAGGCCGGCATCCACGCCCAGGAAACTGACCTGGCAGAGCTCATCGTCCAGCTGGGTGAGGACAAGCCTTCCCACATTCTGGTTCCGGCTATCCACCGCAACCGTGCGGAAATCCGCGACATCTTTGTCAACAAGATGCCGAATACCGATGACTCCCTCAAGGCCGAGCCGGCGGAACTGGCTGAAGCATCCCGCCAATTCTTGCGC
>DXEO01000013.1 GCA_019114925.1 Candidatus Corynebacterium faecipullorum | reverse complement strand
ACACCAAGTCCGATGCCACGGAGACCATCGGCATGCTGCTTGCCGACGCCGAAGCGGGCAAGCTCTCCCACTCCCGCGACGAGGATATCGTCGAACTCTTCGAGTCCAAGGGCCTGGAGCACCTAACCTGGGAGGGCTGGAAGAAGCTTGACGCCGCCGAGCGCGCTCTGGGCGAAGCCGAAGGCCGCGAGCGTAAGAAGTTTGTCGAGTGGGAAGAGATGGTCAACCACTCGCGCGGCTAAGCCGCCAACCCCCCGGCTGGGCCACTCGGCCCAGCCCCCCATGGCCAAGCCGGGTCGCCCCCAACTGCAACTGCCCTATCTGACGAAGTTATCGCTCCCGCAACAATGAACGCGGGGAAAATCGTCAGATAGGGCAGTTTTCGCCTCAAGCCTCAAGGCCTTCGCGCGAGGGCACGTGCCTTCACACTAAGCGCGGATGATGGCAAGCACCTCGTCGACGATGGCCTGCACCTCGTCTTCAGTCTTAGCCTCAACGTTGAGGCGCAGCAGCGGCTCGGTATTCGAAGCACGGACGTTGAACCACGCATCGGTACCCTTCAGCTGTACGGTCACGCCATCGAGCTCATCGACGGACTCAATCTTGTCCGCCAGCTCATCCAGCACGCGCTGCGTCGTGGCCTTCTGATCCTCCACGGTGGAGTTGATCTCACCCGAGGCCTCATAGCGCGAATACTGCGCCATCAGCTCGCTCAGCGGCTTGTCCTGCTCACCCAGGGCAGCCAGCACGTGCATGGCAGCGAGCATACCGGAATCTGCATTCCAGAACTCCTGGAAGTAGTAATGCGCGGAGTGCTCGCCACCAAAGACCGCCTTCTCCTTAGCCATCTGAGCCTTGATGAAGGAGTGGCCCACGCGGGTGCGCACAGCCTTGCCACCCTTCTCCACGATGAGTTCCGGAACGGTCTTCGACGTAATCAGATTGTGGATGACCGTAGCACCAGGAAACTTGTCCAGGTAGCGCTCCGCCACCAACGCACAGATGGCGGACGGGGCCACCGGCTGTCCCTTCTCATCCACCACGAAGCAGCGATCCGCATCGCCGTCGAAGGCAAGGCCAATATCCGCCTTCTGCTCAACAGTGAACTTCTGCAGATCCACCAGATTCTTCGGATCCAGCGGGTTCGCTTCGTGGTTGGGGAAGGTACCGTCGAGCTCAAAGTAGAGATCACGGACGTCGAAGGGCAAGCCTTCGAACACTGCCGGGACGGTGTGGCCGCCCATGCCGTTCGCAGCGTCCACCGCGACGACCAGCGGGCGCGAATTCTCCAGCGGCACCAGACCGCGCAGGAACGCCGCATAATCCGGCAGAACCTCGCGCTCAGTGACGGTGCCCGGCTCGCCGTCGAAGGCCGGGGTGCCCTCGATCAGCATGTCCTTGATCTGCTCCAGGCCGGTCTCCTGACCCACCGGAACAGCACCCGCGCGGCAGAGCTTGATGCCGTTGTACTTTGCCGGGTTATGCGACGCGGTGAACATAGCGCCCGCACAATTCAAGTGGCCGGCAGCGAAATACAGCTCATCGGTCGAGGTCAAGCCGAGCTGAATGACATTGAGGCCCTGCGCAGCAGCGCCCTCCGCGAAAGCAGCGGCCAGCTGCGGGGAGGAAGGACGCATGTCATGGCCCACCGCCACGGTGCTCTCCCCTTCCCCGCGGAGAATGGCGGCAAAAGCCGCACCAGTATCACGCACGAGGTTCTCATCGATGTCCTCGCCCACGACACCACGGATGTCATAGGCCTTGATCACTGCATTGAGCTGTTCACGAGTTCGCATAGCCCACAAGCATACCCCCGTCGGACGCGGTAGCTCGCGTCCGACGGGCTAAAAAGCGTCCGAGTGGCTACTCTGCATCCGGAACCACCGTCAGGTGCGCACGGCGGCGCTGGCGGGCATCATGCACTCGACGAGTCCGGAACACAGGATGATTTGAATTACGTGGATCGGCGCCGTCGAAGGTGGCGGAATAGTCGATGGGATCGGCACCAGAACCAGCGGTGGAATCATCCACCAAGCCGGTGGTCACGCGACCAGCCTCGCGCACGGCTTCGGCGAGCGCTGTGAGGTCATCATCCTCATCAAGCTCGATGCGGTCAACACGCACCATCTCCCAGCCTTGCGGCGCGGTAATGCGGGCGCTGTGCTTTTCGCACAGGTCCCAGGCATGGGGATCGGTTTCTTCAGACAGTGGGCCCACGACGGCGGTTTGCTGCGCGTAGGCGTAGGTCAACGTCGCCACGGCGGGACGGCCGCAGCCGGGGCGGGAGCAATGGCGAGAGCTATTCACGGGCCCAAGTCTAAACCCTAACTTGAGATTTAGATAGTCCAGCGCGGCGCGCCTCGCCGCAAGCCCTCTTCTGGGCGGCTTAAACTAAGCCGCATGAGCACGCCGCGCCCGCATATTCGCCCGGCCCGCCACCGCCATGGCCGCGGTGCACGCGGGCCTCTACTCCCCCACAACACGCCGCGCTACCGCAGCAGCGCCGAGCGCTTCGACATGGCCGTGCTGGAGGCCTACGCCCCCATCCACAATGCCTTCGCGGAACAGCTCACCGGGCTCGATCTCGCGGTCGATACCGTACCCCGAATGCGCCTATCCGTGGATATGACCGTAATGCCGGATGAGATCATCGCCGATGGCCCCGTTCCGCTCGGACGCATTGTCCCCGCGGGTGTCGATTCCGACGGACAGCCCACACGCGCCCGGCTGGTCATCTTCCGCATGCCCGTAGAGGAGCGCGTGCAGTCCGCCCAAGAACGCGAAGAACTACTATCCACAGTGCTCACCGCGCTGGTGGCGAACTATCTCAATGTCGATCCAGGAGATATTGATCCGCGTTTTACCTGGTAAAACCACCACTCCCCCCTTTGCCGTTGAGCTCTAAGCCCAACAGCAAAGGGGGGAAGTAATGATTGCGCGCTCGTGGTTGCGCTACGCTTTAACCAATTTCACGCTTGAGGCGGCGACGCTCACGGTCCGAAAGCCCACCCCAGATTCCGAAGCGCTCATCATGCTCCAGGGCATACTCGAGGCATTCATCACGCACCGCGCAGGCCTGGCAGATGCGCTTAGCCTCGCGGGTAGATCCTCCCTTTTCGGGAAAGAATGCTTCCGGGTCCGTTTGGGCGCACAGCGCCTGGTCTTGCCACTCCTGCTCGACGGCACCAAAGAGTTCATCGAGCGACATCTCTGCAGCAGCACCGCCACGGAGAATAGCGCCGTTATTCGTTGTATCGTCCACGCTGCTTCCTTTCTCCGAGGTCGTTTCTCTCTTAATTCGGTGGCACCGACCCTACACCGAAAAGATTTCTCGGTGCCGCGCCCGCCGTGCCGTTGATTACACTGATGTCATTTCACACCGAATCACTAAATATCGTCAACCTGTCGCGGGAGATTTTTCAGCCACTCCAGCGAAAACGCTGTACAGAGACCCCAACTTTCACACCAGTCACAGATCCCCTAACCGGGGGGTGATCGTCGGGGGTACTACATATAGTGGCCACCACCGACCCTGTGAACAATTCCAAGGTTTCTTCGGCGTGTCGCCACCCAGTACAGCAAAACACATGGATCTCATTCGCACCACGAAAACCTCGAGTCACGGCCCATGTGTATCGCTTCGCCTTCGCCGCCGGTACTAGAGAACAAGAAAAGGAAAGCGCCGAGAGCCACCCCTCGCTCTCCGCGCTTTCCTATCTCTTTATTCCGCTGCGCTGCAGCGCTTAGGCGTCGGAACTAAAACGCACGCCCGCGTCCGGAATGCTCACGCCCGGGAAGACTCGCATGCCGCCCTGCAGCTCACAGCGCGCACCAATGGTTGCACCCTCACCAATGACACAGTTATCGATGTGCGCGTTCGCACCGATGTGAGCACCCGAGGCAATGATGGAGTTGTTGATAATGGCACCCGGCTCAATGGTCACACCATCAAAGACCACCGTGCCATCCAAACGCGAACCCGCCCCAACGACGGAACCGCGGCCCACAGCCGTACCAGATAGAAGGAGCACGCCACCGGCAATACCCGCGGACTCATCCACCACGGACTCACCCGTGCGGCCCACCAACAACGGCGAATGCGCAATACCGCGCACCAGATCAGAAGAACCGCGGACGAAATCATCCGGACGGCCCATATCGCGCCAGTAGGAGTTGTCCACGTGTCCGACCACAAGGCGGCCCGACTCCAGCAACTGCGGGAAGGTCTCGCGCTCTACAGAAACCACGCGGCCAGCCGGTATGGTTTCAATAACATCCTTCTTGAACACGTAGCAGCCAGCATTAATCTGGTTCGTCGGCGGATCCTCGGTCTTCTCCAAAAAGGCCGTCACCCGCCCTTCAGAATCCGTCGGAACGCAACCAAAGGCGCGAGGATCAGCAACGTTGAGCAGGTGCATTGTCACATCCGCATCCTTGGAGTGATGCGTATCGAGGATGCCGTTGAGATCCATTCCGGACAAAACGTCACCGTTGAACACCATGACCGTATCCTGGCGCAGCTTGTCATAGACATTGCGGATACCGCCACCAGTGCCCAGAGCGGTTTCCTCCACGACGTACTCGATCTCCAGGCCCAGCTCGGAGCCGTCTCCAAAGTACTCCTCAAAGACCTCCGCCTTGTAGGAAGTAGAGAGCACCACGTGCTCGATTCCTGCTTCCTTGATACGGGCAAGCAGGTGCTGCAGGAATGGGTAGTTGGCCGTGGGCAACATCGGCTTCGGCGTGCCAATCGTCAGCGGGCGCAGACGGGTGCCGCGACCTCCCACCAGAATGACGGCATCGGCCGTCGATCCCCACTGGGGCGCTGATTCAGTCATATCGTTCCTTAATCTCTTTTCAGATAAGCCACCGTAAGTGTATAAGCGCCCCAGCCCTAGGAGCCGTCGCGGCACGCGCTTAAAATCAGCCCGCGTAGCCGCAACCCCAGCCACAAAGCCGCGCGCAGCGGCGCTTGGCACCAGTGCGGGTGCCTATCCGCCTGGAAGCGATAAGCAGAATCGTGGTGAGCACGCAGCATCGCACCGCGATGGGACTGCGTTGAATGGCCCTTAGCGTGGGTAATGACCGCTGTGGGGCAGAAGATATTGCGCCAGCCGGCGCGAGTGAAGCGGTCACCTAAGTCCACGTCCTCCAAATACATGAAGTAACGCTCATCAAAGCCGCCAATCTGTTCAAAAGCCTCCCAGCGCACCAACAGGCAGGAGCCGGATAGCCAGCCGGCGGGGCGCTCGCTGTCCATGTCGGCATCATCGCGGTAGGCGCGCGACCACGGATTGGAAGGCCAGATCGTGCCAAAGAGCGCATGGCCAACACCCGTCAACAACGTCGGCACCGCGCGAGCAGAGGGATAGTTACTGCCGTCCGGCTCCACGATGCGCGGCCCCACCGCCGCGGCGTCAGGGTGGCGGCGCGCGCACGCGAGCAGCTCATCCAGAGAACCTTCGCTAAACGTCACGTCCGGGTTAGCAATGAGAAAGAACTCTTCATCGACGCCTTTCGCACGAGCGAAACGCGCGCCGGCATTCATTCCGGCGCCATAACCGAGGTTTCCCCCGGTATCGAGGAATTCCACGTCCGCATGCTCCTGCGCGGCCGCTTCCGGCACCCCATCGGTGGAGCCGTTATCGGCGAGGATGGTGAGGGTTGGGTGGGACGTCGCCAAGCGCAGCGATGACAAGAAATCGCTGAGGTAACGGCCAGGAGAAAAGGTCACGGTGACCACGGCCAGGGGTTTCTGTATATTCTTCACGATGAATTTGAGCGTACCCAACGCCAGCGCGCGCACGCGCCCGCGACACTGCTTCACGTTTTTGCAGCGAGCTCACCTAAACTAGTCCCGTGACTTCCCCGAACTCCCCGCGCGCCGCCCGCCATATCCAGGCCGCGCCCTCGCAGTCCGCGCCCACCGCCCAACGAGGATCGACGCCGGTGAAAGCCGTCGTCGCGTTCCTGTCGGCTGTCGTCCTGGTGCTCTCCGGCGTGGGCTACTTCACCGTGGGAAAGCTGGGAAATGATATTTCCTCCGCCTCTAACCTGGCGCTGGGTAACCAGGGTGGTTTCAAGGACAGCAACCTCGATGGCGCGGTCGATATCTTGCTCGTGGGCAAGGACTCCCGCACCGATGCCAAGGGCAATCCGCTTTCCGAACAGGAGTTGGCAGATCTGCATGCCGGCGTGGACGAAGGAGAGGAAAACACGGACACCATCATGGTGATCCGTATCCCCGACGACGGCTCGCGCGCCACGGCAGTATCCATACCGCGCGATACCTATGTCCACGACGAAGACTTCGGAAACACGAAGATCAACGCCGTCTTTGCGCAACACAAGCTAGCCAAGATGGAAAAGCTGCAGCAGGACAACGCGGAGGCTGAGGCAGCGGGCGAGAAGGCACCTCACACGGACAAGGAGATCGAGAAGGAAAGCACGGAAGCCGGCCGTTCTGGTCTCATTTCGATGGTGCACCAACTCACTGATGTCAGCGTTGATCACTACGCTGAGGTGGGTTTGCTGGGCTTCGTGCTGCTTACCGACGCCGTCGGAGGCGTCGACGTCTGCCTCAACGACGCCGTCGATGATCCGATGTCGGGCGCCAAGTTCCCAGCCGGGCGCCAAACTTTGCAGGGCTCCGAGGGCCTGTCCTTCGTGCGTCAGCGCTATGATCTCCCGCGCGGTGACCTTGACCGCATCGTGCGCCAGCAGGCCTACATGGCTTCGCTAACCTCGAAGGTGCTGGACTCGGGAACATTGAGCTCCCCGGGCAAACTCAACAAGATTGCCGATGCCGTGGAGCGCTCCGTGGTCATCGACGACGGTTGGGACATCATGGGCTTTGTCACCCAGCTAGCTGGACTGGCCGGCGGCAACGTGACCTTTACGACGATCCCGGTGACCTCAATTACCGGCGTGGGTGATTATGGCGAATCGGTGGTGACCATCGATACCGCGGAGGTACATCGCTTCATGGAGGATCTGGCCAAGTCCCAGGAAAAGGCCGATGCGGCCGAAAAGTCCGAGGATGCCGCCAAGGACGAGGGCGGCGAAAATGGTGAGAAGCCCGTGGCCGAGAACCTCAACCTGCACGTCCTCAACGCCGGCAACGTCGACGGAATGGCCAGCGGAATCGGCGCGTGGCTGAAGAACGTGGGCTACACCGTGGAGCGCACAGCCAATGCGCAGTCAGGCCTGTATACCGAGTCCCAGATTGTGGCCGCGGATGCTAACGATGAGCGCGCCCAGGCTTTGGCTGAACAGCTCGGCGGACTGCCGGTCACGGTCAACGAAGAACTCGAGCCGGATACCTTCATCGTGGTGGCTACCGATGACTACTCCGGCCCGAAGGATGACTCCGCGCAGGAAGAAGAGGCTGCTGCGGAGCCCGACCAAGGCGGCGACACTCAGCAGGTAGGTACCCCGGGCGATGACTTCGGTACCGCGGAGATTTCGCCTGAGATCGACGCCGGCGGCGACGGCCCACGCTGCGTGAATTAAGAGCGTCGTGGCGGGCTGGGCGCCCGCCACCTACGATGGGCGGACATGGAACTCCTTCAGCATCTCTTGTCCGCCGATGCCTCCGCTCCCCGGCTCAGTGTTTATAACGAAACTGACGGCACCCGCATGGACTTCTCGGCGCAAACGCTGGAGAACTGGACCTCCAAGATTGCCAACATGCTGCTGGAAGAGCTCGACCTCGAACCAGACTCGGACTCCCGCATCCTCATCGACCTTCCTGTGTCTTGGCAGGCCGCCGTCGTTGCGCTTGGGGCGCTAGCCGCAGGTATCCCCTTCGACGTAACCGACGGTGCGGCTGCCTCGCAGCCGCACGCCGAAGATATCGCCGTAGTGTTCACCTCTCCGGAGGCCTACCTCGAGGCCAACGCCGGCTCGGCTTCTACCCCACTGGTCGACACGGTGCTGGTCACCCAGGATCCTTTTGGCCGCGGCGTTGTCGAAAGCGGCGGCGAGTTGCCGCTCGGCACCATCGACTTCGGCCCCACGGTGCGCTTTTACGGCGATCACTTCTATGGTTCCACCACTCCGCTTCCGGAGCTCTTCCCCACTGACATGGCCGCTGAGCGCGTGCTGTCTCCAGGGTGGAGCGACACCGCCTCCTTCCAACGTGCTGTGTTAGAGCCACTGGCTGCGGGTGGCTCGGCCGTCATCGTGTCTGGCCTGTGCTCGGCCGACCGCTTGGAGGAAATCGCGGCGAACGAGAAGGTCACCGTCCGCGCTTAAAGCTCGCCGTGAGATAGTAGAGCAATGTTCAGCTGGCTCTACATCTTCATCGGCCTGCTCATCCTCGTGGG
>DXEO01000137.1 GCA_019114925.1 Candidatus Corynebacterium faecipullorum | reverse complement strand
TCCCAGGACCCGGACCGCGACATCACGATGTACATCAACTCCCCGGGTGGCTCCTTCACCGCGCTGATGGCTATCTACGACACCATGCGCTACGTCCGCCCGGATGTGCAGACCGTGTGCCTGGGTCAGGCTGCCTCCGCAGCTGCAGTCCTGCTCGCGGCTGGTGCCCCGGGCAAGCGTGCCGCCCTGCCGAACTCCCGCGTGCTCATTCACCAGCCGCGCACGCAGGGCACGCAGGGTCAGGTGTCGGACCTCGAGATCGAGGCCAACGAAATTGAGCGCATGCGCCGTCTGATGGAGGAGACCCTGGCGGAGCACACCGGCAAGACGGCGGAGCAGGTGCGCATCGATACCGACCTCGACAAGATCCTCACCGCGCAGGAAGCCGTCGAATACGGTCTCATCGATACCGTCTTTGACTACCGCAAGCTCAACGCCTAGCTGAGCAAGCTGAAAGCCCCGCTGTCTAGTAGATAGCGGGGCTTCGGTCGTGCTTAGGCCTCATAGGGCGGCAGGATGGCTTCGGGGGACTCGGGAAGGATCTGGCCGCCGTCAATGATGAGGGTCTGTCCCGTGATGTAGCCCGCCTCGCGGGAAGCTAGGAAGGCCGCGGCGTTGCCGATATCGCGCGGGGAACCTAAGCGGTGCATGGGGACGGAGCGCGCCATCTGGTCGAGATACTCCTGACCTTGGCCCTCCAAACCCTCAGTGAGGATGTTGCCCGGTAAAACACCGTTGATGGTGATGCCATCGCGCGCCACTTCGAGTGCTGCCGAGCGCATGAAGCCCTGCTGTGCGGCCTTGGAAGCGCCGTAGTGCGCCCAGCCTGGGTAACCGGTATGCGAGCCGGTGATAGACGTCGTGATGACGATGCGCCCGTAGCCCGCCTTCTTCATATAGGGCAGTGCTTCCTGCACCACGGTAAATGTGCCGTGTGTATTGATGGCGAACATGGTGTCCCACTGCTCGTCGGTCATGTCCTCGAGCGGGCAGTTGGGGAAGACACCGGCGTTGGAACAGACGATGTCGATGCGGCCATAGCGCTTGACGACGTCCCTGTAAAGGTTGCGGACGGAGTCGCGCGAGGTGACGTCGACAAGCAGGGCGTCTGCCCCAAGTTCTTCGGCGGTCTTTTGCGCGGCCTCCAGGTTGAGGTCAGCGATGACGACGGTCGCGCCGGCTTCACGCAGAGCGCTGACGATGCCGCGGCCGATTCCGGTGGCGCCGCCGGTGACGATAGAAACTTGGTCCTGAAGATCAAACATGTGCTGCTCCTAAGCGGTTGGGGCTGTGTGCCCCCTCCAGCCTAGGCCGCCACGGTCTGGGGTGCTGTCTGCTTGGCGGTCGCCGTGTAGGCGCGCACACCGACAAGGGAGACTGCGGCCAACACAGCGGTAGCGCCGGCGAGGGTGTAGAGCCCCGTGGGGGTCCAGCCGCTCTCGAGGAGGTAGCCCGCCAGGATGGGGGCGAGTGTCGCGCCGACGCGGGCGATGCCGATGGCAGCACCCGTACCCGTGGTGCGCAGCGCCGAAGGGTAAGCCTCCGGGGTGACGGTGTAGAGGCCGGAGATGCAAGCGTTGAGGGTAAGGCCTACGCCGACGCCGAGGGCAAACATGAGGGAGGGTACTGCAGTGGAGTTAATGAAGCCGACGAGGACGACGGAGGAGATGAGGCAGAAGACGATGAGCAGGGGGCGGGCGTCGATGCGCGTGGTGAATAGACCGTAGAGGATGGCGCCGATAGCCCCGCCGAAGGAGAGCATGATGCCGCCGATGATGCCCTGCTGGGCGCTAAGTCCCTCGGCGGTGAGGAGCTTCGGGGTCCACTGGGAGGTGAAGTTGTAGGCGAACATGATGAAGCTGAAGGCCAGCCAGAGCTTGATGGAGGTGCGCAGGAACTGCGGTGACACGAGATCCTTGAAGGAGGCCTTGTGGGTGGTGCGGGGGCGGACGCTGACCTCTCCCGTGAGGCCGAGTTTGGCAGTGATGGTGCGGACAGAATCCATGTGGCCGCGGGCGGCGAGGAAGTCGGCGGACTCGGGGACGAAAGCAGCCGTGAGGAGAAGGGCGACAACGGTGAGTGCGGCACCGACCCAGAAGATGGGCTGCCAGCTATCGAAGGAGGAGGCGACAACGCCACAGAAGGAGGCGCCCAGGCCATAGCCGGAGGCGTAGATGGCGACGGCCAGGCCGCGGAAGCGCAGGTTGGAGTACTCGCTGACGAGGACGGTGACGCAGACAAGCACGCCGCCGACGCCAATGCCGGTGATGAGGCGGCAGATCAGGAGAAGGCTGAACGTAGGTGCGAGGGCGGTAAGCACGAGGCCGACGAGGTCGATGACGAGCGAGACCGTGATGAGGGTGGTGCGTCCAAGGCGGTCAGCCAACGGGGCGAGGAAGAGCGAACCAAGGCCGATACCGATGAGGGCGGAGGACAGGAGCCAGCCAAGGGAAGAATCGGACAGCGCGAACTCTTCGCTGACGGTGCCGGCGCCGAAGGCCATGGCCACCATGTCGTAGCCGTCGAGGGCATTGAGGAAGAGGGCAATGGCGATGATGAGCCACTGGCGTGCGCCCATGGGGGAGCGGTCGATGAGTTCGCGGATATCCATGAAAATCTTTCTGCTGATAGAGCGGTTTCGATGTAAGTTAGTGAACCGCTCTGTCTATGTCCACTAACTGCCGTTTTAAATTCAAGGGCGCGCCGCTGAGCGAGGAATAGTGCTCGAGTCTGAGTGGTTTACTAGAGTGGAACAAACTGCGGTAAAATCGCCCCACCATAACCCCAGAGAAAAGAGTTGAAAGGCCTTCATGGCACGTATGCAAGAAAGCGCTGACCTGCTCAAGTGTTCCTTCTGTGGAAAGAGCCAGAAGCAGGTGAAGAAGCTTATCGCCGGCGGCGGCGTCTACATCTGTGACGAGTGCATCGAGCTCTGCAACGAAATCATCGAGGAGGAGCTCGGCGCGGCTCAGGCCGAGGCGGACGAAGAGAAGGAGATGCGCCTTCCGCGTCCTTCGGAGATTTCGGCTTTTCTGGATAAGTACGTCATTGGCCAGGATCAGGCCAAGCGCGTGTTGTCGGTGGCTGTGTACAACCACTACAAGCGCATCAAGGCGGAGGAAGCCGCGGGCCTGGAGGGCCGCCGAAAGAAGGCGCAGGATGAAGAGGTGGAGATTGCCAAGTCCAACATCCTGATGCTGGGCCCGACGGGCTCCGGTAAGACCTACCTCGCGCAGACCCTCGCGCGTTTGTTGGATGTCCCCTTCGCCATCGCGGATGCCACGAGCTTGACCGAAGCTGGCTACGTGGGCGAGGACGTCGAGAACATTCTGCTCAAGCTGCTGCAGGCAGCGGACTTTGATGTGGAGCGCGCGCAGCACGGCATCATCTACGTCGATGAGGTGGATAAGATCTCCCGCAAGTCGGAGAATCCATCGATTACCCGCGATGTGTCTGGTGAGGGCGTGCAGCAGGCGCTGCTGAAGATCCTCGAGGGCACCGTGGCGGCGATTCCGCCACAGGGCGGGCGCAAGCACCCGAACCAGGAATTCATCCAGCTGGATACGACGAATATCCTCTTCATCGTGGCCGGCGCGTTCGCGGGCTTGGATAAGGTGATTTCGGAGCGCGTGGGCAAGAAGGGCGTGGGCTTCGGCGCCAAGCTGGAGACTAAAGATGAGAAGGAGTCAGTCGACTTCTTCTCCCAGGTGCGTCCGGAGGACTTGGTGAAGTTTGGCCTCATCCCGGAGTTCATCGGCCGCCTGCCGGTGGTTGCCACGGTGGATAACCTGGACCGGGAATCGCTAGTTAAGGTGCTCGTGGAGCCGAAGAACTCTCTGCTCAAGCAATACCAGCGCCTGTTCAGCATGGACGGTGCGGAGCTGCACTTTGAAGACGCGGCGCTGGAGGCGATCGCTGAGCTCGCGCTTGAGCGCAAGACCGGTGCCCGCGGCCTGCGTGCCATCATGGAGGAGCTGCTCGTGCCCATCATGTACGACCTCCCAGACCGCGAGGACATTGCCAGCGTCCACATCACGCAGGAGTGTGTGACTGATGGCAGCGAGCCGGAGTTCGTGTACTCGGATGAGGCGAAGGAATCCGCCTAAATGGCATCTCTTAAAAGGCATCTTCAAGGCTGAAGATGCCTTTTGTGCTGTCTACATGGCGTTTTTAGGTCTAAAAACGCCTTCTGTCAGAGGCCATCTGCCTGTTGGGGCAAAGGAACCAGATGAATGGAACCATTTAGCTGTAAAGTGAGAGCGTGACCTGGGCTTGTGCTCAGGCCGGCGCGCAGAGGGTTCCTTTACTTTGGTTTCTTTGCTCGCGCGGTGCTGGGGAGAGGGCTCTAGTCGTAGAGGCCACGCCACCGCGTCATTCGTAGAGGCTCGCGGGCGCGTCGCCCTCGTCCTCAGTGGAGTAGACGTCTAAGGGCGCGGACTCAGCATCAAGCTCGGTTTCGTTCTGGGTGAGGTAGGACTCGAAGCCGATGTCCGGGATGTTCGCCGTGAGAAAAGCCAGCACAGCATCGACCGCCATGCGGTGCAGCCCCTCGGTGTTGTTGTGGGTGTACATGTTGATGTCGAGCAGGTTGCTCATCATCGCGTGATTCGTCACCCGGTACATCGTGAGCGCAGAAATCAGTGTGAAAATATCGTTGGCGGAAATTCCTGGGCGGAACGCGCCGGAATCTTGGCCCAGCATGAGCAGCCTGTCGAGGTGGAGGGAGATCTCGGAAACGTCGACAAGCTCCTGCGAGGACTCCAGCACACTGTGGGAGGATTCCATCGTCAGCATCCGGATGGCCTCGGGGTTATTTACATGCTGGCGGAACAACCAATCCACCAAAGTGCGCACGCCCTCTACCGGGACAGCAGAATTGATCTCCAGGCTGCCCTCCGTCGGGTTGAGGCGCCGCGCTGCCGCTGCCAAGGCTTGCTGGTAGAGACCCTTCTTATCCCCGAAGTAATAGTGGATCATGCGCTTGGACATCCCAGACAGCTTCGATACGGTCTCGAGCTTGGTTTCGGCATAACCATGCTCAGAAAACTCCGATATCGCAACATCGATCACGTGCTCAACAGAGCCGGAGTCGACCGATGAAGTCTCAGTGCTCATGGAAAGTCCCGTCTAGTCGATGGAAATGCGTACAGTTGTCCACTATGCCGAAAAAAGACGGCCGTGGAGCTCAAGTACAAAGAACTCGCATCTTTCGGGGGTAAAATCACACCCCACGGGGGCGAAAAACGGGACTAGGGTGGGAAGGTGAATACCCAGCCGAAAGGACTCGCACATGACTGCATCGCAACCCGTCAAGATCACCGTCACCGGCGCCGCCGGCAACATCGCCTACTCCCTGCTGTGGCGCATCGCTGCGGGCGATGTCTATGGCAAAGACACTCCGGTGGAACTCGCACTGCTGGAAATCCCAGCCGCCGTGGGAGCCGCTGAAGGCGTGGCCATGGAGCTTAATGACTCCGCTTTCCCCCTCCTGCGTGGCATTACCGTCACCGATGATCCGCAGGTGGCCTTCAAGGACACCAAGGCTGCTTTCCTCGTCGGCTCGCGCCCGCGCAGCAAAGGCATGGAGCGCGCCGACCTGCTGGAGGCCAAC